>CAYWNY010000097.1:0-13992 GCA_964459765.1 uncultured Hyphomicrobiales bacterium | reverse complement strand
AGCGCACGCGGCTCGTCGTTGCCGCCCGCGGCCTGGCAATGGCGCTCGCGCTCTTTCTGTTTCCCGAATGGGATGCTGTTCGTCCCAAGAATGGCTTGAGCATGCCGCTTGGGCACGGTTGGATTTTTTCTCCGCCGGCGACGCTGCATCGCCGATGTTTGCGTCGGGGCCTCGTGCCCCGCGCGCAGATATTCGCTAAAACGTGACGGCCACCCTGCGTCGGCGGAAAAACCCACCGGGAGAACGCGACGAAACTCGAAGGCGGATGTTACTGCGGCAATCTGCGCTACGTCATCGAGGGCGAGCCGATATTGAAAGCGCAGTGCCATTGCCGCGAATGCCAATATTTCAGCGGTGGCGCTCCCAACATGTTCATGGTCGTGCCGCCGACTGGCTTCCGCTACACCAAGGGGGCGCCCAAGAGCTTTATCCGCAGCGATCTCGCCAATGCGGTGACGCGGGAATTCTGCGCCGATTGCGGCACGCACGTCGCTACCCGCCGGCCGGATATGCCTTTTGTGATTTTAAAAATCGGCACCCTCGACGACCCCAAGCAGTACGGCGGGCCGAAAATGGCCATCTACACCATCGACAAACAGCCTTTCCACCAAATCGCCGAAGGCTTGCCGACATTCGAGCGGATGCCGCAACGCGCCTAAGCGCCAAAATAGCCGCCCGCACCGGCCTTGACAGACACTGGGGGCGACGTACGCTCTGGATGAACTTGCCGGTGATGCACGCCCCAATCGGCGATAGACCGAGAAAGGGCGAAAGGGAGGAACGGAAACCGGCAGATCGCAGACGATTCACGGTTCATTCTCGGGCTTGTTCGAAAGCTTTCGACAAGCGGCGGGAATATGGCCGATGGCCAGCTTGGGGCGCGGACTTGGCCTGCGGATCGATCAACTGCGGCGGCATGTGGCCAAAACTTCTGCATGTGGCCGGACTTTTGACAGCCTCCGAATAATCCAAGGGAGGAAATGCAATGAGTCTGCTAGCGAAGTTCAAACCAGGTGCCGCGACAGTCATCGCGCCAACGGCTGCGGTTGCCGTCGCGGGATTGCTGTTCGCATCCGGCGCTCGCACCGAAGACCTCAAGCATTACGATTCCACCAAGAAGGATTTCTGGCTGCATCCGCCAGACGACTGGTTTATGGGCGACGAGACGCAGGAGCAGAAGGGCACGCATGTGCTCAATACGCTCCCGCCGCCGACCGGTTTTACCGATGACGAGATCAAGGCCACCTTGGCGCAGATCAAGCTGCCGCCCGGCTTCAAGATCGAACTGTGGGCGAGCGGCCTGCCGCAAGCGCGGCAGATGGCCTGGGGCAAGGACGGCACGCTCTTTGTCGGATCGTTCTTGGCGACCAACGTCTATGCGGTCACCGACCAAGGCGGCAAGCGCGCGGTCAAGACCGTCCTCAAGGGCTTGAAGATGCCGACCGGCCTCGCTTACCGGGACGGCGCGCTCTATGTCGCCGACATCGACAAGATCTACAAATACGAAAATCCGGAAGCCAACCTCGACAACATTCCGGCGCCGCAGGTCGTTTACGACGACATGCCGTCTTATCCGGCGCATGGCTGGAAATATCTCGCGTTCGACAAGGAAGGCTGGCTCTATGTGCCGTTTGGGCCGCCTTGCAACATCTGTCTGCCGCCGACGTCGACATCGCAGATCCGGCGCGTCAATCCGGCCAACGGGCTCGCCGAAATCGTCGCGCTCGGTGTCCGCAACTCGGTCGGCGGCGACGTCGATCCGCGCACTGGCAATTACTGGTTCTCCGAGAACGCGCGTGATTGGCTCAGCGACGACACCCCGAGCGACAAGCTCAACCGCGTCGCCAAGCTCGGCGAGCATTTCGGCTATCCGTATTGCCACCAAGGCGATATTCCGGATCCGAAACTCGCCATGGGCCACAAATGCTCGGAGTTCACCCCTCCGGTGCTTAATCTCGGAGCGCATGTCGCGCCGCTCGGCATGAAGTTCTACACCGGCGATCAATTCCCGGCCGACTACAAGAACAACATCATCCTTGCCGAGCACGGCTCCTGGAACCGCCACACCTTCCAGGGCGCCCGGCTGATGCGCATCACCGCCGATCCGGATGGCAAGAATGCCAAGCAGACTGAGTTTGCCTCCGGCTGGATCGGCGCCGACGGCAAGTATCGCGGCCGGCCGAACGACGTGCTGGCGGCCAAGGACGGCTCGCTCATGGTCGCCGATGACTTCACCGGCGCTATCTACCGGATCAGCTACAGCAAGTGATCCGTGTCGCGATCGCGCCATCCGTTGGAGCGCGCTTCTTGACTACGTTGGTCCAAGCCGGAAACCCCGGCTTGGACCTGTTATTTTGCGGTTCGTCATGATGAGCCGATTTGTTGTTGTCGCCATAGCTGCAATGATTTTGTCGGTCTGCGGGCGCGCATCGGCGGCCGATGTGGCAGCCGGCAAGGCGCTCGCGGAAGGCTGTGCGCCATGCCACGGTGCCAACGGCGTTTCGCAAACATCGCTGACGCCCTCGCTTGGCGGTCAGTCCGATGAATTCGTACAATGGCAGCTGGTTTATTTTCGCTCCGGCGTGCGCAAGAGCGAGGTCATGAACCCGATCGCCGGAGCTTTGAGCAACGAAGATATCCGCAATCTCGGCGCTTATTACGCCTCGTTGCCGCCCCCAAAGCCCGCCGCTGCAACCGACGCGCTGGCCGAACAGGGCGAGAAGCTTGCGATTTCGCACCGCTGCAAGTCTTGTCACGGCGACGACTACAATGGTTTCCGCGCCGCGGCGCGGCTCTCCGGCCAGCGCGAAGATGTTTTGCTCAAGGCGCTGGGCGACTATAAATCCGGCGCCCGCATAAGCTCCGGCGTGGCGTCGATGTCGGATGTCACGTACGAATTGACCGACGCCGACATGCAGGCGTTGGCGCATTACATGGCGTCGCGCGACTAAACGGCCGCGGCCGGGCTCAATTCGACCCGGACGCGTCAGACGCGCCGAAATAAACCGGCAGTGCCGGCGCCGGCAATTGCGGCTCGTCGGCCGCCAGTTCGAATGCCGGCGGCTCGATCCATTGCGGAACCGCCGGCAGCGCCAGCGACACTGCGCTCGCCGAATCATCGGCCAGGACCACCGCGCGCCACGGACTGTAATCGGCTGCGAACAAATTCTCGTCGGGTGCCGGCAGATCGACGCGATCCTCGACCAGCGCCGCGAGCGCCGCCAGCCAGGGCGGATCGCTATTGTCTGCCGGCGCGGGATCGGCGGCAATCTCGATACGATCGCCGGCGCCCGGTATCACGTGAACGATGTGGAAACCGCCTTCTTTCAGCTTCTTCAAGAGATCGGGTAGTGCGGCAACCGTGGCCGAATGAATGTCGTGCAGGAGCAAAACGCCCTTGCCGCGGGCTTCGAGCCGGCTGATTGCGCGGCGGACGAGTTCGGCCGGCTTGATGCGGCGGTACCAATCGTCGGCGACGACATCGGCACTGAACACCACCAGCGAACGCGCCGCCAGTTCCTCTTCGATCGCGTCCGAACGCGCTAACCCCGGGATGCGGAAGAATGGCGCGAGCTCCTTGGGATCGCCGAGAGCGGTGCCGACGTCGGCAATGCCGTCGTCGATCTCCGCGCGCACCTTCTCGATCGGCAACTTTTGCATCCGCGACGGATGATGCTCTGTGTGGGTGCCGACAGTGTGGCCGGCCTCATAGATGCGGCGTACGGCGGCCGGGTAGGCGCGCGCCATCTCGCCGACGAGGAAATACGTGGCTTTGACGCATTGCGCGGCGAGAATATCGAGCACAGCATTGGAGTAGCGCGGCAGCGGTCCGTCGTCGAAGGTCAAAACCACTTCTTTGTCGGAGAGCGGCAACGTTTGCGGGTATTGCATCACGCCCACCCGCGTAAGGGTGCCAGGTTCAAGGGTCTGCACGCGGCTCGTACCGAGCGCATCCGGATTGCCCGGGCAGTCCTGCGCCCACACCGGCGCAGCCAAGGTTGCCGCGACAAAACCGGCGGTCATGGCAAAAGCGACCGAAGCGCGACAACTGTTCGATGCCCGAAGGCTTCGCATGCTGAAATTCGGTCCGGCGGACCGCCCCCGAGCAGCAAAATACGGCTTGCGCGGTTTAATGCAATGTTAACGTTGGCGCGAACGCTCGGCGGACTGTTGAAAACCCCGCACCGCGACGCGCTATGCGTTTTTCCTCGCTGTTAATCAGCGGTCTTTAAAACCGAGGCTTCTGGTAGCGTTAGTATGGGGCGGGCGTATGGCGGTCGTTGCGGCGGCCCGGCGCGGATGGGCGGCAAGACGATTGCGCAACGGCGTGTCCGCGCTTGACGGCGGCGGAGCTCGGCTGACCATCGCGCACGTTGCTTGGTTTCTGCCGCTGTTCATTTCCTGCGCATTCATGTTGTGCGCGGCGGTCGGCTTTACGTTTACGCGCATCAGCGAAAGCCGCATTGAGGCCGAGCAGCATACGGCGCTAACCGTGGCGCTCGACGAGTTCCATGCACAGTTCGGCAACGTCGACGCCCCCGACGACGTACAGTTGCGGTCGATCGCACGGCGCTCGGGTCTCGCCGATCTTCGCTTCGATGCCAATCCGATAGGCGAGGCCGGTCGCCAATTTCAATCGTTGCACGACGACCGCGGCCGCATCGTCGGCTGGTTCAGCTGGATCGGCAACCGCGGAATCGTCGGCGCCATGGAGCGCTTTTGGGGCGTCCTGGCGATCGTCGGGTTTTTGCTGGCGTTGTGCGGCCTCCTCGTGCTCCGCGCCGCAAGTCAGCTGTCGCGCTTGCTTGATCGCAGCTCCGAAATGGTTCGCAAGCTGCAGGACCAAGACACGCTGACTGGGCTGCCCAACCATCACGTCGTTCTCAAAAAGCTCGGCGAAGCGCTGGCAGGCCGCGGTGCTGCGAACGTCGCCTTCGCGGTCATCGGTCTGGACGGATTTCGCGAAGTCAACGACACGCTGGGACGGGCCGGCGGCGATGCGGTTTTGGTCCGGGTCGCTGGGCATCTCACGGTCGGGCTGCCGGCCGGCGCCTGGCTCGGACGGTTCGAAGAGGACCAGTTCGCCGCGATCATGGCCGGCGGCGACGCGAACGTCGCCGCCACTCTCGTCGAGGCATTACGGGCTTCGTTGTC
Source organism: uncultured Hyphomicrobiales bacterium (assembly GCA_964459765.1). Classification (GTDB taxonomy): domain Bacteria; phylum Pseudomonadota; class Alphaproteobacteria; order Rhizobiales; family Xanthobacteraceae; genus BOG-931. Next base: position 8,838 of record CAYWNY010000097.1, on the reverse strand, counting down.
GCGCCCGATCTTCACCGACCGCATGTGGCAATTGACCGCCAGCATCGGTGTCGCCCAGGCCCCCGAGGATGGAGCAAGCGGCGAGGAGATCGCGCGGCGCGCCAGCCTGGCGATGCGCGCCGCCAAGCGCAACGGCCGCGGCCAAGCGCGCCGTTTCGAGCCGCGTGTCGAAACCGATTCCGTTGAACGGCGGTTTTTGTTGCGCGAGCTCAAAGCCGCGATTGAGCTGCAGGCGTTCGACCTCGCGTATCAGCCGATCGTCGCCGCCGATGGCGGCGCCATTGTCGGCGTCGAAGCGTTGGCGCGCTGGACCCATCCGACCCGCGGACCCATTCCGCCTTCGGTCTTCATTCCGCTCGCCGAGCAAAACAACTTGATGTCTCAGCTCGGCGAAATCGTCTTGCGCCGCGCGCTCGCAGACGCCGTGCGCTGGCCGAATTTGTCGGTAGCGATCAATATTTCGCCGCTGCAGATCCGCGACCGCTGGCTGGTGGATCTGGTCGGCGCGGTCATGGCGGAAATCGGGATCAGTTCGTCGCGGGTGGTGCTGGAAGTGACCGAAGGGCTTTTGATTGACGATCCACAGGAAGCGCAAGCCCGGCTAACGGCATTGAAAGCGCTTGGCGTGCGGCTCGCCCTCGATGACTTCGGTACCGGCTATTCGAGCCTAAACTATCTGCAGAAGTTTCCCTTCGACCGGCTCAAGATTGATCGTTCTTTCGCCACCTCGCTTGGCCGTTCCAATAACGCGGGCGCCATCGTCCAGTCGATCGTGACGCTCGGGCACGCACTGGGCATGAAGGTTCTGGCTGAAGGGGTGGAAAACGAGGAGCAACGGGTGCTGCTGCGGCTTGCCGGATGCGACGAGATGCAGGGTTACCTGTTCGGTAGGCCCGGTCCCGCCGCGGCGATCGATCGGATGCTGGCGCCTGCGCCGGCCGCGGTCGCCTGACCTCCCTGGCGACGCTGACAGAGCTTCGGCTAACCGCTATCGTCAGCACGACGCCCGTCGGTCGCTACGGCGATCCCGGGATGGAGCGTTGCGATGATTCCGAACAGCCTTCCGGGCCTCGACTTTGGCCTCGGCAGCGACATCAACATGTTGCGCGACACGGTGTCTTCGTTCGCGCAGGAAAAGATCGCGCCGCGCGCCGCCGACATCGACCGGTCGAACGAATTTCCGCGGGAGTTGTGGCCGCAATTCGGCGCTCTTGGGCTTCTCGGCATCACTGTGGAAGAGGACTGGGGCGGCACCGGGCTTGGTTATCTCGCCCACTGCGTCGCCATGGAGGAGATTTCGCGCGCATCGGCCGCGGTCGGCCTGTCCTATGGCGCGCATTCCAACCTCTGCGTCAACCAGATCAGGCGCAACGGCAGCGCGGAGCAAAAAAAACGCTATCTCCCCAAGTTGATCTCCGGCGAGCATGTCGGGGCGCTGGCAATGTCGGAGCCGAATGCCGGCTCCGACGTGGTGTCCATGCGCACGCGCGCGGATCGGCGCGGCGACCGTTATGTGCTCAACGGCGCGAAGATGTGGATCACCAACGGCCCGCTCGCGGAAACAATCGTGGTTTATGCCAAGACCGATCCGACCGCCGGCGCGCGCGGCATCACCGCGTTCATCGTGGAGAAGTCGTTTAGGGGATTTTCCACCGGACAGAAGCTCGACAAGCTCGGCATGCGCGGTTCCGACACCGGCGAACTCGTCTTCACCGATTGCGAGGTGCCGGCCGAGAATGTGCTCGGCGTCGTCGGCAACGGTGTCAATGTCCTGATGTCGGGCCTGGATTATGAGCGCACGGTGTTGGCCGCGGGGCCGATCGGCGTGATGCAGGCCTGCCTCGATTTGGTGATCCCTTATGTGCACCAGCGCAGCCAGTTCGGCCAGCCGATCGGCCGCTTCCAGCTGATCCAAGCCAAACTTGCGGACATGTATGTCACGCTCAGTGCGAGCAAGGCGTATGTCTATGCGGTTGCGCGGGCCTGCGATCGCGGCGAGACCACGCGCGAAGATGCCGCCGGCGCCATTCTTTACGCTGGGGAGCGCGCAACCTGGATGGCGCTCGAAACCATTCAATGCCTCGGCGGCAACGGCTACATCAACGACTTTCCGGCCGGGCGGCTCCTTCGCGACGCCAAGCTTTATGAAATCGGCGCCGGCACGAGCGAAATCCGCCGCATGCTGATCGGTCGCGAAATTTTCGAGAAAACGCGCTGATTATCCGCGCAGTGTGCGCGCAACCTGCCGTCTTGCCGTGCCGCGGGAAAGGCGCCAAAACACGCCTGATCGGCATGGGGATGACGAGTAGAAACAGCGTCGGCGGCCGGGCAACGAATGAAGAAACTGCGGCGTTTGGGGACTATTCCGTGGGTGCAAAAATCGGTCGGCTTCTTGGCGGCCGAATATCTGCGCCTGGTGTGGAAGACGAATTCTGTCGCAATCGATCCGCCGGATTTCTATAGCCGCATCGCGCCAGATCTTCCGGTGATCATCGCCTTGTGGCACGGCCAGCATTTCATGGTGCCGTTCTTTCGGCGCGACGAGCATCGCGCGAAGGTTCTGATCTCGCGTCATCGCGACGGCGAGATCAATGCCATCGCCGCCAAGCGGCTCGGCGTCGACGCGATCCGCGGCTCGGGAACGAGCGGTCGCGATTTTCATCGCAAGGGCGGCGTCAGCGGTTTCAAAGCGATGCTCGAAGCGCTGGCGCAGGGCTACAACATGGCCCTTACCGCCGATATTCCGAAAGTGTCGCGCATTGCCGGCCGCGGAATTGTGCTGTTGGCGCGCACATCCGGGCGGCCGATCATTCCCTTGGCGGTGGCGTCGAGCCGCCGCATCCAATTGAATAACTGGGATCGATCCGCCATCAATCTCCCGCTCGGGCGCCTGGCGGTTGCGGTCGGAGAGCCGATCCGGGTGCCGGCGGAAGCCGACGACGAAACGGTCGAAACCATGCGGCGCTTGGTCGAAGAGCGGCTGAACGCGACCACTGAGCGCGCTTACGCCATCGTCGAAGGTCGCGCTACAGACTTCGATTGGAAAAGCGCGGTGCGCGCGGCCCGCGCTTCAGCCTAGCCGCCGGTCGTATTCCAGAACCGCGTTGAGCAGAACCTGCGCGCCGGCCGCGCACTCCTCAAGAGTCGACGATTCAGCTTCATTGTGGGAAACGCCGCCGAGGCAGGGCACGAATATCATGGTCGTTGGCGCGACACGGGCGATGTAGGCGGCGTCGTGGCCGGCGCCGGAGATAATATCGCGTGACGTAAATCCCGCCTTTTGGGTGCCGATGCGCACGCATTTGATCAATTCCGGCGCGAATTTAACCGCCGGCGAATCCCATATCCGCGTCTCTTTGTAGCTGAGCTTCAGCGGCTGCAGGATATCGGTCAGCGATGCGCGGAGCTTGGCCTCCATGACGTCAAGGACATTGTCGTCGGGATGGCGGAAATCGACGGTGAAGAACACTTCGCCGGGAACGACGTTGCGGCTGTTCGGCTTGTTCTCGATCAGGCCGACGGCGCCGACGGCGTTCGGCGTATGTTCCAGCGCGATCGCATCAATGCGCTCGATCATGCGGGCTGCGCCAAGGAGTGCGTTCTTGCGCAACCGCATCGGTGTCGCGCCGGTGTGGGCCTCCGCACCCGTCACCGTGACCTCGTACCAGCGCATGCCCTGCACGCCTTGAACGATGCCGATCATGCGGTTTTCGGCTTCCAGGATCGGGCCCTGCTCGATGTGCAGTTCAAACATCGCGGCAAATTTGTGCGCGCCGGCTTTCTCGCCGCCCTTGTAGCCGATCCGCGCCAATTCATCGCCGAAAGCCTTGCCGTCGCGGTCCGTGCGCGAATAGGCGAATTCCGGCGTGAACGCCCCGGCAAAGACGCCCGAGGCCAGCATCGCCGGCGCGTAGCGCGAGCCCTCTTCATTGGTCCAGTTAACGATCTCGATCGGAGCGTTGGTCTCGTAGCCGGTCTCGTGCAATGTCCGCATCGCTTCGAGCGCGCCGAGCACGCCAAGCACACCATCGAATTTGCCGCCGGTCGGCTGGGTATCGAGATGCGAGCCCATGGCGATCGGCGCCAGCTTGTCGTTCTTGCCGGCACGGCGGGCGAACATATTGCCGACTTCGTCGACCATGACCGTGCAGCCGAGCGCCTCGCAGCGCGCCTTGAACCAATCGCGCACCTGCCGGTCGAGATCGGTGAGCGTCAGCCGGCAAATGCCGCCCTTCGAGGTGGCGCCGATCTTGGCTGTCTCCATCAGCGTATCCCAAAGGCGCTGGGAGTTGATCTGCAGGTTCTGCATGCAGGAAGACCTAACGGCTGGCGCCGAAGCTACGGTTTGTGACGGTGGCCGGTGGCGCTGGTGGCTTCGTTTTGTATTTTTGTCGTGTTGCGATGGCTTCGTCAAAACTAGTTGATTGCCGGGTTACCGGTATTTCGGCTGCGCGCCAATCGACCGCTGCCGGCAGGACCGATAAGCTTCGATCGTTGCTAAGCACCCCTTTTACAAGGAGGCAGGTCATGAGGATTTCGCTTACGCGTCGCGCTTTCCCTGTCATTCTAGGGTTGGTCGGCCTCGCCGTCTGGGCGGCGCCGTCGCTGGCGGCTCCGGTGACGTTCAAGGTCGTCTTGACCGGCCCGCAACAGGTGCCGCCGGTGGACACTGCAGCCACCGGAACGGCCGAGATTACCTATGACTCGGCGACGCGCGTGGTAACATGGAATGTCACCTATAACGGGCTTTCAGGACAGCCGACCATGGCGCACCTTCACGGTCCGGCGGCTTCCGGGAATGTGGCGCCGCCGGTGATCTGGTTGACGGAGAAGGGCGCCGCGGTCACCGGACCGATCAAGGGCGAGGCGACGCTGACCCCAGAGCAGGCCGAGCAGTTCACCTCGGGCATGTGGTACGTCAACGTCCATACTGCGGCCAACCCCAAGGGGGAAATCCGCGGGCAAGTGGTGCCGCCGAAGAGCTAAAGAAGGCTCACGAAAGTTGGTCGCGGTTCAGCTGCGCATGGTCGGCTGCCGACGTCGGCGTGGCACAGCGTCGGTACTGGGGCACGCCATTCGCGCGGCGCTGGCTATTTTTGTTCTTTTTGCTTTGGTGGAGGCGGGATGGGCACAGTCCGACAAGCCCACAGCACAACAAGTCGCGGCCGTCCGCAGCTGCGCCGAAAAGAACCAGGACGATATCGCCGAAGCCGAACGCCGTTGTCTTTTCAATCTGGTCGCGACGCCGTGTCAAAAGACGCCGGAAGGCCAATCAAATCTCGGCACGGCCGACTGTTTCCGGGTCGAGACAATGATCTGGGACGATCTGCTCAACGACAACTACAAGAAACTGCGCGCCGACATCGACGACGGGCAGGCCGGCTCGTTGCGCGACATGCAGCGTGCCTGGATCGCGTCGCGGGACAGCACGTGCGGCTTCTATGACGTCAAGATTAACGGCTCGATGGCCATTCCTATGCGGGAAGCCTGCCTCGCCCGAGAGACCGCGCACCGGGCTTTGCTGCTGAAGTTCTTCGACCGGCTATGAACGGGTCCCATGTCAGACATTGGCCGATGTCGGCCAATGGCCTTATCGCGCTTTGGCGTACTACCGAGATTGCATTACTAACTCATTGAAACTAGTGCGAATCAGCTATGGTGCCAGCGGCCGGAAAAACCGGAGCGAGCGCATGCTGCGCGTGCGACTTAAAGCAGATGGACGGTTGGTCAAAGTGCTGCCCGATGGCAGCGAACAGGCGATCTCCTTTGCCGATAGGCATGCTTCGTCACACGTCAACGGCGCAGGCCCGGTGGCAAATGGCCGCTTCGTCGACGCCGCTTACGCCCGCAATGTGCGCGGCCAGACCGGTCTGACCCAGACCGCCTTTGCCGCCCAGATTGGCGTACCGGTTGAGACGGTGCGAAACTGGGAGCAGGGCAAACGTTCGCCGCGCGGACCCGCCCGTGCGCTCCTCAAGATCATCGAAGGTGCGCCCGAGGCCGCGTTCGCCGTGCTGGGCGCTAAGCACCGGTGAAGGCGCGCCCTTAGCGCTAAAGTGGGAACCGGTTTTCCGAAAAGATCATGCGCCACATATCGTGATCGGATTCTATCTTGATCGGATCCGGATCACGATCTAAGGCGCGCGCATGACCGAAGTAAGCAGAAACACCCAACCCATCCCTTCCGTCGAAGCCAAAGACGCGAGCATTCCGCTCATCGGCCTCGGTACCTGGGATCTGCGCGGCCGCGCCTGCGCGCGCGTGGTCGAACAGGCCTTGCGGCTTGGCTACCGGCACATCGACACCGCCGAAATGTACGACAACGAGCGTGAAGTCGGCGAAGGCCTGCATGCTTCCGGCGTCAAACGCAACGCCGTCTTTGTCACCACTAAGATCTGGCCGTCGCATTTCGCTCCCCGCGAACTCGAGCGCGCCGCGCGCGACTGTCTGGTGCGGCTGCGCTTGAGCGAAGTCGATCTTCTCCTGCTGCACTGGCCCAACCCGCAGATACCGCTGGCCGAGACGCTAGGCGCGCTCGGCAAGGTCAAACGCGACGGCCTTGCCCGCCACATCGGAGTGTCGAATTTCACCGTGGCGCTGATCGAACAGGCGACGGCGCTCAGCAGCGAGCCGCTAGTGTGCAACCAGATCGAATGCCATCCCTATCTCGACCAGTCGAAGGTGATCGCCGCCTGCCGCGAGCACGGCATGGCCGTTGTCGCCTATAGCCCAATCGCGCGCGGTAATGTGCGCAACGACGAAGTGCTGCGCCGCATCGGCGCGACCCACAAGAAGACCGCAGCGCAAATCTGTCTGCGGTACCTGGTGCAGCAATCGATCGTGGTCATTCCGCGCACCAGCAAGGTCGAACGGCTGTCGGAAAATGCCGCGATTTTCGATTTCACGCTGAGTGCCGGGGAAATGGCGGAGATCGCTGCGCTGGCCAGCCGCGGCGGCCGCATCGTCTACTTCGCCTTTTCCGGCGATCCGAAGTGGGACTGAGATTTGGCTCGCTGCCCGCCCGCCGGCTAAAACTCGACGTCCAATTCTTCAAGCTCGTCAGGTTCGACCTTGGCGGCGGCGATCCATTCCTGCATCAACGGCAGCGCCATGATGGTCTTGCAGTATTGCGCCGATACCGGATCGACGGCGACGTCGTAGGTGAGGAAACGGGTGCAGACCGGCGCGTACATGGCGTCGGCCGAGCAGGGCTTCTCGCCGAACAAGAACGGGCCCTGATACTTGGCGATGCATTCGCGCCAGATTTCGGTGATGCGCTCGATGTCGCCGCGCGCACCGGCCCATGATTTAAAGCCCGGGAAACGCGCTTTCAGATTCATCGGTAACGCCGAGCGCAGATTGGAAAAGCCCGAATGCATTTCGCCGCAAATCGAGCGGCAATGCGCGCGTTGCGCCTGGTCGACCGGCAATAAGCCTGCCTGCGGCGCGATCTCGTGCAGATATTCGACGATCGCCAGCGTGTCCCATACGTCGAGGCCGTTGTGGCTGAGCCGCGGTACCAGGAAGGACGGCGACAGCAGCAGCAATTCCGCGCGCGTCGAAGGGTCGTCGCTCCCGACATGCCGCTCGTCAAAATCAATGCCCGCCATTTTGCAGAGCAACCAGCCCCGCAGCGACCATGAGCCGTAATTCTTGCTGGCAATGGTGAGGACGGCCTTGGACATCGTTGTTATCTCGTCAAAAATCGACGTATATTCAAAGGTTTGCTGACCGAGAGCGTATTCTCGATCAAGCGAAGCCGGTTACCTGCCTTCAATTTAGCCAAGCCTGCCCCGCGCCTGTGTGCAAGATGTTCACAATCTTGTCGCAGCGCAACAAAAAATGCACTAGTTTTCGATGGCTTGGGGGTCGAGAGGGTTCATCGCCGTCGCTGGTGGACCTTGCGGCACCCGTGGGTAACGGGATGCTGTACCTCGCTTATCAGACGCAAACCGACATGATGACCCCCATCCGTGCCTGGGCAACCATGGCGATGGCTGCCGGGGGTCAGCCGATCGTCAACGAACATGGGGTCCTGCGCAATCTGACCGCCGCGTATGCGCTTATTTCGCGCGCCGGTCTGACCCATACCCGGCCGCCTTTTGGCATCACTTCAGTCACTGTCGGCAATCGCGAAGTCGAGGTGCGCGAAGAGACCGCCGCCAAGACCCCGTTCGGAACACTGCTGCACTTTAAGAAGGACATCACGGCAACGCAGCCGCGCGTGCTCCTGGTGGCGCCGCTATCGGGTCACTTCGCGACGCTCTTGCGCGCCACCGTGCGCACCATGCTGCCCGACCACGATGTTTTTATTACCGACTGGCACAACGCCCGCGATGTCCCGATCACTTTAGGGCGGTTCGGCATCGACGAATATGTCGAGCATCTGATCCAGTTCCTCGACACGATGGGACCGGGTTCGCACATTCTCGGGGTCTGTCAGCCTTGCGTCGCCGTGCTGTCGGCGGCTGCGGTGATGGCGCAGGACGGCCATCCGGCCCAGCCGAAAAGCATGACGTTAATGGCCGGTCCGATCGATTGCCGCGTCAATCCGACCAAGGTCAACGAGCTCGCCAACAAACGCGACATCGGCTGGTTCGAGCGAATGTTGACCGCCTCGGTGCCGATCCGCTTTCCCGGCGCGTTCCGCCGGGTGTATCCGGGCTTCGTCCAGCTCGCCGCGTTTATGACCATGAACATCGAGCGGCACGTCAAGGCGCATAAGCAACTCTACGAGGACATCGCGAACGGCGAAGTCGAGAAGGCGGCGAGTACCAAGGCCTTCTACGACGAATATTTCGCCGTGCTCGATCTTACCGCCGAGTTCTATCTGGAAAC
>CAYWNY010000096.1:0-14034 GCA_964459765.1 uncultured Hyphomicrobiales bacterium | reverse complement strand
GCATCGAGATCGCCTTCGAGCGTAATGACCCGCTCGATGTGATCGATCAATCCTTCCTTGGTCTCGCACTCGGCACAGTCGTTAGCGTAAATGCGGTCGTGGCGCAGCCGCACCTCGACGCGCTTGAGCGCCAATTTCTTCTGCTCGGCATAAAGCCGCAATGTCATCGACGTGCAGGCGCCGAGCGCGGCGAGAAGGAGATCGTAGGGACTCAAGCCGCTGTCGAGCCCGCCGACGTCGATCGGCTCGTCGGCGATGAGACTGTGCTTCCCGGAGATGACTTTTTGCTGGAATTTAGCCTTGCCCGTCTCACGCACGATGACAGTGCCCGGCGCGGTGTCGTCGTCAGTTTCGGCGTCGGCCGTCATGTCGAGATAAGGCTGCGCCCAGGCGGTAATGACGTTGGCGACATAGGCGTCATCGCTGCGGCGGCTGAGCAGATGGTCGGCGCCGAACAGCGAGATGAAGCTCTTGGGATGCTTGGCCGCTAGAAAGATCTGGCTCGCATTGTCGATGCCGACGATATCGTCGGTTGGCGAATGGAAGATCAGCAACGCTTTATGCAGGGCGCCGATACGCTCGGCCAGATTCTGCTGTTTGGCATCTTCGAGAAAGCTGCGGCGGACTTTGAACGGCCTGCCGGCGAGCGTGACTTCCACTTCCTGTTTATCGCCGATGTCATGAACGCGGTCACCGAGCAGCCCGATCACGTGGGCGGGATCGAATGGCGCGCCGATCGTCACCACGGCGCGCGCTTCTGGAATCCGGTGCGCGGCAGCGAGCACCGCGGCACCGCCGAGGCTGTGACCGATCAGAATCGCCGGCGCCGCGAGCGTCCGCCGCAGGTGATCGGCGGCCGCAACGAGATCGTCGACATTGGATGAGAAGGTGGTATTGGCGAATTCGCCTTCGCTCATGCCAAGCCCGGTGAAGTCGAAGCGCAGCACCGCAATACCCCCGAGTCCCAAGGCTTCGGCAATCCGCCGCGCCGCGCGGTTGTCCTTGCCGCAGGTAAAGCAGTGCGCAAACAACGCGACCGCGCGAATCTCGCCATCGGGCCGGTCGAGCAGCGCGGCAAGCTGATGACCCTCGGCGCTGCGAAAGTCGAATTTCTCGGCCGGCATCGGCACCTCCTACCAAGTTGGCAACGGACAATGTGGGTGCTTCGATCGCTGACGGGAAGGTACGATTCGCATCGCCCGCCAAACGCAAAGAAGGGCCGCCCTCGCGGACGACCCTTCCATTGTCAGGCCGTGGCCCGGTTACGCGAGGCGATATCGTTCCCCGCGCCCATGAGCCGGGTGACGGATTTAAGTCACCTGGCAGGAACCTCGGCAGAGGCGAGGATCCAGTTCATGAATGCCGGCGACCGCGGCGATAGACAATGAGACACTGGATCACCTCCTTTCGGTTGTTGACGATGGCCCAACATAGAGCCGTTTCTACGATTCGGAAGACGTTTTGTACGGCCCTTAGCCCGTTGCAGGCAAAGCGATAAGGACGTTCACCGCCCCAATTCCCGCATCGCTGCGTCCAAGCCTTCGAGCGTCAGCGGATACATTCGCCCTTTGACGATATTGCGCATCATTTTGATCGATTCGGTGAAATCCCACTCGCGCTGCGGCACCGGGTTGAGCCAGACGCAATGCGGATAAGTGGCCACCACACGCTCCATCCACACCGTGCCGGCCTCTTCGTTGTAATGCTCAACCGAGCCGCCCGGCGCGACGATCTCGTAAGGCGACATCGAAGCGTCGCCGACGAAGATCACCTTGTAATCGTGCGGATAGGTGTGCAGCACGTCCCAGGTCGGCTTGGTCTCGGTCCAGCGCCGGCGGTTTTCCTTCCACACTCTCTCGTAGAGGCAATTGTGGAAGTAGAGATGGATCATGTGTTTGAACTCGGTCTTGGCGGCCGAGAACAATTCCTCCATCGCCTTGACGTGCCAATCCATCGAGCCGCCGATATCGAAGAACAGCAGCACCTTAATGGTGTTGTGCCGCTCCGGCCGCATCAGAATGTCGAGGTAGCCCTTCTGCGCAGTGCCCCTGACGGTGCCGTCGAGGTCGAGCTCGTCGGGCGCCCCGGTGCGGGCGAATTTGCGCAGGCGGCGGAGCGCGAGTTTGATGTTCCGGGTGCCGAGCTCGACGTCGCCGGCAAGGTCTTTGTACTCGCGCTTGTCCCACACCTTGACCGCGCGGAAATTGCGATTGCCGTCCTGGCCGATGCGTACGCCTTCGGGGTTGTAGCCATGGGCGCCGAACGGTGACGTCCCCGCGGTGCCGATCCATTTCTTGCCGCCTTGGTGGCGGCCCTTCTGCTCTTCGAGCCGCTTGCGCAGGGTTTCAAGGAGCTTGTCGAGGCCGCCGAGCGCCTCGATCAATTTCTTCTCCTCCTCGGTGAGATGTTTTTCCGTCAGCTTCTTGAGCCACTCGGTCGGAATTTCCGCGGTCAGCGCGTCGGAAATGAAATCGAGGCCTTTGAAGACATGGCCGAAGACGCGGTCGAAGCGGTCGAGGTTGCGCTCGTCCTTCACCAGGGCGGCGCGGGAGAGATAGTAGAAATCCTCGATCCGCCGGCCGGCGAGGTCCCGCTCCATCGCCTCCATCAGGGTGAGGTATTCGCGCAACGTCACCGGGACGCCGGCGTCTTTGAGCTCGTGGAAGAAGGTCGCGAACATTGGGCTTTCCGCAGGCTGCGCCCTGAGCGGGACGGCATTTTCGTAATGATGGAGCGCCGCCCTTCGTCAAGCAAATCGGCGTAAAGATATATCTTGCGTTACATCCCCATATGAGCTATCTAAAGATATATCTTAGTGCAAAGGAGAATTCATAATGCACGGACACGGACACCACCACGGCCATTGGGGAGCAGGTCGACACCAGCGCGGCCGCTTCGGTTTTGGCGGCGGGCACGGCAAATGGGGTTTTGGCGGTAGGGACCCAGAAGACTGGATGCGCGCCAAGCGCATGTTCGCGCAGGGCGATCTTCGCCTTGTCGCGCTCGCGCTGATCGCACAAGCGCCGCGCCACGGCTACGAGATCATCAAGTTGCTCGAGGAGAAGACCGCGGACTGGTACTCACCGAGCCCCGGCATCGTCTACCCGACACTGACCTACCTGGAAGAAGCCGGCTACGTTACCGCTTCGGCCGAAGGCGCAAAGAAGCTCTACACCATCACCGACGAAGGCCGCGCTTATCTCAAGGCCAATCAGCAGGTGGTTGACGTCATCCTCGATCGCCTCGCGGCGGTCGGCGAGCGAGTGAACCGCTGGCGGCGCCGCTCACGCGGCGAGCGCGACGATCGAGGCAACTTGCCGCCCCTGACGGAAGCCGCGCTCGATCACTTGCGCGAGACCATCGGCAAGCGGCTCGAAGGCGATGCCGATGCCGAAGCGCATCTGGTCGAAATCCTGGCCCGCGCTGCCGCCGACCTGCAACGGAAGTAACCGCGCGCCATCACACCGGAATGCGCGCGGTCGCGCGCAAACCGCCCAGCGGCGAGTCACCCAGCGTGATATCGCCGCCATGGGCGCGCGCGATATCGCGGGCGATCGCCAAGCCAAGGCCGGTGCCGCCCTCGTCCTGATTGCGCGCGTCGTCGAGCCGCAAAAACGGCTTGAACACTTCCTCGCGCAACTTCGCGGGAATTCCAGGCCCGTCGTCGTCGACGGTCACCGTGAGCCAGCGGTGATCGCGATGACCGGTGATCGCGACCGTTTTGGCAAAGCGCCCGGCGTTGGACACAAGATTGGCGAGGCAGCGCTTGAAGACCGCCGGCCGCACGGTGACTTCCGAAGGGCCGTGGTAGGCGACGGTCGCGCGGTGGCCGTGTCGGTCGGAATCAACTTTCAGTTCGTCGAGCATGGCCGCCATGTCGGTCGGCGCCGGCTGTTCGCCGAGATCGCCGCGGGCGAAGTCGAGATAGGCCTCAAGCATGGCCGCCATCTCGTCGACGTCTTTCTTGATGGCTTCGAGCTCCGGACTGTCGCCGAGCAGCGCCAGTTCGAGCTTAAAGCGCGTTAGGATGGTGCGCAGGTCGTGGGAGACGCCGGCCAGCATGGTGGTGCGCTGCTCGATGGCACGCTCGATGCGCATTTTCATTTCCAGAAATGCCGCCGCGGCGCGCCGCACCTCGCGCGCGCCGCGCGGCCGGTAATTTGCGACCTCGCGGCCCTTGCCGAAGGCCTCGGCGGCGTCGGCGAGCCGCACGATCGGCCGGATCTGGTTGCGCAGGAACAGTATGGCGATGGTCAACACCACGAGCGAGATCGCGACCATCCACGCCAGGAACATCCAGGAATTGAAATCCGAGGCGTCGGCGCGGCGCGCGAACACGCGCATGATCGTGTCATCGAGCCTGATGCGGATTTCAACGATCGACGAGCGGCCGACCGTATCGATCCAGAACGGCGCGGTGATCTGCTTGCGGATTTCGTCGGACAACGTCGCGTCCGGTTGCGAGAAGAACGGCTTCGGCCCGGGCGGCGGCAATTGCGTCTCCGGCAGGAAATCCACGACCAGACCGAGCCGCTCCTGCGCGATTCGGCGCAGTTGCGCGCGGTCGGCGCCTTGCGGATAGGTCTTATAGACGTCGATCAGGGTGGCGATCTCGCGCGCCACCGCCGAGGACAGATAATAGTTGACGACGCTCCACTGCCGCTCGACGAACATGAACGCGACGACCGACTGCAGCACCACCATCGGCACGATGATGATCAGGAGCGCGCGCGCATAGAGCCCCTTCGGCAGTAGCATTTTCAGCCACAGCGTGAAGCGGCCCCAGCGCCCGGTCACCGGCGCCGCGATCGAGCCGGCGGCGGCCGCCGCCGTATTGGCGGCGGTCAGCAAGTGGCTTGCGGCGCTGCGCAGGCGCCCGACGCTGTCGTCGAAGTTGGAAACGACGCCGCTCATGGCGACGCCACCAGCCGGTAGCCGACGCCGCGCACGGTCTGCACGACCAGCGGATTGGTTGGGTCGTTCTCGATCTTGCGGCGCAGCCGATTGACCTGAACGTCGACGGTGCGTTCGCTGACGCTCTCGCCGTTACCGGCAAGCGCCTGGCGCGGCACCGTCTCGCCGACGCTCGTCGCCAAAACGCGCAGCATTTCGCGTTCGCGGTCGGTCAGGCGGATCGCTTCCTCGCCGCGGCGCAATTCGCCGCGCGCCAAATGAAACACGAACGGGCCGAAGCGCACCGTCTCCGCGACCGGCGCGCTCGGCGGCCGCGCCCGGCGCAAAATGCTGGCGATGCGCAGCGACAATTCGCGTGGCTCGAACGGCTTCGCCAGATAATCGTCGGCGCCGATTTCGAGCCCCATGATGCGGCTCTCCTGCTCGTCGCGCGCGGTCAGCATCAGGATCGGCACCGCGGACGTGGTGCGCAGCGCGCGGGCAAAATCGAAGCCGTTCTCGCCAGGCATCATCACGTCGAGGATAAGCAGATCGAAATCGAGGCTTTCGAGCTTGGCGCGGGCCTCGCCGGCGGTTTCCGAGGTCGTGACGCGATAACCCTCGGTGGCCAGAAAACGCGACAGCAGCGCGCGGATACGGCGATCGTCGTCGACGACCAGCAAATGCGGCGCGTCGTCGGGCGGGCTTAAGGGCGCCGGCATGACGATCAGTCTCGGCCGTTGCCGCGCGCCCGGTCGGCACGCGCGATCAGGCGCAGCACGCGTTCACGGTCTTCAGCGCCGATCATGCCGGCAAGAAAGCGCCGCGCCGTCTCGCGCGCAGGGGGCCCGAGTTCGTCGAGCACACGGCCGATGCGCTCGGTCTGCAGGCCCGCGAGCTTCATCGCCAGTGCCTCGCCGGCGGGGCTGACATAAAGCAGGCGCTGGCGGCGGTCGGCGCCTTCCTTCTGCACGACATAGCCCTCGTCGATGAGCTGCTTGAGCACGCGGCCAAGGGATTGCTTGGTGATTTTCAGAACGTCGAGCAGCTCAGCGACCTTCATGCCCGGATTGCGGTTGACGAAATGCAGGACGCGATGATGGGCGCGCCCGAAGCCGAGCTTGTCGAGAAGCTGGTCCGGATCGGAAACGAAATCGCGATAGGCAAAAAACAACAGCTCGATCAAATCCCAGCAGGGCTCGCGGCCTTCCACGCCGGTTTCGGTGGGCGCGGCGGCGCGGCTCTTGGTCGGCGTTGTCAGACTAATGTCAGCCATTATGTCAGCTATATTGACATATTTCGGTTTGGTTGTTACTCCCAAAAGCGAAATTTCGCGGCAATATCGCGCCCCCGGTTTTGCGGCGCGAGGTTGTCCGAGCGCCGAGGGGCGCTTTAATAGGGCAAATGCGACCTTACCGGGAGTCTCCTCCCGACGCAAAAGCTCGCCGCCGACCGCTGGCCTTAACGACAAGCGCGGCTAAAATTACGGTACGGAGCGGCCGTCCGTGCCCAGGGAGGCAATGCCATGGCAGTGCCCTTCGACCAGCGCACCGATCTCATCTGGTTCGACGGCAAACTCGTTCCCACCGCCGACTGCAAGATCAACGTGCTTACCCACGGGCTGCATTATGCGAGCGCGGTGTTCGAGGGCGAGCGCGCCTATGGCGGCGTCGTTTTCAAGAGCGTGGAGCATTCCGAGCGGCTCAAGCGTTCCGCGCAGCTGATGGATTTCGAAATTCCCTATGGGGTTGCCGAGATCGAAGCCGCCAAGCGGCTGGTGCTGGAAAAAAACAACCAGAAAGACGCTTATGTGCGGGCGATCGCCTGGCGCGGCTCGGAACAGCTCGGCGTGTCCGCGCAAAACAACAAAATTCATCTCGCGGTCGCCACCTGGGAATGGCCGAGCTATTTCGATCCGGCGCAGCGCCTCAACGGCATCAAGCTCGACCTCGCCGAATATCGCCGACCTGACCCCAAAACCGCTCCGGCGCTGGCCAAGGCATCCTGCCTCTACGCCATCTGCACCATCTCAAAACATCGCGCCGAGCGGCGCGGCTTCGCCGACGCCATGATGCTCGACTGGCAGGGCCGCGTCGCCGAATGCACCGGCGCTAACATCTTCTTCATCAAAGACGGCAAGATCCACACCCCGATCGCCGATTGTTTCCTCGCCGGCATCACGCGGGCGACCGCGATCGCGCTGGCGCGCCGCCACAATATCGAGGTGGTCGAGCGCCGCATCATGCCCGAGGAGTTGGCCGGCTTCTCCGAGTGTTTCATCACCGGCACCGCCGCCGAGGTGACTGCGGTGTCGCAGATCGCCGACTGGAACTTCACGCCAGGTCGGATCACCCAGCAATTGATGGGCGACTACACCGCCGAGGTGCAGCCAAAGGGCAAGGCTGCCGCGGCCTAACGCCCCGGCATCCGCCGTTTCACGAATTGTTCGCGGCACCGGGAACGCGCTAAGGTGCAAGCGACATGAATCAGACCGTCCGCCCCAGGATCGCCGCGACCGCCTGCCCGCACGACTGTCCCTCGACCTGCGCGCTCGAGGTCGAGGTCTACGGCAACAACACGATCGGGCGGGTGCGCGGGGCGGAAGACAACGCCTACACCGCCGGCGTGATCTGCGCCAAAGTCGCGCGCTATGCCGAGCGGGTGCATCATCCCGATCGGCTCAAAGCGCCGCTGCGCCGCATCGGCCCGAAAGGCAGCGGCCAATTCGCGCCGATCTCCTGGGACGATGCGCTTGACCTCGTCGCCGAGCAATTCCTCCGCGCCGAGCAGACCTTCGGCTCCGAAGCGGTGTGGCCGTATCTCTATGCCGGCACCATGGGCTACGTCATGCGCGACGGCATCCACCGGCTGCGCCACGTCAAGAAGTATTCCGGGTTTTTCTCCACCATCTGCGTCAACCCGGCGTGGACCGGCTTCATCGCCGGCACCGGGCTTCTCGCCGGCGCCGACCCGCGTGAAATCGCGAAATCCGATCTGGTGGTGATCTGGGGCACCAATGCGGTCAACACCCAGGTCAATGTGATGACGCATGCGACGCGGGCGCGCAAACAACGCGGCGCCAAGATCGTAGCCGTCGACGTCTATATGAACGGCACGATGAAGCAAGCTGACTTGGCCGTCTTGATCCGGCCAGGCACCGACGGTGCGCTGGCCTGCGCGGTGATGCATTGTCTGTTCCGCGACAACAAAGCCGACTGGGCTTATCTTGAGCGCTATACCGACGCGCCGCACGAGCTTGCCGCACATTTGCGCAGCCGCGATCCACACTGGGCGTCGCACATCACCGGGGCGCCGGTCGAGACCATCGAGGCTTTCGCCCGTCTCGTTGGCGAGAACAAGCGCAGCTATTTCCGACTAGGTTACGGCTTTGCCCGCTCGCGCAACGGGGCGCTCAACATGCACGCCGCAAGCTGCATTGCCGCCGTCACCGGCGCCTGGCAACTCGAAGGCGGCGGTGCCTTTCACAACAACGGCGCGATATTCCATCTCAATACGAGTTTGATCGAAGGGGCCGACGAGCGCGACCCATCGATCCGCATGCTCGATCAATCGCGCATCGGCGCCATTCTGACTGGTGACCGCAAGGCGTTGTTCGACGGACCGCCGGTGACTGCCATGCTGATCCAGAACACCAATCCGGTCACAGTCGCACCGGAGCAGGATATGGTGAAGCGGGGCTTTGCCCGCGACGATCTGTTCGTCTGCGTGCATGAGCAATTCATGACCGACACTGCCAAGATGGCGGATGTCGTTTTCCCCGCGACCATGTTCGTCGAGCATGACGACTTCTATACCGCCGGCGGCAACCAATACCTTTTGTTCGGGCCGAAGCTGATCGATCCGCCGGGCGAATGCCGCTCGAACCACGAGGTGATCTGCGCGCTGGCCAAGCGCGTCGGCGCCGAGCATCCCGGCTTTGCCATGACACCGCGGCAATTGATCGATGCAACGCTGCAGCAATCCGGCTGGGGCGACCTCGCCGCGTTCGAGGCCAATCGCTGGATCGATTGCCAGCCGGATTTCGCGACCGCGCATTATCTCAACGGCTTCGCCTATCCGGACGGCAAATTCCGCTTCAAGCCGGACTGGCCGAAAGTACCGTTTCACCGCTGGCACCGCACGCACGCGCCGGCAGTCATGCCGACATTGCCGGACCACTGGAACGTGATCGAAGAGGCAGACACCGAGCACCCCTTCCGCCTTGCGACCTCGCCGGCCCGCGGCTTTCTCAATTCAACCTTCACCGAGACGCGCACGTCGCTCGGCATCGAGCGCCGACCGGAGGTGATGATCCACCCCGACGATGCCGCCGACCTTTCGATCTTCGAGGGCGATGAAGTCCGGCTCGGCAACCGGCGCGGCGTGGTGCGGCTTCATGCCAAGCTCTTCGACGGCGTGCGCCGCGGCGTCTTGATCGCCGAATCGATCTGGCCGAACTCCGCTTACCCGGACGGCCGCGGCATCAACACGCTCACCGGCGCCGACCCGGTGGCGCCGTTCGGCGGCGCCGCTTTCCACGACAACAAAGTGTGGTTGCGCAAGCTCGCCAATTGAGGGCGCGCGGCCCCAAGCAAAGTGAGGGAGAAATGCCGCGACTGCGTTATATCGAGGAAAGCGAAAAGACCCCGCATACCCGCGAGCTGATCGAGTCGGCCAAGCGCACCGGCGCCCCCGATCCGCGCGTGGTCAGCCTGATGACACGCAGCAAACTCGGCACCGCCTGGGTCGAATACTGGAACATGCTGCTCTATCACGGCGTACTGCCGCACAAATTGAAGGAGATGTGCCGCATCAAAATCTCGGTCGCGCATCAGTGCGGCTATTGCTCGACGGTGCGGTCCAACGTCGCCAAGGCGGAAGGACTTACCGAGGACATGATCGGAGAATTGTTCGACTTCGCTGCCAGCAAGAGTTTCACTGCGCGCGAGAAAGCGGCGCTGGCCTACGCCGATTTGTTCAAGCAGGGCGAGCACGCCATCGACAAAGACGAAGTCTACGCCGAACTTGGCAAGCATTTTTCCGACGAGGAAATTCTCGAACTCGGCCTGTTTTGCGCGCAAGTCGACGGCGTCGGCAAATTCGTCAAATCGCTCAACGTGGTGAGCTGGGACGAGGCCTGCGCAATCGATCCGAAACTCAACACCATGCCGGCGCAAATCGCGGCGGAATGAGGAGCGCGCGCTTCGCCGACGCTTGACCGGCCTTGATTTGCATCAACCGTCGTCGGGCCATGATCTGCTATTTGCAAGGCTCTTTTTGCCAAGGAGCCGCCTCATGCGGATCAGATCGCTTGCGTTTTTTGCCCTGTGTCTCACCACCGGCCCGGCTTTCACACGACCCTCGAATACCGCGGACGATGTTCGCAAGGGCCACGATTTGGCGGCTCTGGTCTGCGCCAATTGCCATGTGGCCGCGGCCGATCAGCGTTTTACGCCGGTGCTCAATCCGCCGGCGCCGTCGTTTGAATCGATCGCGCAACGCTCCGGTACTACCGCCGAATCACTGGAAAAATTCATGACCACAACGCATCGCGGTCTCGACAATCCGGGCGGGATGCCAAACCCCTATTTGATGGACCACCAAGTCAAACAGGTGGTCGCTTATATGTTTAGCCTGCGCAAATAACCGCGCCAAGCCGCTTATTCGAACGGCCGATGACACGGCGCGATCGTCCGGTCGATCTCAGTCGCTCATCTTAAGCTTACTTTCGCGGCATCGTTGACACCGTCGGCCGGCGGCGCAAGAAGCCGGAACGCGCCGCAATCCGCCGCGCGAGATTAATCATACCGCAGCAAGACATGCTCAGAGATACCGCCAAGCTTTTTCTGAAAAAGATTCGCCGACAGCTGCGGCGATCGAACGACGCGGCGTTGCTCAACGAATACCTCTCGGCGCATCAGGTGCGCAAGCTGCACATCGGCTGCGGCGGCAACCAGGTCTCCGGCTGGCTCAACACCGATTATTTGCCGGGCGCGCGCAACGTCTTCCACCTCGATGCAACCCGCACTTTTCCGTTTGCCGACGATCAATTCGATTACGCTTTCAGCGAACACATGATCGAGCACGTTTCCTATGCCTGCGGCATGACGATGCTGAAGGAATGCCGTCGGGTTCTCAAACACGGTGGGAAGATCAGGATTTCGACGCCCGACCTCGCATTCCTGGTTGGCCTTTATTCCGGCGGCCAGACGGCCACGCAGCGAGCCTATGTCAGGTGGGCCTGCAACGAGCTATCGGAGGTCGTTCCCGCCAATAACCCGGCCTTCGTCGTGAACAATTTCGTGCGCAACTGGGGGCATACCTTCATCTACGACGAAACGACATTGCGTTCGGCGCTCACCGAAGCGGGCTTTGCCGACATTCAACGGTGCGACCTGCAAAAAAGCGAGCACGCCGAGTTTCGCGGACTGGAAAACGAGGCGCGCTTGCCGGCGGGCTTTCTGCAACTGGAAACCTTGACGCTGGAAGCGACCAAAGCAGACGCGCTCCCGCAGCGGGAGCCGGCTGCGATTCTTGCCGCCTGACCGCGGCGGCAGGCGTCACTTCGGCTGTTCGCGTTCCGCCGGCTGATCCGACCAGCGCGCGGCGGCCGCGTCGTCGATCGCCTTGGCCTCGACCCAGTCGGTCCCGCTTGCGGTTTCCACTTGCTTCCAGAACGGCGCGCGCGTTTTCAGATAATCCATTAGAAACGACGCCGCGGCGAACGCCGCCTGGCGGTGGCTCGAGGCCGTGGCGACGAGCACGATGCCCTCGCCGGGCGTGATGCGCCCGTAGCGATGAATGACGGTAACGCCATGGAGCGGCCAGCGCGCCCTCGCCTCTTCGACGTGGCGGGCAATCTCCGCTTCGGCCATGTCCGGATAATGTTCGAGCGTCAGCGCCGCGATGACGATGCCATCCTCCTCGCCGCGGCATATGCCGGTGAAGGTGACGACCGCGCCGATGTCGGTGCGGCCGCCCACGAGCTTTGCCGTCTCGGCGGCGACGTCGAAAGCTTCACGCTGCAGGCGGACGGTCGTGGTCATGGCTCCATCTTAACCTCTTCCCCGCACGCGGGGAGAGGCAGATTAGTGCCGCTCAAGCCGTTCAGCGCGCCGAGATTACTGCCGTGAGGGAGTGGAGCCGCCCAGCTTGCTGCCGTTGATGGCTTGCATAGCGCTGCACCCCATTGCCGGCGCCAGCTCGAAGGGCATGGTCATCAAGCCGACCATCAAGGTCGCAAAGAAGTCCGTTGCGAAACCCATCGCGGCATTCATGCCCGCAATCCCGGGGTCGACGGAGGAATCGGTTCAATCTGAATTTCCCGCACCGCCTTTGCGCTTCGGCGGCCATTGGCGTTTCCTTTGCGGTGATGCATCTTCGTTCTCCGAGAGTAGCGGCCAATGCAAACTGTTGGTCGATGCATTTTGCGCGCAACACCTCGAAAATACGCAAAAGAAACGATTCAATTTTGAATCGAATGAGCCGACGCGTCGTCAGCCACCGGTCATCGGCGGAAAGAACGCGATCTCGCTCGCCCCGGCAATGGCCGCGTCGGGGCGCACATGGCGGTGATCGATGGCGGCGCGGATCGAGGACGCGTTCGCGAAGGCGTAAGCGTATTGCTCGCCGCGCCCCGTCAGCCAGGCGATGAGTTCGGCAACGGTGGCGACGCCGGCCGGCGGGTTGACGACTTCTTCGGTCTTGCCGACGCGCTCGCGCACCCAGGCGAAATAGAGAAGCTTCACGCGTCCTCCCGCGTGAGATGATGCAATCCGGCCTGCAGATAATCCCATCCGGTGTAGATCGTCAGCAACGCGGAGAGCCAGAGCAGGATGATGCCGGTCTTGGTGACGATCGGGACAACGGCGTCGCCGGCCTTGCCAGCGATGAGAAAGCCGACAGCAACGAGCTGCAACGTTGTCTTCCACTTGGCAAGCCGCGTCACCGGCACGCTGACGCGCAGCTCGGCGAGATATTCGCGCAAACCGGACACGAGAATTTCGCGGCAGAGGATGACGACCGCGGCGAACAGCGACCAGCCCTGGATGGTGTCTTCCGCCGCCAGCATCAAGAGGCACGACGACACCAGAAGCTTGTCGGCGATCGGATCGAGCATCCGCCCAAGCGAGGATTGCTGCGCCCAAGCCCGCGCCAGATAGCCATCGAGGAAGTCGCTGATGCCCGCGGCGATAAAAAACGCCAACGCCAGCCAGCGCAGCCACAATCCTCCGTGCAGGATGTTTTGCCAAAACATGCAGCCGACCACGATCGGTATGACGACGATGCGGCCATAGGTCAGGATGTTGGGCAACGCGAACGGATGCACGCGCAACCGGCCGGTCGTGGTGGTTGTCGAATTCATGGCTACACCATAACGCCGCGCGGCGGACGCCGACAGAGCCTTCCCGCGCATGCCAGCTGCAATGCTGTCGCACCCGCGGCTGCCCGGCACCGCCGGCTCAAGGCGCGCCTTCGTGGAAGAACTCGTAGATTCGCCTTGCGGTTTCGGCGTTGATGCCGTTGACCTGCATAAGATCCGCGACCGAGGCGCGCTCGATCGCCTTAAGCGTCCCGAAGTGGTGCAACAGTGCACGCTTGCGCGTCGGGCCGATGCCGGCGATCTCCTGCAGGCCGGCTTCGCGTAGATCGCGGGTGCGGCGGGCGCGGTGCGAACCGACCGCAAAACGATGCGCCTCATCGCGCAGTCTCTCGACGAAATAGAGCACTGGATCGCGGGGTGGCCGCTTGAACGAGTCGCGCCCCGGAATGAAGAAGGTTTCATTGCCGGCATCGCGGTCGGCCCCCTTGGCGATGGCGACAAGCGGAACCGCGACACCAAGCGCGAGAAACACCTCTTGCGCCGCTGAGAGCTGGCCCTGCCCGCCGTCGATAAGCACGAGGTCGGGCCAGGGAGATTCCTGCTCTTCGCTCTCCGGCGGTACCGGCTCGGTCTCCCCCGCGACGAGGGAGGCAACAAGCGCGTTGCCGCCCGGTTCGGCAACTGCCAGAGGCGCTTCGGCGAGAAGCCGCTTGAAACGGCGCGTCAGCACTTCGCGCATCATGGCAAAGTCGTCGCCGGGCGCGAGCTCGGTCGAGCGGATGTTGAACTTGCGATAGTCCTTTTTGCGGAAGCCTTCC
>CAYWNY010000095.1:0-14146 GCA_964459765.1 uncultured Hyphomicrobiales bacterium | reverse complement strand
TCACCTTCTTCACCGATCGCGACGGCAAGATGCAGCTCGAAAGCCTGGCGCAATCCGGCTTCGATCCGCTGTCGCGCACCTGCCGCTTCATGCTGACCGAAGAAGCCCATCACATGTTCGTCGGCGAGACCGGCGTCGGCCGCACGGTGCAGCGCACCTGCGAGGCGATGAAGGAAGTCGGCATCGAGGACCCGTACGACATCGCCAAGGTCCGCGCGCTCGGCGTTATCGACCTGCCGACCATCCAGAAGAAGCTCAACCTGCATTATTCGCTCTCCCTCGATCTGTTCGGCTCGGAGGTTTCGACCAACGCCGCCAACGCGTTCAATGCCGGTCTGAAAGGCCGGTTCCAGGAAACCAAGATCGACGACGACCACCGGCTCGAACATTCGACCTATCCGGTGCTGAAACTGGTCGACGGCGAAATCAAACGGGTCGACGAGCCGGCGCTGACCGCGGTGAATATGCGGCTGCGCGACGACTACACGGCCGATTGTCAGCGCGGGCTCGATCGCTGGAACAAAGTCATCGGCAAGACCGGCGTCGCCTTCACGCTCCAACTGCCGCATGTCGGCTTCCACCGCCAGATCGGCGAGTTCAAGGACGTCAAGGTTTCGCCGGCTGGCGTGATCATCGACGAGGCGGCCTGGAGCCGCGACGTCGGCAAGTGGCTGCCCAACAAGGATGATGGCGATTTCATCGTCAGCCTGATGAAATCCGTCACCGAGCCGGGCCAGTTCGCCAACTGGATCGCGCCGCCGCGCCTCGGCATCGACAACAAGCCCGGCGATTTCGAATACGTGAAAATCGCGGCGTAGGCGCCCGCGTCGCAAGACAACAGCACCGGCTGGCGGTGTCCACTCCGCAAGGCACTACGATGTAGCGGCCCTGTCAGCTTAAGATCGACCGGCTGCCTCCAGAATCAGATTCGCGATCGTGTCAGGCTGCGAAATCAGCGAAAGGTGACTAGCCTTGACCTCGATCGTTTTGGCACCCATGCGCTTGGCCATGAAGCGTTCCAGATCGGGGTTGATCGTCCGATCCTCCGTGGACACGGCATACCAGCTCGGCTTCGACCGCCAAGCGGCATGCGTGGTTTTGCCGGTGAGGAGCGCCTTATGAAACGGCTCCTGCACCGCGTAGAGCACCTTTGCCTTCGCTTCCGGAAGGTCGCCGGCGAAATCATGCAAGAAAGCTTCCAGGCCGAGGCGTCCTTCGTCGCCATCGAATAGGATGCCGGCCGACGCGGGCGGCGTCGGAAACTTCTTGGCGAGGGCCGTGTAATCTTCGCCGGCGTCCGGCGCTCGCGCTGCCACATAGACGAGTGCCGACACGTTCGGATGCACGCCTGCATCTGTGACGATCATTCCCGAAAACGAATGTCCGACCAGGACCGTCGGCCCATCCTGACGCGCGAGCACACGCTGGGCCGAAGCGACCGCTTCGGGCAGCGTCGTCAGCGGATTTTGCACAGAGGTCACATCGAGCCCCGCCGCCTGCAATCGCGGAATGACTTCGGTCCAGCACGATCCGTCGGCAAAAAGACCGTGTACCAGGACGACATTTTTCGCCTTGGGCGCCGGCTGCGCATAGGCTGCGCCCGCAAGAAGCGGACTTGCGGCGGCCGCGAGTGTAGCGCTTATGAATGTACGCCGGTTCATCGAACTTCTCCTTCTCTGTTGCAGAGTCGATTGCGTTCGCTCCGACTCCGCCGCTTGACGTCGCCTCAGGTTTTAAGGAAAGCCAAAAGATCGGCGTTGATCGTTGGCGCTTCCGTTGTCGGCATCCCGTGCGGGAAGCCTTTGTAGGTCTTCAGCGTGCCGTTCTTGAGAAGTTTGGCCGAGAGCGGGCCGGCGGCGATGTAGGGAACGATCTGGTCGTCCTCGCTGTGCATCACCAGGACCGGAACGGTGATTTTCTTTAAGTCCTCGGTGAAGTCGGTTTGCGAGAAGGCGACGATGCCGTCGTAATGCGCCTTGGCGCCGCCCATCATGCCCTGCCGCCACCAGTTCTCGATAACCGGTTCGGAAGGCTTGCCCGTCTTGTTATAGTTGTAGAAGGGGCCGGCGGCGACCTCGCGGTAGAATTCGGAGCGGTTGGCCGCCAGCGCTGTCTGGAAATCGTCGAAGACCTTCTTCGGCAGCCCATTCGGATTGGCCGGCGTCTTCACCATCAACGGCGGCACCGCGCTGATGATGGCCGCCTTGGCCACCCGGTTCTCGCCGTGGCGCGCCAGATAATGCACCACCTCGCCGCCGCCAGTGGAGTGGCCCACATGGATGGCGTTCTGCAGGGCAAGATAATTGGTCAAAACCGCGAGATCGTCGGCATAGTGGTCCATGTCGTGGCCGTCGGCGGTTTGCGTCGAACGGCCGTGGCCGCGACGGTCATGGGCGATCACGCGATAGCCGTGATTGAGAAAAAACATCAACTGGGCGTCCCAATCGTCGGACGACAGCGGCCAGCCGTGGCTGAATACGATCGGCTGACCCGCGCCCCAATCCTTATAGAAAATCTGCACGCCGTCTTTGGTGGTGATGTACATGTCCAATATCCTTTGTTGCTGGGCGGTAATGCGATTTAGAGCTCTATCCGCGTTAAAGATGCCTCTTTAAGGCGCTGGGCATCGAGGCGATCGACCTCGCGTCGCAATTCAACGAAAGTTCCGCGAAGTAATACGTTTGTAAGTCACTCCCGTGGCAACGGCCCCTCCTTTAGCCGCGCAAGATCGAAGCGATCGACCTCCCCCAGCAATTCAACGAAAGCCTCGGCGCCGTGCGCCAGCGACGCTTCGCCTTTGCCGGCGCTGGCAAGCGTTGCGTCGCCGAGTGCGCCGCTCGCCTCCAGGTCTTGCGTCATCCAGGCAAAGCCGGCGGGGCGGCTTCCTGAAAGCCATTTGAACTCACTCGCCATGGCGACGGTCGTCGGCGTTGCCTTGGCGATCTTGTCGGTTCGCACCAAATTGGGCCGCGCCGCCAGCATGTGCGAAGTCTCGATGTCGCCGCCGTGAATGCCGTGGTGTCTTTCTTCGCGCGAAAATGTGTCGTCCGGATAACCGAAGCGATGCCACGCGACTGTGACAGCGAGCATGCCAAGCCGCGCGCGCAGATCGCGCGCCACAAGCTCCATGGCCGAAACGTTGCCGCCGTGGCTGGTCACCAGAACGAGCTTGCGCAATCCGGCGCGCGCGATGGCTTCGCCGATCTCGGTCCAGGCGGCGATGGCGGTCGCCGCGGATATTGTCAGCGTGCCCGGATAGGCCGTGTGCTCGACCGAAACGCCGATCCGCTGCACCGGCAGGAAGGTCACCGGTAGCGCCGCGGGCAGGATTTTATGCACCGCGGCCAGATACGCTTCCGCGATAAAAGTATCGACGCCGAGCGGCAGATGGGGGCCGTGCTGCTCGACCGCCGCAAGCGGCAGCACCGCGATCCAGCGCGCGGCGGCTTCGCCTGCGCCGGCGATCTCCTGCCAGGTCATTTCCATCCAGTCGCGTTTCGGCAGATCGGTTGCCGCATTCATGGGCTGTCTCGCCAAGGTCGCTGCGCTCCCCTATTGTCGCGGCACCGGTGCGAAGGAGCAAGCAATGCCGATCGCGAGAGTGCCCCGCCTGCTGCTCTTTGCGCTCGCCGTCTATGCCGCCGCGGCGCTCGTGCCGCCCTCCGCGCTGGCGCTCGACAAGGTTACGTTCGGGTCAAATTGGGTGGCTGAAGCCGAACATGGCGGCTTCTATCAGGCACTCGCCGACGGTACGTACAAGAAATATGGCCTTGACGTCACCATTGTCCCAGGTGGGCCGAACGCCAACAACCGCATGTTGCTTCTGGTCGACAAGATCGACTTCTATTTGAGCGCCAATACGCTGCAGGGCTTCGATGCGGTCGAGCACAATGTGCCGACGGTCGAAGTCGCCGCTCTGTTCCAGAAAGATCCTCAAGTCTTCCTGGCGCATCCCGATCAAGGCATCGAAAAATTCGAAGACTTGAAAAAGCTGACCTTGTTCGTGTCGAATGAGGGCGTCGCCACCTATTATCAGTGGCTCAAGGCCGATTACGGCTTCAAAGAGGACCAGGTCAAACCCTATACGTTCAACCCGCAGCCCTTTCTCGTCGACAAGAAAAGCGCGATGCAGGGCTACGTGACCTCGGAGCCTTTTGCCGTCGAGAAACTCGGCAAGTTCAAACCGAAAATCTTTTTGCTGGCGAACCAGGGGTTCTCGACCTATTCGACCCTGATCGAGACGCGGCGCGACTTGGTCGAGAAGAAGCCGGATCTGGTGCAGCGCTTTGTCGATGCCTCGATCATCGGCTGGTACAATTATCTCTACGGCGACAACGCCGCCGCCAATGCGCTGATCAAGAGTCAGAACCCGGAAATGACGGACGATCTGCTGGCCTATTCGGTCGCCAAGATGAAGGAGTATGGCATCGTCGATTCCGGGGACGCGTTGACGCTTGGCGTCGGCGCCATGACGGAAGCGCGGGTGAAGGATTTCTTCGACAAGATGGTTCGCGCCGGCGTCGTCAAGCCAAATCTCGATTACCGCAAAGCCTACACGCTACAATTCGTGAATAAAAAGACCGGGCTCGAGCTGAAACGTTAACCGCACGAATGCCGCCGACCACATCTTCTGCTCCACTCGTTGCGCTGCGCGGCATCGGCAAGGCGTTTCCCAACGGCACGCAAGCGCTCGCCGGGCTGGATCTGGAAGTGCGCGAAGGCGAATTCGTCGCGCTGCTCGGACCGTCCGGCTGCGGCAAGTCGACGGCATTACGCGTTGTCGCCGGTTTGAGCACGCCGAGCGCCGGCACCGTTGCGTGGCCGGCGGCGGCAATGACGGCGCCGAACGGACGCCACATCGGTTTTGTCTTTCAGGAACCGACATTGATGCCGTGGGCGAACGTCTTCTGCAACGTATTGCTGCCACTCTCGCTCGCGGGCGTACCGGCCAACGAGGCGTATCCGCAAGTCGTCTCGGTGCTCGATCGGGTTGGCTTGCTAGATTTCAGCTACGCCTACCCGCGTGAATTGTCCGGCGGCATGCGCATGCGCGCCTCCATTGCCCGCGCGCTTGTGGCCGAGCCGCAGCTTCTGCTCATGGACGAGCCGTTCGCCGCGCTCGACGAAATCACCCGCTTTAAGCTCAACGACGATCTGTTGGCGATGTGGCAGGCACTGCGCACCACCGTGGTCTTCGTCACCCATTCGGTGTTCGAATCGGTTTATTTGGCGAGCCGGGTGGTGGTGATGGCGGCACGGCCGGGCCGCATGTTCACCGAGATTGCGATCGACGCGCCGTATCCGCGCGACGACAATTTCCGCACCTCGGCGGACTACGCGGATTATTGCCGGCGCGTATCGCAGGCGCTGGCGCAAGCGATTGTCGCCGGAGGCGTGCCGTGAGCGAACGCACTTCCTTCAGCGAGCACGCGTTACGCATCGCCTTGCCGATCCTCCTGTTGGGACTCGGCCTCGCGATCTGGGAAGCGGTGGTGCGGATCGGCAATGTGCCG
Organism: uncultured Hyphomicrobiales bacterium; assembly: GCA_964459765.1. GTDB lineage: Bacteria > Pseudomonadota > Alphaproteobacteria > Rhizobiales > Xanthobacteraceae > BOG-931. The sequence continues at coordinate 8,633 of CAYWNY010000095.1, read as the reverse complement.
CCGTTTGTGTTGCCGGCGCCGAGCCTGATCCTGCAGACGCTCATCGCCGATTGGCCGCTGTTGTCGCATTCGCTTCTGGTAACGTTGACCACGACCTTCGAAGGTTTTTTGCTTGCCGCCGCCGGTGGCATTGCGCTCGCCATTGTGTTCAACCTGTCGCGGCTCGTCGAATTCTCGCTGTATCCTTATGCGGTGATCCTGCAGGTGACGCCGATCATCGCCATTGCGCCGCTGCTGTTGGTCTATCTGCCGCAACACGTCGCGGTGCTGGTATGCGCCTGGATCGTCGCGTTCTTTCCGGTGCTCGCCAATACCACGCTCGGCTTGAACTCAGTCGACCGCAATCACGCCGACCTGTTCAGGCTTTATCGGGCCTCGCGCGCCCAGATGCTGTGGCGGCTCAAACTCCCCTCGGCGACGCCGTATATTCTCGGCGGCCTGCGCATCGCCGGCGGGCTGTCGTTGATCGGCGCCGTGGTCGCCGAAATCGCCGCCGGTTCGGCGGGCGCCGGCTCCGGGCTCGCCTACCGCATTGCCGAATCGGGCTACCGGCTCAACATCCCGCGCATGTTCGCGGCGCTGCTTTTGCTTTCGGTCGCCGGCATCGTGATTTTTTATCTGTTGGCGCTGATCAATTATCTGGCGCTGCGGCGCTGGCATGAGAGCGCGCTGGGCGCGGAGCGTTAGACCGCAGATCGACGCCCGCGGTTGCGGCAACGTGTCCACGTCCAGCCCACTGCCCACGCCTTTGAAAACCGACAAGACCCTTGACCCGCTTGGCGCATTCGGGGATCAAGGCGCGCCGCAGCGCCTTCGGACCGGCGCGGCCGGGATTTTCAGCACGATCCGGATGAACCGTCACTGGTACCGCCACGTGCACCACCAACAAGCAGCGTCCGAAGGAGTGCCGATCGATGTCGCAGAATGCCTCGCGTCTTCCCGGGCGCCAATTCCTGCAAATTCCCGGGCCGACGCCGGTCCCCGACCGCATCATGCGGGCGATGGATATGCCGCTGATCGACCAGCGCGGGCCGGAATTCGCCAAGATGACCAAGCGCGTTCTCGAGGGCATCAAGACTATTTTCAAGACCACGCAGCCGGTCATCATCTACACCGCCACCGGTACCGGCGCCTGGGAAGCGGCGCTCACCAACACGCTGTCGCCGGGCGACCGCGTGCTGATGGTCGAGACCGGTCAATTCGCCACGTTGTGGAAGGTCATGGCCGAGCGGCTCGGCCTGAAACCCGAATTCATCAAGACCGATTGGCGCGTCGGCGCCGATCCGAAAATCATCGAAGAGCATTTGCGCAAGGACAAGGCGCACGAGATCAAAGCGGTGTGCATCCTGCACAACGAGACCGCGACCGGCACGCTGTCGCCGATCGACGAGATCCGCAAGGCCATCGACGCCGCCGGCCATCCGGCGTTGCTCCTGGTCGATACCATTTCGTCGCTGGCGTCGACCGATTATCGGCACGACGAATGGGGCGTCGACGTCACCGTCGGCGGTGCCCAGAAGGGACTGATGCTGCCGCCGGGTATGTCGTTCAATGCCGTAAGCGAAAAGGCCCTGAAGGCATCGAAGACGGCGAAGCTGCCGCGCTCGTTCTTTGCCTGGGACGACATGCTGACCATGTACAAGCAGGGATTCTTTCCCTACACGCCGGCGACGCAGATGCTCTACGGCCTCGACGTGGCGATCGAGATGCTGCACGAGGAGGGCCTCGACAACGTCTTCGCCCGCCACCATCGCCTCGCCGAGGCGACGCGGCGCGCGGTACGCGCCTGGGGGCTGGAGATTCTCTGTCGCGACGCGCGCTATTACTCGCCGACCGTCACCGCCGTGCTGTTGCCCGATGGCCAAGACGCCGACCAGTTCCGCGCGCTGGCGCTCAACACCTTCAACATCGCCTACGGCGCGAGCTTCGGTCCGTATGCGAAGAAATATTTCCGCATCGGCCATCTCGGCGACATCAACGACGCGACGCTGATCGGGGCGCTGGGCGCGACCGAGATGGCGCTGTCGCTCGCCGGCGTGCCGCACAAGAAAGGCGGCGTGCAGGCGGCGATGGATTACATCGTCTCGGCGCAGTCCGGCGGGACGCGCGCGGCGGCGGAGTAGCAGGCTTACGCAAGCTTGACCGCGGCGACCTGATCCCGAAACGGCGGCCGTGCGTTAATCGCCGCGAACCAGCGCTCGAAGTTTTCAAAAGCCGGCCGCTCCGGGACGATCTGCCGGTAGCGATTGGCCATGACGGCGGCCGGGATGTCGCCGTAGGAGAAAACGTCGCCGGCGACGTAGGCGCTCTTGGCCAATTCCCCGTCGAGAATCCCGATCGCGGCCGTGGTCCGTTTTTTCGATTCCTCGATTGCGGTGTGATCGCGCTTCTCCGGCGGCGTGCGGATCAATCCCCAGAAGGCGGGAAAAATCGCCGGCGCCAGCACGGAGAGCTGCCAATCCATCCATGAACCGGCACGCGCCCGCGCGCGCGGGTCCACCGGTTCGAGCACGGCAGCGCGATGCTTGGCGGCGAGATAGCGCACGATGGAATTCGATTCCCACAACAGAAAACCGTCTTCCTCCTGCAATGTCGGCACCAGCCCGTTGGGGTTCATGGCGAGATACTCCGCCTCGCGGTTTTTGCCGAACGGCCCGCCGATATCGATGCGTTCATGCGGCAAGCCGAGTTCGTCGACCGCCCACATCACCTTCTGCACGTTGGCGGACGTGTTACGCCCCCAGATCTTGATCATCGGAGATTTCTCAATCGATCCGGCGCGCTTCTTCCGGCAACATGATCGGAATGCCGTCGCGGATCGGATAAGCGAGCTTGGCGGCGCGCGAGATCAGTTCCTGCTTCTGCGCATCGTATTCGAGCGGGGTCTTGGTCAGCGGGCAGACCAGGATTTCGAGAAGCTTCGGATCGATGACGGCGCCAGGATGGTCGGATGACATTTCAAGCTCCACGATCGTTGTTGCTCACTGCAGCGGCGTATCGCCGGCGCTGCCTTTGGCCAGTTCGATTTCGGTGACGGCGACGAGGATCTCGGCGCGGGTTTTCAAATCCGGCGCCTCAAGCAGGGCCTGCTTTTCCGGCGGTCCGTACGGCGACATCATCGCCAGCGCGTTGACCAGCGCTTCGTTCGGCGCATTCTCGATGCCGCCCCAATCGGCTTTGAGGTTGTTGGCTTTGAGAAAATCGGCGAGCGTACGCAACAGCGCCGTGCGGTCGACATCTTCCTCGCCCTTGCGGGCGACGAAATCGTCGGCGAAAGGTCGGTAGGTCACGCGGTATTGCCGGTAGGGCGTGCCGACCGCAAGCTCTTCCTCGACGCCAAAGCGGGCGACACCGGTCAGCTGGACCAGATAGCGGCCGTCGCCGCTTTCGGCGAGCTGGGTGATGCGGCCGACGCAGCCGACGCGAAACAGCTGCGGCTTGTTCGGATCGGGACCGGGGTGGACCGCGTCGGGCTGGATCATGCCGATGATGCGCGTTCCGGAACGCATGGCGTCGTCGATCATCGCCAGATAGCGCGGCTCGAAGATGTTCAGCGGCATCTGCCCGCGCGGCAGCAACAACGCGCCGGGCAGCGGAAACACGGCGATCACCGCCGGGAGATCCTCAGGCCCTTTGTAGACCGCATTCATCGGCATGTTGGACTCCGCGCGCGGCCGCATGCGCGCTCCCCGCCGAAGGGGCTATACCGCTTTACGCAAACAGGATCGAAGACAGCCGCTTGCGGCCCTCGATCGAGGCTTCGTCGGTCGGACCCCAGGCGTCGAAGAACTGGACAAGCTGCTTGCGGGCGCCATCGTCGTTCCACTTGCGGTCGCGTCGCACGATGCTGATCAGATGGTCGAGCGCTTCGGCGCGCCGGCCCTTACCATTGAGCGCCAGCGCCAGATCGAAACGCGCCTGATGGTCGAGCGGATTGGCGGCGACCTTCTGTTCCAATTCCGCGATCGGTCCGAGCGATTTTGCCTGTTCGGCGAGTTCGAGTGCGGCGCGCGCGGCGACCACCGGCGCTTCGTTGTGCTTGGCCTCCGGCACCAGCGCCAGCGTTTGCTTGGCCTGTTCGATTGCACCGGTTTCGACGTAGCAGCGCGCCAGACCCGCGAGCGCCGGCACGTTGGCGTTATCCTCGGCGAGCACCTGCGCATAAAGGTCGGCCGCCGCGGCGGCGTCGCCTTCGGCCAAAGCCGCGTCGGCGGCTTTGAGGAAATCCTGCGCCTCGCCGCCGATGCGATCCTTGGTGAGGCGCTCGAGAAACGCTACGACCTGGCCTTCCGGCAGCGCCCCCATAAAACCGTCGGCCGGCTGGCCGTTGACGAAGGCGATCACGGCGGGGATCGACTGGATGCCCATCTGGCCCGGAATGGCCGGATGGTCGTCGATATTCATCTTGACGAGCTTGACCTTGCCCTTGGCGGCGCGCACCGCCTTCTCAAGGACGGGGGTGAGCTGCTTGCACGGGCCGCACCAAGGCGCCCAGAAATCCACCAGCACGGGCTGCTTGCGCGATTCCTCGATGACGTCCTTGACGAAGCCTTGCGTCGTCGTGTCCTTGACGGCATCCGGAGCGCCGGTTTGCGCTTGCTGCAACATCTCCCTGTAACGCCTTCCTTTTTCGGCCCGGTGGGCCGCAAACCCCTATTCGCCTGATTAAATGGGAAAGATCGCCGCCGAATGCAATCGGAAAAGCCCCTACGCGGGCGGTGCCGAAACGGCATCGATCCGCGGCCGGTGGCCGGTGCTTTCGAGGAATTTCACCAGTCCCGCGCGCGAAATCGTGGTCGTGCCGGTGTTCGTCAGCGGATGAAAGTTGAGCGCGTCATTGCCCATCATGGCGGCGTCGAGCACCACCGTGACAAGCCCGGCCTTGTCGTTGATCGCCGCGAACGGCGTCACCGAGCCGGGCTCCACACCCAGCGTCGCGCGCAGCAATTCGGCCGAGCCGAACGAGAAGCGGCCGGAGGCGCCGAGGAGCCGGTGCAGCGATCGCAATTCGATCGTCGCGTCCTCCGGCGCCACCACGAGGTAAAGCGCCCCCTTCTTGTCGCGCAGGAACAGGTTCTTGGTATGCCCGCCGACAATCTTGCCGCGCAGGCTCCGGGCCTCCTCGACCGTAAAGACCGGTGGATGGGTCACGGTTTGGTGGGCAATGCCGAGGCTGTCTAGATAGGCGAAAAGCTCGTCAGGCGTGGCGGGCATGGCGCCTTCTAGGCGGGGCCGTCGCGGTTGCAAAGCGTTAGGGTCTTTGGCATAGCTTTCTTGGCCCGGCGCGAGTACACGTCGGCGCTACCCATTACGGATGCGGGTGTAGCTCAGGGGTAGAGCACAACCTTGCCAAGGTTGGGGTCGAGGGTTCGAATCCCTTCGCCCGCTCCAAAAAACTCAAACACTAGTCACTTTGCGCGAAAGGCGACTGCGGCTTTGCAGGCAGGTCGCCTCGCGATCGACGCCGGGGGTGGATGAGCCGTCCGCTTGGCCTTTCGCGATGGGGCTCTCGCACATTCTGTCGACGACATAGACCGAGGCAGCATAGAGTCGCGTTGAGAGGCGCCGTCAACACATGGACGCGTGGTCAGAATATTGTCGAAAGGCGGCTGACGGATAAGGTCCCTGCGACGCATGTGAATCGCAGAGTGATGCCGCCCTTTCACGGCGGAAACACGGGTTCGATTCCCGTAGGGAGCGCCATCTGAAAAATTCAGCTTTGAATCTGTTTCAGAAATTTTGAAAAGTGCCCCACTTTTTAGTTTGGTGGGACACTTTCGCGTTCTTGGTTTGAACCGTCTCGCCTCGCTCGGGTGTCCACTGCGGGAGGAATCCGCGTGCGGAAGAACGAGGATCGCCGATCTACCGGGTCATGATCCGGATTGGCCGTTCGAGTGCGAGACGGGTGATGTGTTGGCGGCAATTGAGGGCGGACAGTCCGAGCTCGTTGCCCAATACCCTCCCGAGCTGGCCAAGCTTGTGGTGCTTTTGGGGGATATGCTGGACCCCGAGGGCCGCGGCGAATTCCAACTCAAACCCGTGCGGCGTAGGAAGGGACGACCTGCGAATAAAAAGCGAGACCTCGTCGAAGGCAGCATCTACCGGGACTTGAAATTCGCCCGCGCACGCCTTGGTGGAAAACTCGAAGCGGCGATCAGCGAAGTGACCAAAAGCTATGGCATCAATCGTTCAACCGCTTTGAGGATTTGGGGGAAACACAAGCGGACCTAGGTCGCGCGAGATCGCGCAACAAACTGCGCGACTTATTCCGTCGGCCCAATTACTCAACTCACCTTCACGTTTGCGATACCTTCTGCCAATCATGCGTTTCAGCGCCGGACATCATGAAGTCGCAGCATAATCCATCTGATCGAGAGGTGCTCGCGGGGCTGGTCGAACGGGTCACCTATCGGAATGCCGAGAACGGGTTTTGTGTCATTCGAGTCAAGGCACGGAGCCACCGCGACTTAGTTACAGTGGTGGGGCACGCCGCCATAATATCGGCCGGCGAATGGATCACCGCATCCGGAGACTGGGTGAATGACCGCACCCACGGACAGCAGTTCAGGGCTCGGTTCCTCAAGACCTCGGAGCCCACGTCGGTCGAGGGCATCGAGAAATACCTCGCCTCGGGCATGATCCGGGGCATCGGCCCTGCCTACGCCAAGAAGCTGCTACGGGCCTTCGGAGAGAAGGTCTTTGACGTCATCGAAACGCGAGCCGATCGCCTACGGGAAGTCGACGGCATTGGCCCGGTGCGGGCGGCCAGGATTGTCGCGGCCTGGGCTGAGCAGAAGGTGGTCCGCGAGATCATGGTGTTCCTGCACAGCCATGGCGTCGGTACGGCACGAGCGGTGCGCATCTACAAGACCTACGGCGCCGACGCCGTGCAGGTCATGTCGGAGAATCCGTACCGCTTGGCTAGGGATATACGTGGCATCGGCTTCAAGACCGCCGACGACATCGCCATGAAGCTAGGCGTGGAAAAAACCGCCATGATCCGGGTGCGCGCGGGCATATCCTATGCACTGACCGAGGCCATGGACGAGGGCCACTGCGGCCTGCCGACCTCGGAGTTGGTGCCGCTGGCCGAAAAGTTGCTCGAGGTACCGCAGGGACTGATCCGCACCGCACTCGATCTCGAATTGGCGGACGGCACGGTGGTGGCCGACCATCTTGGCGAAACCGACGGCATCTTCCTCGCCAGTCTTCATCACGCCGAGCGGTCTATTGCCGACCGTCTTTTGGCTCTGACTAGGAGTAAACTTTCTTGGCCTTCGATTGACGCGGACAAGGCGATCCCTTGGGTCGAGCAGCGCATGGGCCTGACCCTCGCCGCCAGCCAAAAGGCTGCCGTCCGACTGGCGCTCTCGTCCAAGGTCCTGGTGATCACCGGCGGGCCGGGGGTCGGCAAAACTACGATCGTCAATGCCATCCTGAAGATTCTCGCCGCGAAAAACATCGAGCTGTTGCTGTGCGCCCCTACAGGTCGGGCCGCCAAGCGTATGAACGAAACCACGGGGTTTGAGGCAAAGACGATCCATCGCCTGCTCGAGGTTGACCCCAAGGGCGGCGGTTTTCGGCGCAGTACCGATAATCCGCTCGAATGCGACCTCCTCGTCATCGACGAGACTTCGATGGTGGACATTTTGCTGATGCACGCATTACTCAAGGCGGTGCCGGACAAATCAGCCCTGCTCGTGGTCGGGGATGTCGATCAATTGCCTTCGGTCGGTCCTGGCCAGGTGCTGGCCGACATGATCGCGAGCGGAGCCATACCGGTCGTTCGCTTGATCGAGGTTTTTCGCCAGGCGGCTCAAAGCCAGATCATCGTGAACGCTCATCGCATAAATCAAGGGCTCATGCCCGATCTTCGCAAACCCGAAGCCGAGAGCGACTTCTACTTTGTCGAGGCGGACAATCCCGAGACCGCAGTTCCTCGGATCATCGAGCTTGTGAAAACCCGCATCCCGCGGCGCTTTGGTCTCGATCCCGTCCGCGATATCCAGGTGCTTTGCCCGATGAACCGTGGCGGCGTCGGAGCACGCTCCCTCAACATTGAACTCCAGGCGGCATTGAATCCGGCAGGCGAGCGCAAGGTCGAGAGATTTGGCTGGACCTTTGCGCCCGGTGACAAGGTCATGCAGATCGAGAATGACTACGACAAGGAGGTCTACAACGGTGACATTGGATTTGTGACGGACGTTGAGCCGGAGGAGGACGAACTCACTGCCAGCTTCGACGGCCGTTCGGTTACCTACAGCTTCGGCGAACTCGACACCCTCGTGCCGGCCTACGCGGCAACCATTCACAAGAGTCAGGGCTCGGAATATCCGGCCGTGGTGATCCCGGTGATGACGCAGCACTACGCCATGCTTCAGCGAAATTTGCTCTACACCGGCGTCACACGTGGCAAGCGACTTGTCGTTCTGGTTGGCCAGAAGAAGGCGGTCGCTATCGCGGTCCGCAATGTCTCGGGCCGGCGGCGCTGGTCGAAGCTTGGAGAATGGCTGACCGACATATCAAAGCGCCAGGTGAATGCTTGATGCGGCTCCGTCACCGTCGAAAGCGCGTCGAAATGCGCTTTGCGCACCTGAAGACCCATCATGGCTTCGAGCGCATGCGGCTCCGCG
>CAYWNY010000094.1:0-14237 GCA_964459765.1 uncultured Hyphomicrobiales bacterium | reverse complement strand
TGCGCGAAGCCATGGCGCAGCTCGAGCGCGAGGGTTTCGTCCGCTCGGTGCCGCGTCGCGGCGTCTATGTGGTGCGCAAAACCAGGCGCGAGGTCATTGAATTGATCACGGCCTGGGCGGCGCTCGAAAGCATGGCGGCGCGGCTGATCACCGAAACTGCGGAAGCCGGCGAGATCGCCGGTTTGCGGCGCATGTTTGCCACCTTCGAGAACGGGGTCGCGCGCGCGCATCTCGACGAATATTCGCAGCTCAACATCGAGTTTCACCAGTCGATCATCCGCATGAGCCGCAATTCCGTGCTCATCAATCTCGCCGAGAATCTGTTCACTCATATGCGCATGATCCGAAGGAAGACGATCGGCGAGAAAGATCGCGCCGATCGCTCGATCCGCGACCACATGCACATCATCGAGGCCTTGGAGGCGCACGACACCGCGCGTGCGGAAACGCTGGTGCGCGATCATGCGCTCGGGCTTGCCGAGCACGTCGCGGCATACGCCGATTATCTGGACTGAAGAGTAAACGATTAGGAGCCACCTATGGCTGACGCAGCTATAAAAGACAAAGGCGCAACGGCACCCGCCGCCGCCGAGCGGGAGCTGACCGACGGTTTTCATCTCGTCATCGATGCGCTCAAGCTCAACGGGCTCCACACCATCTACGGCGTGCCCGGCATCCCGATTACGGATTTGGGCCGGATGGCGCAGGCCGCCGGCCTGCGCGTCATCTCCTTCCGGCACGAGCAGAACGCCGGCAACGCGGCGGCGATTGCCGGCTTCCTGACCAAAAAACCGGGCGTCTGTCTCACCGTTTCCGCGCCCGGCTTTCTTAACGGGCTCGCCGCGCTCGCAAATGCTACCACCAATTGCTTCCCGATGATCCTGATCTCCGGCTCTTCCGAGCGGGAGATCGTTGACCTGCAGCAGGGCGACTACGAGGAGATGGATCAACTCGCCATCGCCAGGCCGCTGTGCAAGGCGGCGTTTCGCGTGCTCCATGCCGCCGACATCGGCATCGGCGTGGCGCGCGCCATCCGCGCCGCCGTATCCGGCCGCCCGGGTGGCGTCTATCTCGACCTGCCGGCAAAGCTGTTCGGGCAGGTGATGGATGCCGAGGCCGGCGCCAAATCGCTGTTCAAAGTCATCGATCCGGCGCCGGCGCAGCTGCCGGCCGCGAGCGCGGTCAAGCGCGCACTCGACGTGCTCAAAGGCGCCAAGCGTCCGCTGATCATTCTCGGCAAGGGGGCGGCCTATGCGCAGGCCGACGACGCGATCCGGGCGCTGGTCGAAAAAAGCGGCGCTCCGTTTCTGCCCATGAGCATGGCCAAGGGGCTGTTGCCCGACACCCATCCGCAATGCGCCGGCGCGGCGCGCTCGACGGTGCTCAAAGAGGCCGATGTCGTGATGCTGATCGGCGCGCGGCTGAATTGGCTGCTCTCGCACGGCAAGGGCAAGACCTGGGGCGAACCGCATTCCAAGAAATTCATACAGATCGACATCGAACCCAAAGAGATGGACTCGAACGTCGAAATCGCCGCCCCCGTGGTCGGCGATATCGGCTCCTGCGTGGCGGCGCTGCTTGCCGGCATGGACGCCAAATGGCCCGCCCCGCCGGCCGAATGGATCAACACTGTCACGGCGAAGAAGGAAGAGAACATCGCCAAGATGGCGCCGCGGCTCATGCACAACGCGGCGCCGATGGATTTCCACGGCGCGCTCGGCGCGCTGCGCACCGTCGTCAAAGAGCGGCCCGACATCATCCTGGTCAACGAAGGCGCCAACACGCTCGACCTCGCCCGCGGCGTCATCGACATGTATCAGCCGCGCAAGCGGCTCGACGTCGGCACTTGGGGCGTCATGGGAATCGGCATGGGCTATGCGATCGCCGCCGCCATCGAGACCGGCAAACCGGTGCTGGCGGTGGAAGGCGACAGCGCCTTCGGTTTCTCCGGCATGGAAGTCGAGACGATCTGCCGCTACGAGTTGCCGGTCTGCACGGTCGTGTTCAACAACAACGGCATTTATCGCGGCACCAACGTCAACCCTGCGGGCGGCGCCGATCCCGCGACCACCGTGTTCGTCAAAGACGCGCGCTACGACAAAATGATGGAAGCTTTCGGCGGCGTCGGCGTGCAGGTGACGACGCCGGATGAGCTGCTGCGTGCCGTCAACAAAGCGCTCGACTCAGGCCAGCCGACGCTGATCAACGCCGTGATCGATCCGGCGGCCGGCACCGAGAGCGGCCGCATCGGCAACCTCAATCCGCAAAGCGTAGTGCGCAAGAAGTAAGGAGCCCCCGTCATGGCAACGCGTAACAAAGCAAAGTCCAAAGCGGCTGCAAAAAAGTCTGCAAAGAAAGTCGTGAAGCTCCCGGCCAAAAAGCCGGCGGCAAAGACCGCGCACAAGAACGGCGTGCCGCGGCCGTCGTCGAAGCCTTCAACAAGACCTTCAACAAAACCTTGGGGCCAGGCTGGTCGGGCGCTCGACGGCGTGCGCGTTCTCGACTTCACTCACGTGCAATCGGGGCCGACGTGCACGCAGCTGCTGGCCTTCATGGGCGCCGACGTGATCAAGGTGGAGCGGCCCGGCGTCGGCGACGTCACGCGCGGTCAGCTCCGCGACGTCAAAGGCGCCGACAGTCTCTATTTCACCATGCTCAATGGCTCAAAGCGCTCGATCACGCTCGATTCCAAGCACCCCAAAGGCAAAGAAATTCTCGAGCGGCTCGTCAAGGAATGCGACGTGCTGGTGGAGAATTTCGCCCCCGGCGCGCTCGACCGCATGGGACTAACCTTCGCGCACATTCACAAGCTCAATCCGCGTATGATCGTCGCGTCGGTGAAGGGCTTCGGCCCCGGTCCGTATGAAGACTGCAAGGTCTACGAGAATGTCGCCCAATGCGCCGGCGGCTCGGCGTCGACCACCGGCTTTCGTGACGGACCGCCGCTCGTCACGGGCGCCCAGATCGGCGATTCCGGAACCGGCTTGCATCTCGCGCTCGGCATCGTGACGGCGCTCTATCAGCGCACGCGCACCGGCCGCGGTCAGAAAGTGCTTTGCGCCATGCAGGACGGCGTCCTCAATTTGGCGCGCGTCAAACTGCGCGACCAGCAGCGCCTCAAACACGGTCCGCTGGCCGAATACAGCCAGTATGGCGAAGGCATTGCATTCGGCAAAGCGACGCCGCGCGCCGGCAACGATTCCGGCGGCGGCCAGCCGGGCTGGATTCTCAAATGCAAAGGCTGGGAGAGCGACCCCGACGCCTACGTCTATTTCATCACCCAGGCGCCGGTGTGGGGCGAGATTTGCGATCTCATCGGCAAGCCGGAATGGAAGACCGATCCGGATTTCGCCACGCCGCCGGCGCGGCTGCCGCGGCTGCGCAAAATCTTCGACACCATCGAGCAATGGACCATGACCAAGAGCAAATTCGAGGTCATGGATATCTGCAACCAGCACGACATCCCGGTGGGCCCGATCCTCTCGATGAAGGAGATCGCCGAGGAGCAGTCGTTGCGCGCGACCGGAACCTTGGTCGAAGTCGATCATCCCACGCGTGGGCCGTATCTCACCGTGGGCAACCCGATCAAATTGTCCGACTCGCCGCCCGACGTGCGCCGTTCGCCGCTCCTTGGCGAACACACCGATGAAGTGCTACGCGAAGTGCTGCGCTATTCGGCGAACGAGATCGGCGAAATCAAAGCGTCGGGCGCCATCAGCGCGGCGGATAAGAAAGCGGAAGCGGCGTAGGATTGTCATGCTCGGGCTCGTCCCGGTATCCCGCTCAGAGCGACGTGACATTTGAAACGGCATCGCCGCGACAAGCGCGGCGATGACGACAGTCAAAGGGTTCGGATCGAATGCGTATTGTTGTTCACGGTCAGCAGGCGTTCGGCAAAGCGGTGCTGGAAGCACTGCTCAAACGCGGCGAGGACGTGATTGCCGTCTATGTCGCGCCGGAAAAACCCGGCGCCAAGGCCGATCCGCTGAAAGAAGCGGCGGTGGCCGCGAAGCTGCCGGTCTATCAGCCGGAAACCTATAAAAAACCGGAGGTGTGGGCGGAATTCGAAGCGCTCAAGCCGGATTTGCAGGTGATGGCTTTTGTCACGCTGTTCGTTCCGGAGGAATTCCTCAACGTTCCGACCCACGGCTCGATCCAGTATCATCCATCGCTGTTGCCGGCCTATCGCGGCGCCAGCGCGATCAACTGGCCGATCATCAAGGGCGAGAAGGAGACCGGTCTGTCGATCTTCTGGCCCGACAACGGGCTCGATACCGGCGACGTCCTGCTGCAGAAAAAGACGCCGATCAGCGACACCGACACGCTCGGCACCGTCTATTTCGACCGGCTCTTTCCGATGGGCGTCGACGCCATGCTGGAGGCGGTCGATCTGGTCAAGGCCGGCAAAGCGCCGCGCATCAAGCAGGACGAAGCCAAGGCCACCTACGAGGGCCGCTGCGGCACCGACAATGCCCGCATCGATTGGGGCAAGCCCTGGGAGCAGATCGACCGGCTGATACGCGGCTGCAATCCGGCGCCCGGCGCCTGGACCGCGCTCGATGGCAAGCAACTGAAAATCTTCGACGCCAAGCCGCTGCCGGCCAAAGATCCGAAAGGGATCGGCGGCAAGGTCGGCGAAATCGTCGCGATCGAGGGCGACGGGTTCACCGTCGTCTGCGCCGATGGGCGTTTCAAGATCACGCGCGTGCAACCCGCCGACGGCAAGAAGATCGACGCCGGCGAATGGGCGAAAACCGCAAACCTCGCGGTCAAAGCGCGCTTCACCTGACCGGTCCGCTCCGTTTCTTTGAAGCTTCCCTCACTCGTTCACCGATTGGATCGTCCAACAATGGCCGCCTCGCAACATCAAAATCCGAAGTCCGATATCGAAATCTCTCAAGCCGCCAAGCCGCGGCGCATCGTCGACGTCGCCAAGGACAAGCTCGGCATCGCGCCGGAAAACCTCGAACCCTACGGCCACTACAAGGCCAAGGTATCGATGGATTTCATCAAATCGCTCAAGGGCAAGAAAAACGGCAAGCTGATCCTGGTCACCGCGATCACGCCGACGCCGGCGGGCGAGGGCAAGACCACGACCACGGTGGGCTTAACCGACGCGCTCAATCACATCGGCAAGAAGGCGATGCTGTGCCTGCGCGAGCCGTCACTCGGGCCTTGCTTCGGCGTCAAGGGCGGCGCTGCCGGCGGCGGCTATGCGCAGGTGGTGCCGATGGAGGACATCAACCTGCATTTCACCGGGGACTTTCATGCCATTACTTCGGCGCACAATCTGTTGTCGGCGCTCATCGACAATCACATCTACTGGGGCAATGCGCTGGGCCTCGACAGCCGCCGCGTCGCCTGGCGCCGCGTCCTCGACATGAACGATCGCGCGCTGCGCGAGATCGTCTGCTCGCTCGGCGGTGTCGCCAACGGCTATCCGCGCGAAGCCGGCTTCGACATCACGGTGGCGTCCGAAGTGATGGCGATCTTCTGTCTCGCCAACGATCTCGACGACCTGAAAACCCGGCTCGGCAACGTCATCGTCGGCTATACGCGCGAGCGCAAACCGGTCCGCGCCAGCGAACTGCACGGGCACGGCGCCATGGCGGCGCTGTTGAAAGACGCGATCGCGCCCAATCTGGTGCAGACGCTGGAAGGTACGCCGGCTTTCATTCATGGCGGCCCGTTCGCCAATATCGCCCACGGCTGCAATTCGGTGTCGGCGACCACGACCGCGCTCAAGCTTGCCGATTACGTGGTCACCGAGGCCGGCTTCGGCGCCGATCTCGGCGCCGAGAAATTCCTCGACATCAAATGCCGCAAAGCCGGCTTGAATCCGGATTGCGTCGTCATCGTCGCCACCATCCGCGCGCTGAAGATGCACGGCGGCGTCAAGAAAGAGGATTTGAAAAAAGAAAATCTTGCCGCGCTCGAAGCCGGCATGTCGAACCTCCAGCGCCACGTCGAGAACATCAAGAAGTTCAATCTGCCGGCGGTGGTATCGATCAACCGTTTTTCCGCCGACACGGATGCGGAAATCGCGCTGGTCAAGGAAAAATGCAAGGCGCTCGGCGTCGAGGCGCTGATGGCCGATCACTGGGCGATGGGCGGCGAGGGCGCGGTCGACGTCGCCAAGGCGGTGGTGAAAATCATCGACGAGGGCAAGGCCGATCTGAAGCTGCTCTACGGCGACGACACGCCGCTGTTCGAAAAGGTACGCACCATCGCCAAGGAGATTTATCGCGCCGACGACGCCACCGCCGACAAGTCGGTGAAGGATCAGCTCAAAACCTGGGAGGAGATGGGCTTCGGCAAACTACCGGTCTGCATCGCCAAGACCCAGTATTCGTTCTCGACCAATCCGGATGCCAAGGGTGCGCCGACCGGCTTCACCATTCCGGTGCGCGAGGTGCGGCTCTCGGCCGGCGCCGAATTCGTGGTCGCGATCTGCGGAGAGATCATGACTATGCCGGGGCTACCGAAAGTGCCGGCCGCCGATTCGATCGATATCGGCGCCGATGGTAAGATCGTTGGATTGTTCTAGGGAGAAATGACCATGTTGAAGTTCTATTTCAGCGGCGCACCCAATCCGACCAAGGTTGCGTTGTTCCTCGAAGAGGCC
The DNA here is from genome assembly GCA_964459765.1 of uncultured Hyphomicrobiales bacterium. Classification (GTDB taxonomy): domain Bacteria; phylum Pseudomonadota; class Alphaproteobacteria; order Rhizobiales; family Xanthobacteraceae; genus BOG-931. Next base: position 7,612 of record CAYWNY010000094.1, on the reverse strand, counting down.
GGGCTGCCTTACGAAGCCATCCCGGTCGATACCCGCAAGGGCGATCAGCACAAGCCGGAATATCTCGCCATCAATCCGAACGCCAAGGTGCCGGCGATCGTCGACGGCGATGCGGTGGTGTTCGATTCCAACGCCATCCTGCTTTACCTCGCCGAGAAGACCGGCAAGTTTCTGCCGCCCAAGGGCGACAAGGCGCGCGGCGAATTGTTGTCGTGGCTGATGTTTGTCGCCTCTGGCATCGGGCCGTATTCCGGGCAATTGGTGCACTTCAAAGTCTATGCGCCGGAAAAGAACGAATACGCCATCAATCGCTATGCGTTCGAGACGCAGCGCCACTTCGCCATTCTCGATGCGCGGCTCGCCAAGCAGAAATACATGCTCGGCGACGTCTACACGATCGTCGACATGGACGTTTGGGGCTGGGCGCGGCTGATGCCGCTCGGCGAAGCGGCGTGGCCGAAATTCCCGAACCTGAAGCGGCTGGTGGACGAGATCAGCGCGCGGCCGGCAGCGCAGCGCGCCGTGGCGCTGCGCGACAAGCACAAATTCAAGGCTGAAATGGACGACGAGGCGCGCAAGGTGATGTTCGGTCACATGTCCCAGAAGGTCGCCTAAAACACCCCCATGCGCTCGCTCGCCATGTTGCCGGTGAGCAGAAGTACGCCGAAGATCATGATCAGCAGCGCGGCGCCGACCTCGGCGCCGCGTAGCACCAGCGTGCCGTAGCCGGAGCGCGCGGTAGCAAACCGCGTTGCTAAAGCTTTGGCGCTTACCGCGAGGGTCGCGATGCCGGCGACCGTGATGGCGGTGCCAATCCCCATGACGAAGGTCGAAGCGATGCCGGCGTAGAACAAGCCCTGCGCTAGCGCGAACACCAAGACGATGATGGCGCCGGAACAGGGCCGAAGACCGACGGCGACGATCGCCGCCAAGCCGCGGCGCCAGCCGGCAGAGCCGGCCAATTCTTCCGGCTCCGGCCCGTGTGCATGACCCCACGGCAAGACGCTGCCGTGGTCATGGTGATCGCGCGCGGCGTGGCCACAGGTGTCATGGTCGCGATGGTGCGCGTGATCGTGATGCGCGCGGTGATCGTGATCGTGATGGGAGCGATCGTGGCCGTGGGCATGATCGGCCTGCGGCGCCAAATCCGGCGATTGCTGGGTCCGCAGCGTCTGCGAGGCGCGCAGAAAGCCGCGGCCCTTCACCCAGAAAAGCCGCGCCCCCAAAAGCACGATCAGGGCGTAGCTGACGATCTCGATGACACGCACCGTGTCGCCCATCATCCTCGCCGTCGCGCCGAGCAGGATCGCGGCGATGGTGACCAGCGCGACCGCGGTCACCGCCTGCAACAGCGCCGACGCAAACGACAGCGCGACGCCGCGCCGCCAGGTTTCCTCGTTCGCCAGCAAGTAAGATGAAATCACCGCTTTGCCGTGACCGGGCCCGGCAGCGTGGAAGATGCCATAGATGAACGAGATGCCCATCAGCCCCCAATAGGCCGAGCCATCGGTCTTGGCGGCGCGGATGAGACCGGAGAGTTCGCGGTAGAACATCGACTGCTGGGCGATGATCCAGCCGAAGATACCGGATGCCGGCGCTTGCCGCATGGCGCCGAGGCTGACTTGCGCAGACGCGTAGCTCAGCGCGCACGCGACGAGGAGTAATACGGCCACGACGCCAAGGAGCGCCCCGATTCTCCTGATCACGGGCACTTCACCGAAATCCGGTTGGCGAAATTCGCGCCCATGCCGGCATTGGCTTCCGAGGTTTGAAACGCCTTGTCGAGCCGCATCGAGGATGGGAAGTTGCCGTCATTCGGCTTCTCCAGTGCGACCGCACATTGCGCCGGCGCCGCGACGAGCCGCACCGGGTTGTTGTCAGCGAAACCGAAGTCGATGAAAAATTCCGGATCGTAGATTTCAACATCGAGCGCTTTCGCTTTCACCGGCATTTTGAATGGCAGCGTGAAGTGCAGCGTCAGCACCGTTTCCTTCGGATCGTAGTCGAGAAAATAGTCGACCGGGTCGACGAAGGCGTCCTTCTTCCGCTTACCGTCGATCTTCGCGAAGGTGAAGTAGGCGTACTCTTTGAGCGATTCGACATTGACTTGCGCGAGCGGCTGTAGCTCCTCGTGCGTGAACTCGCCTTTGGTTTTCTGCTCCAGCCCTTGCGTGGCATAGGCGGAAAACATGTCGTCGAAGGTCCAGGCGTGACGGACGCCGGTCACCGAACCGTCGGGCGCGTAAAGCAGCTCTTCGGTCATGGACACCCAGACGTGCGGGTGCGCCTCAGCACGCTCGGCAGCAAAGAAGGCCAAGCATGCGATCAGAAGAGCGATACGATATGACATTGACCCCGCGCAAATATCGCTGCCGTGCGCCGCCCCGGGCGCGGACACACTCTAATGCCGAGTGGGGCGGAAGGAAGGCTGTTAATGATCGCAGCCGCCCGACCAAATCGACGGCGCGGAGCGCTGCGTAAGCTAACAGTTGACGGAGGTAAACTATTAGCTTACATTATCGAATCGTGATTACAAGCTTCAAAAGCAAGGGACTGGCCGAGCTTTGGGAGAAAGGGCGGACCGGGAAGATCGACGCGAAGATGCAGGCTCGCGTCTTGCGTCGTTTGGATCGGTTGGACGTGGCAACGCGGCCGGAGGAGATGAACGTTCCTGGCTTCGATTTTCATCCCTTGCGAGGCTTCAAGCCGACGCGCTATTCGGTCCATGTGAATGGACCATGGTGCATCACGTTCGAATTCGAAGATGGCGATGCGTGCCGGGTTGATTTCGGGCAATATCACTAAGGAAAAACAATCATGGTTCATACCGCCAAGCGCAACCCCGATCGTTGCCCGACCCATCCCGGTGCTTTACTGCGGGAAGACGTGATTCCCGCGACGGGGCGGACCAGGGTCGAGATTGCTCACCTACTCGGCATTTCCCGCCAGCATCTCTATGACATTTTGCGCGAGCGCAAGCCGGTGTCGCCGACCGTCGCGGTGCGGCTTGGTAAGTTGTTTGGCGATGGCGCTGGAGTTTGGGTGCGGATGCAGGCCGCTTATGACACCTGGCAGGCCGAACAAAAAGAGGACGTCAGCAAGATTCCTACACTCCGCGCCAAGGCGGCTTAGCCATAGGTGCTTTTGCGGACAGGCCCGGGAAATCTCGCCCACCGCCCGCCGAACGAGAGGTCGCAGCGATGGAATACAAAGACTATGTGATCGACGAATTCGTGAACAAAGAGGGACAATGGCAAGCCCACATTCGCCGACAAGACGGCAAGCACATGTGGGTGGAAGGAACGTCGGTCCCGGTATTCACCACGCGGCACACCGACTCCGAGAACGAGGTTATCCGAATCGCCAAAGAAACAATTGATACAAAAATTTCTGCTGCCAGAGACTGACCGGCGCACGGTGCAATAGCCGAAAATCACACCCCTGCGGCGCCGCCGTCGGCGCGCGGATCGTGCGCGCCCTCGCAAGTGCCGTCTTCGTGCAGCACTGCCGCGCCGGCATGGCCCATCGTGTCGGAATAGGGTTCCAGCAAGACTTCCAGATCGTGGCCGGCCTCAGCTAGCCGATCGACCAGATTGCCGTCGAAGCGCGATTCCAGACGCAATTTTGTGTGCGCGTCGCCCCAGGTGCGGCCAAGAAGCCAGCGCGGACGATCGAGCGCCTCCGGCAGCGGTTCGCCGAACACGACGTGGCGCGTGACCAACGCGCCTTGAGTCTGCGGCTGGCCGTCGCCGCCCATGGTGCCATAGGCGATGATGCGACCATCTTTGAGTACAGCCAGCGCCGGATTAAGCGTGTGAAACGGCAGCCGGCCGGGCGCGAGGAAGTTCAGAGCGCCCCGCTGGAGCGAAAAGCTCGCGCCGCGGTTCTGCATCAGGATGCCGGTTGCCGGCAGCACGCAGCCGGAGCCGAATTCCCAGTAGATCGATTGAATGTAGGACACGACCAGGCCGGTCGTATCGGCCGCGCCCATCCACACGGTGTCGCCATCGCCCGCGCCGAGTGGCCAGCGCGCCGCTTTACCCCGGTCGATCTTCATCGCCTCGCCGGCGATGAAGCGCGGATCGAGACAGCGCTCCAGTCCGTGCGCCAGCTCGTTCGGATCGGTGACGACGCGATGGCGCATGCGTAGCGCCCGTTTGGTGGCCTCGACCAGGCCGTGCACATGGTCGAAGCCCTCAGGTTGCGTAACACCGAGCCGCGCAAACAGCGCGAGGATCATGAGCGAAGCGACGCCTTGGGTCGGAGCGTCGGTGTTGTAGATCGTGCCGGCCGGCAGCTCGATGTGCAGCGGCTCGGCAAGCGCAGCGCCATAGCGCGTCAGGTCGTCGCGGGTGACAGGACTGCCGATGCGCGACAGGTCGGCGGCGATCTCGCGCCCGACATCGCCGCGATAAAAGTCGTCAAGCCCGGCATCCGCCAGATGCGCCAATGTCTGGGCAAGCGCCGCCTGCTTGAGCGTCGTACCGGCTTCCGGCGGTTTGCCGTCGAGCAGAAACGTCTCGGCAAAACCAGGCGCCCGCGTCAGCTCGGAAAGCTTCTCCGCCGTCAGCCACGCCTGGCTGCGCGTAACCTTATAGCCGTCGCGGGCTTGCGCGACGGCGGCGGACAGCAGCACCGAAAGCGGCAACGTCCCGCCTTCCGCTGTGGCCGCCTGTTGCGCCAGCATCCAGCCGCCGATAGCGCCCGGCACCGTGAGCGCCGCAAGCGGACCGCGCGGCGGAATGGTTTCGTCGTCGCGGTAAAGTTCCGGCCGCGCTTCGCGGCCCGCCGGCCCGGCCGCCATGATGGCACGCACCCGGCCGGAGCGAAAACGGATCAACCAAAAGCCGTCGCCACCCAAGTGATTCATGTGCGGATAGACGGCGGCGATCGAGGCCGCCATAGCGATCATGGCTTCGATCGCATTGCCGCCTTCGGCGAGGATCGCGCGACCGGCTTCCACGGCGGCGGCATGCGGGGCGCAGACGACGCCGCGGCGATTGCCCGCGCTGTGAAGGTCAACCATCGTCAGTGCGCAACCGGCTCGGCAAGCCCGCGCTTGCGCAGCAGCGCTTCCGGGCTCGGCAACCGGCCGCGGAACGCCTTGTAAGCCTCCGCGGGGTCGCGAGTGCCGCCGGCCGCATAGATCGCTTCGCGCAACCTTCTCGCCGTCGCCGGATCAAAAATGTCGCCGGGTTCCTCGAAGGCTTCGAAGGCGTCGGCGTCGAGCACCTCCGACCACATGTAACTGTAATACGCCGCGGCATAGCCGCCGCCGGAAAACACGTGACCGAAATGCGGCGGCCGGTGCCGCATGGCGATCTCTTGGGGCATGCCGATACGCGCAAGCTCGCTCGCTTCGAAGGCCATGGGGTCGATTGCGTCAGAGGTGGCAAGCGAGTGGAAATCGAGGTCGACGATGGCCGAGGCCAGGTATTCCACCGTGGCAAATCCCTGATCGAAATTACGCGCGGCGATGAGCCGCTGCAACAGGTCCTCCGGCATCGCCGCGCCAGTCTGGTAATGGCGAGCGAATTGCCGCAGCACTTGCGGCTGTTCGAGCCAGTGCTCGTAGAGCTGCGACGGCAGCTCGACAAAGTCGGTCGCGACATTGGTGCCGGAAATCTTCGGATAGGTCACCGCGGAGAGAAGCCCGTGCAACGCGTGACCGAATTCGTGGAACAAAGTGCGGGCATCGTCGAAGCTCAACAGCGTCGGCTTGCCGCCGGCGCCCTTGGCAAAATTGCAGACATTGACGATCAGCGGACGAACTTCGCCGGCGAGCTTTTCCTGTTCGCGCAGCGCCGTCATCCAGGCGCCGCTGCGCTTTGAGGACCGGGCGAAGTAATCGCCGAAAAACAGCCCCATGTCGTCGCCGTCGCGGTTGCGAACCTGCCAGACCCGCACGTCGGGATGCCAGACCGGGACATCGGTGCGCTCGGTGAAGGCGAGTCCGAACAACCGCTGCGCCGTGTAGAACGCCGCTTCGATCATGCGCTCAAGATCGAGATAGGGCTTGATGGTCGTTTCATCGATCGCGCAGCGCTGCGCCCGCAGCTTTTCGGCGTAGTAACGCCAGTCCCAGGGCGCCAGCGCGAAGTTGCCGCCCTCGGCCGCGACCAGCGCCTGCAGAGCGTCGCGATCGGCCTGGGCGTGTTCGCGCGCCCGCGCCCAGACCGTGTTGAGGAGGTCACGGACCGCCGCCGGCGTCTTGGCCATCGCATCGTCAAGCCGGTAGTGCGCGAAGTCGCGATAGCCGAGGAACCGGGCCCGCTCGGCGCGCAGCCGGACCATTTCGGCAATGATCGCCTTGTTGTCGGTCGCGCCGCCGTTGTCGCCGCGGGCGACGAAGGCGCGATAGACCTTTTCGCGCAGGTCGCGCCGCTGTGAAAACTGCAGGAAGGGCTCGGCGCTGGAGCGGGACAGAGTGACGACGTAGCCGGCGAGGCCGCGTTCCTCGGCTTCCACCTTCATCGCCTCGAGCATGAAGGTGGGAATGCCGGCAAGCTCGGATTTCTCGTTAAGCGACAGCGCGAATGCTTGCTCGTCGGCCAGGACGTTCTGGCTGAAGGCGGTGCCGAGTTCGGCGAGCCGCTCGACGATTGCGGCAAGCCGGGAATTCGCTTGCGCATCGAGTGCGGCCCCCGCGCGGCGGGCGGCGGCATGATAGCGCTCGGTCACGCGCTTCTGCTCGGCGGAGAGCGCAAGCGTTTCGAGCTGCCGCATCAGCGCGTCGATCCGGCGAAACAGCGCCGGGTTGGTGCGGAAGGCGTTCCAGTGGCTGGCAAGCCGCGGCGCGACGTCGCGTTCGATCTCAAGCAGCGCGTCGTTGCTGTCGGTACCGGCCAGAAGGCTGAAGACCTGCTCGACCCGCGCCAGCGCCCGGCCGCTGTTCTCCAGCGCCACGATGGTGTTGTCGAACGTCGGCGGCTCGGTTTGGCCAGCGATCGCCTCGATCTCGGCGTCATGCTCGGCGAAGGCGCGCGAATAGGCCTCGCGGAAATGCTCCGGCCGGATGCGCTCGAACGGCGGCACCCCGTCCGGGGTGGTCCAGGTCTCGAAGAAGGGGTTTTGCTCAGTCATTGCGGGGTCATAGCAGGATTGCTGGCCTTATATATGGCCCTGACGTGGCGAGCGAAACGCCGCCTTGAATCGTGCCGGCTTTTCGAGGAAAGTGCGGCCCGCATGGAAGCGTCATGAACAGGCCCGAACCCAACATTGCTGAACCGCGCCGTCGAATCGTGTGGCCGAACGTCGTCACCGTCGTCAGCGCCGCGATCCTGATCGCGGCGGAAGTGTTCGGCGCGGCGTTTGCCGGCAGCTGGGCGATCGCCAATCTGTTGGCGCTCGGCGCCATCGGTGCGCGCGTGCTGGACGCGGTGTTCGTCGTCTGCGGCATCGTGGTGATGGTACAGTTCGTGCGCGCGGCGAGCCGCGTCGAGCCCTTCACCGCGACCGAGTGAACGCCGCTCGGCGTCGTCGGCAGCCACCGCGCACCGCTTTTACATCTTGTTAAAACTAAAACGCTTGCGCCGCGCGGCTGAATGGATTATTGGCGAAATCGCCCAATTTCGCACGTGCCTGTGGCCGTGTGTCGGTCGGTGGGCATCCG
>CAYWNY010000093.1:0-14350 GCA_964459765.1 uncultured Hyphomicrobiales bacterium | reverse complement strand
TCTTCGCCGCCGACCGCTACACCATCGCCGACATCGCGCTCTACGCCTACACCCATGTCGCGCATTTGTGCGATTATGATCTGAGGCCGTTTCCGGCGGTGCGCGAATGGCTCAAGCGCGTCGCCGCACAGCCCGGCCACGTCACCATGAATTTCGATCCGGCGGCGGCAGTAGCCGCGAAGTGAAAGCCGGCAAAAAGACGCCGCCGACGTTTTTCGGCAGGCGCGCTTGCGTCACCCGGCGCGGTTCGGTCACGTGACTGCAAAACCACACCGGCGGTTTATCGCCGCCATTGGCGGACGCGTTAACCAAATATTAACCAAAACTCACCAAATCGCCTTTGTTCTTCAATGGCGCCGCCCCAATCGGCCGCGACACTGGGGAGATCGAAAACCGATTCGCAAAGGATGATGGTCATGGCAGCGCCAACCGGTGGCATCGGATTCGCCCCGCCGCGCCGCGACAGGAGATTAGCGCGGCGGCGCGCCGCCGCGATCGAATTGATCGCTACATTTTCGCTCACCGTATCGCTGGTAATTGCCGTAACCGCGGTATCGCTAGGCAATCGAGCGCTGTCGCGCACCGATGACGGCGGCGACCGGCCGTCCGCGCAGGCGCCGATCGGCGTCCTGCTTGATCGGGCGGATAACTGGCTTTCGCCGCGCGACCTTCGCTAAGCCGGGCGCCTTGCCCCATCTCCCGCGGGTGTCGGCAAGGCAAAAGAAATCTTGACGGAAAAGATTTCGCCCGCAATGCCTGCAGGCGGAGCCCGGACCGGCCGGGAGCAAGGTCGCCAACCGCCGACCCGATGAACGACCACGCGCAACCGTTGCGTAGCGATGCTCCGGCGCCGGAGCGCATAGCGATAAACCGGCTGATGCTGTTTTTCGCTCTCGTCTACGTCGTCGAAGGCGTTGGTCAGGTCATCGGGCTGATCGCTCAACCGCTGACATATTATTTGAAGCAGGAGCACGGCTGGAGCGCGCTGCAAGTCACCGCCTATTTCGCGTTGTTCAATTTTCCCTGGATCATCAAGCCGCTCTACGGCGCGTTGTCGGACCTCGCGCCGATCTTCGGCTATCGGCGCAAAGCCTATCTCATCGCCGCCAATGTCGTGGCCGCCGGCGCGTATCTGTGGAGCACGCAGCTCACGTCGCCGGGCGAGCTTGCGCTCGCGCTACAGCTCACCGCTTACGCGATGGCGACGTCAAGCACGGTCTGCGGCGCCGTTTTGGTCGAGAGTGGGCACACGCTCGGCCAGGCCGGCAGGTTCGTCAACCAGCAATGGCTGTGGTTCAACATCGCCGCGATGGCGTCGGCGATCGTGGGCGGCGAGCTCGTGCAGCATTTGCCGCCGGCCTCCGCAATGCACATCGCGGCCCTGATCGTCGCCATCGCGCCGGTCATGGTGCTATTCGGAACGCTGTTTCTGATCCCGGAGCGCAGAACCAAGATCAACGCGCCCGCATTTCGCGACACGCTTTCCGCCCTCGTCGCCGCGAGCAAAAAACGCGAACTGTGGATCGTCGGAACTTTTCTTTTCCTTTATTACTTCAGTCCCGGCCTGAGCACGCCGCTGTATTACACGATGACCGACAAGCTCGAGTTCTCGCAAAGCTTCATCGGCATTCTGGGCTCGATCACGGCCGCCGGCTGGGTCGTCGGCGCGCTGCTGTACCGCTACTTTCTCGACGTCACGTCGTCGAAGCGTGTTCTCAATCTCTCGATCGCGCTCGGCACCACAACGACCGCCGCCTATTTGTTGCTCTACAACGAAGTCACGGCGGTGATTTTGAGCTTTTGCAGCGGCTTTGCCGCCATGCTGGCGACCGTGGCCACGGTGACGCTCGCCGCCGATTACTGCCCGCCCCGATCGGAAGGCTTCAGCTTCGCGGTGATGATGTCGCTGATCAATCTGGCGACCGCGTCCGGCGACATCGTCGGCTCGTTTCTGTTCGACCGTCTGTTTCACAACACTTTGGCGCCGCTGGTTCTGGTGTCGGCGGCCTTTACGGCTTTCGCCTTCGTTCTTGTTCCGCTATTGCGGCTCGGGGACAAAAGGCAAGGACTGCCGGCGAGCACGGCGTCCGACTAAGTGAACCATTTACGACGTGCGCCGGCGATCTTGGCGCAATACCGCGATTGACGGCGGCCCGGAAATTGCATGGAAATGGTGTACTTTCCCTACGGCATAATTTGATCGGTACTGCGTATCCTCATGTCCATCCTGGTCGGGCTTCATCACGCCACCCGCTACGAATATGATCGTCCGGTCGCTCTCGGACCGCAAATCGTACGGCTGCGGCCGGGCGCCCATTGCCGCACCCGGATTCCGAGCTATTCGCTGACGGTGACGCCGGCCCAGCACTTCGTGAACTGGCAGCAGGATCCGCACGGCAATTGGCAGGCGCGTTTTGTCTTCCCAGAAAAAACCACCGAGTTCTCCGTCACCGTCGATCTGATCGCCGACATGGAGGTGATCAATCCGTTCGACTTTTTCGTCGAGCCTTATGCGGAGACCTGGCCGTTTTCATTTGCACCGGAGTTGCGCGAGGACCTCGCCGCCTACGTCGAACCGGAGCCCGCCGGCCCGCTGATGGCAGAGCTCGTTCGTTCGATTCCGCGCACGCCGCGCAACACCGTCGACTTTCTGGTCGAGCTCAATCAGCGCCTGCAGCACATGGTCCGCTATCTGATCCGCATGGAGCCGGGCGTACAGACGCCGGAAGAGACGGTCGCGTCCGCGGCCGGTTCCTGCCGCGACACGGCGTGGCTGTTGGTGCAGTTGCTCCGCCAAATCGGCCTGCCGGCGCGCTTTGTCTCCGGCTACCTCATCCAGCTCAAGCCCGACCTCAAGCCGCTCGACGGTCCCGCGGGAGCTTCGGAAGATTTCACCGACTTGCACGCCTGGACCGAGGTCTACCTGCCGGGCGCCGGCTGGATCGGGCTTGATCCGACGTCGGGATTGTTGTGCGGCGAAGGCCATCTGCCGGTCGCGGCAACGCCGCATTACCACTCCGCCGCGCCGATCAGTGGGCTGGTCGAACCGAGCGAGGTCAAGTTCGCGTTCGAGATGAGTGTTAAGCGGATCGCCGAACAACCGCGCGTCACCGCGCCGTTTTCCGACGAAGACTGGAATGCGCTCGATGCGCTCGGCAACAAAGTCGACGCCGATCTTCTGGCACACGACGTGCGGCTCACCATGGGTGGCGAGCCGACATTCGTTTCGGTCGACGATTATCAGTCGGCGGAATGGAACACGGCGGCGGTCGGTCCGACCAAGCGGGTGCGCGCCGACGAACTGGTGCGCCGCCTGCGAGCGCGCTTCGCGCCCGGCGGCCTGCTGCATTACGGCCAAGGCAAATGGTATCCGGGCGAGCCGCTACCGCGCTGGGCATTCGCGCTGTACTGGCGGCGCGACGGGGTTCCGATCTGGCGCGACGAAAGCCTGATCGCACGCGAAGCCGCCGATCACAATCCGACGGCGGATGATTCACAGCATCTCGCCGAAGGGATTGCCGAGCGTCTGGGAATCACGGCCGGCTACGTACAGCCCGTTTACGAGGACCCGACCGACCGGATGCTCAAACAAGGTCTTATCCCGGAGAATATCGATCCCAGCGATCCGAAGGTCGACGATCCGCGTGAGCGTGCCCGCATTCTCAAGCTCTTCGACAGCCACCTCAGCCAGCCGGCGGGTTACGTGCTGCCGGTGCAGCGCTGGACCGCGCAAGCCAAGCCCGGATGGTTGAGCGAAGTGTGGCAAACGCGCCGCGGCCGGCTGTTCCTGATGCCGGGCGACTCGCCAGTCGGCTTCCGCCTGCCGTTGCAATCGCTGCCCGATATCGCCCCGGCGAGTTATCCGCATTTGATCCCGGCCGATCCCTTCGCCGAGCAAAAGCCGCTGCCCGATCCGCGCGTCACCCATCCGCTGCGCCAGCACGCTTTGGCCAGGGCCGGCGAGGAGATCGCCCCGCCGCTTGCGCCCGAAACCTTAGTCATGCAGCGCACCCCTATCGCTGCGACCGGCGGCGCAGGCGCACCGGTGCGCACGGCGCTCGCGATCGAAGTCCGCGATGGGCGGCTGTGCGTGTTCATGCCGCCGGTAGAGACGCTCGCCGATTATCTCGAACTTCTCGCCGTCGTCGAATCGACGGCTGCCGATCTCGACGTGCCCGTCCACATCGAGGGATACGAGCCGCCGCCCGATCCGCGGCTCAACGTCATCAAGGTAACGCCCGATCCCGGCGTCATCGAGGTCAATATCCACCCCGCCAGCTCCTGGCGCGAGGCGGTCGGCATCACCCGCAGCCTCTATGAGGAAGCACATCTGTCCCGGCTCGGCACCGACAAATTCATGCTCGACGGCCGCCACAGCGGTACCGGCGGCGGCAATCACGTCGTGCTCGGCGGCCGCAATTCCGCCGACAGTCCGTTTCTGCGCCGGCCCGATCTGCTCAAAAGCCTGGTGTTGTATTGGCAACGGCGGCCGTCGCTGTCGTATTTCTTTTCCGGCTTGTTCATCGGCCCGACCAGCCAGGCACCGCGCATCGACGAAGCGCGGCAGGACATGCTCTACGAACTTGAAATCGCGCTCGGTAACGTGCCGGCGCCGAACCGTGTTGCTGCCGCGCCGCCGCCATGGCTCGTCGACCGGCTGTTCCGCAACATTCTGGTCGACGTCACCGGCAATACTCACCGCACCGAAATCTGCATCGACAAATTGTTTTCACCCGATGGTCCGACCGGCCGGCGCGGTCTCGTCGAATTCCGCTCGTTCGAAATGCCGCCGGACGCGCGCATGAGCCTCGCGCAGCAATTACTGTTGCGCGCGCTGGTCGCCACCTTCTGGCGCACGCCGCTTGACGGCAAGCCGGTGCGCTGGGGCACGGCGTTGCATGATCGCTTTATGCTCGAGCATTTCGTCTGGAACGATTTTCTCGAGGTTTTGGACGATCTCAAGCGCGCCGGCTACGACTTCGATCCGGCATGGTTCGAAGCGCAGCGGCAATTCCGTTTTCCGCTGTGCGGATCGGTGCGGCATGCCGGCGTCAGGCTGGAATTGCGGCAGGGGATCGAGCCCTGGTACGTGCTCGGCGAGGAAGGCACGGTCGGCGGCACTGCGCGCCTCGTCGACTCATCTGTCGAGCGGCTGCAGGTCAAGGTCGAAGGCTTAAGCGAAGGCCGTTACGTCGTGACCTGTAACGGCCGACGCCTGCCGCTGACCTCGACCGGCCGCGCCGGCGAATATGTCGCCGGCGTACGCTTCAAAGCGTGGACTCTGTCGTCGGGGCTGCATCCGACGATCGAGGTACAGGCGCCGCTCACTTTCGACATCGTCGACACCTGGAGCCGGCGATCGCTCGGCGGCTGCGTCTATCACGTGGCGCATCCGGGCGGACGCAATTACGAGACATTCCCGGTCAATTCCTACGAGGCGGAAGCCCGCCGCCGCGCGCGTTTCCAGGATAATGGCCACACGCCGGGGCCGATCGAAGTGCCGCCGGCGGAAGTCACGCTCGAGTATCCGACGACGTTGGACCTGCGGCGTCCGACCTAAAAGCCGCTTATGCCCGCCAACATCGACCCCGTCGTCAAGAACACAGCCGCGAGGCTCGAACAATTCGTCGCCGATTACCGGCCGCTGGCCGGCGTTTATGACGAGATGATGGGCGTCGACGGCCGCGTGCGCGGGCATTGGCGGCCGTTTATTTCGATGCTTGCAAATCTCGGCGCCGAAGAAATCCACCGCCGCTTCGCCGCCGCCGACCGCTACCTGCGCAGTTCCGGCGTGTTCTACCGTGTCTACGAAGACGCCGCCGGCATCGAACGGCCCTGGCCGTTCAGTCATGTGCCGCTGATCGTCGAGCCCGAGGAATGGGAAGCGTTGGAAGCCGGCCTGATCCAGCGCGCCGAATTGCTCGAGGCGGTGCTTGCCGATGTATACGGGCCCTCATCGCTGAGCCGCGACGGCCGGCTTCCAGCCGCGCTGATCGCCGGTAATCCTGAATTTTTGCGGCCGCTGGTCGGCGTCGCGCCGCCCGGCGGGGCACATTTGCGTTTCTACGCGGTCGATATCGGCCGCGGCGCCGATGGACGTTGGTGGGTGCTCGGCGATCGGGCACAGGCGCCGTCCGGCGCCGGCTATGCAATCGAGAACCGGCTCGCGCTGTCGCGCGCCATTCCCGACATCTATCGCACCACGCGCGTCGAGCGCGTTGCGCCCTTCTTCCAGGCGTTTCAGGCCGAACTCGCCGCGCTCAGCCGGCAGGACGATGCCCATCTTTGCCTGCTCACGCCGGGGCCGATGAGCGAGACCTATTTCGAGCACGCCTATCTTGCGCGCTATCTCGGGCTACTGCTGGTCGAGGGCGAAGATTTGAGCGTGCGCGACGACGGCGTCTTTGTCCGCACCGTGTCGGGCTTGCAGCGCACCGAGGTATTGCTGCGGCGCGTCGATGCCGATTTCGCCGATCCCCTGGAGCTCAACGCCGCTTCGCGGCTCGGCGTGCCTGGGCTCCTACAAGCCGTGCGCGACGACAAAGTCGTGATCGTCAACGCGCTCGGCGCCGGACTCGTCGAAGCGCGTGCCATGCTCGCCTTTTTGCCGGCGTTGGCGCCGGTCATGCTCGGCACCGAACTCGCCATTTCGAACGTCGCCACATGGTGGCTCGGCCGCGCCGACATGCGCGAAGAGATGATCGAAAAACTCGACAGGATGGTGATTGCTTCCGCCTTCGAGTCGCAGGTGGACGGGCGCTCTACCGGCGAAATACTCGGCGCCAAGCTCGACGAAGCGCAGCGGGCGGCACTCATCCGCTCGGTCCGCGATCGCGGCGTCGACTATGTGGCGCAGGAAGCGGTGACGCTCTCGAGCATGCCGGTGTGGAGCGACGGGCGCTTGCAGCCGCGGCCGTTCACGCTGCGGCTCTTTCTCGCCAAAACTGGCGACCGCTGGCGGGTAATGCCGGGAGGCTTTGTGCGTATCGCCGACAGCGCTGATGCTCGCGCGGTCAGCATGCAGCGCGGCGCGGCGACGGCGGATGCATGGGTGCTGGCGCACGGCCCGGTCGCGGAAACGACGCTGTTGCCGACACCCGAGCGCGTTGAGGTTCAGCGCGCTACCGGGCCCCTGCCCAGCCGCGCCGCCGACAATTTATTCTGGGTCGGCCGCTATGTGGAGCGCGCGGAAGCGACGTTGCGCCTGGTCCGCGCCATGATCAACCGCGCCGCCGAAGCCGACGAAACGGCGGCGCCTGTTATTGCCGCCATCGGCGCGCTGCTTGAAATCTGGAACGCGGTGCCGGGCGACGCCAGCGGCGCACCCGCGGCATTGATGGCTCGCGCGGCCCTGACCCGTACGGACCTCGCAGGCTCGCTCCCCTATCTCGCCGGCGCCGCCCGTTCCGCCGCGTCCGTGATCCGCGATCGCTTCTCGCCGGACGCTTGGCGGGCAATCAACGATCTTGCGACCATCATCGCCATGCCGCTGACGGTCGGGCCGACCGAGACCGCGATCATCGAGCGCGTCGAGGCGGCTTTGCGCATCATTTCCTCCCTGTCCGGCCTGGCGCAGGAAAATATGACGCAGCTTGCGGGCTGGCGTTTCCTTGAACTTGGCCGCCGCATCGAGCGCGCCATCCTCACCGGCCGGCTGGTGCGCTGTTTTGCCCTCGCCAGCGTCCCCGAAGGCGGACTCGACGTGCTGCTGGAGCTCGCCGACAGCCAGATCACCTATCGGCAGCGCTATGTGATGGTGGCGGCGCGCGCACCGGTCATCGACCTGGTCACGCTCGATCCCAACAATCCGCGCTCGGTGGCATTTCAGCTCGACCGGATCGAGACGCACCTCTCGGCGCTGCCCGGGCGGCAAGCGGCCGGCCGGCTGTCGCCGGTGCAGCAGATCGCCGCTTCGATCGCGACCCGGCTGCGCACCGTCGAAGCGGCGGCGATCGACGAGGCGCTGATCGTCGAGACCGGACAGTCGCTGATGAAGCTTTCGGATGCGATCACCGCGACCTACCTCACCAACAACGAGCGCTCAGAATCCGCCTGGGAGGCGCTGGCGTGATCTATGACGTCCGGCAAACGACGACCTGCACCTACGCGTCGCCGGCAGCGCATGCGCGGCACGTGCTGCGGCTGATGCCGATCAACCGCAATGGGCAGCGGGTTCAGGTCGCCGCCCTGCAGATAACGCCCGAGCCGGTGCATCGGCGCGAGGGAAAGGATTTTTTCGGCAACCGCCTCACCTGGATCGATGTCGACGAACCGCACAAGTCCCTCACGGTCAGGCTGACTGCGCGGGTCGCCGTCGAGCCGCTCGTCGAGTCCGATCCGGTGACGACGCCGGCCTGGGAATCCGTGCGCGAAGAGGCCTTCGCCACCGGCGACATGGGGCCATTGTCGCCGGCGCACTTTCTGTTTCCAAGCCGGATGGTGTCGCTCGATCCGGAGATCCGCGACTATACGCGCGTAAGCTTTGCCGCCGGCCGACCGGTACTTGATGCGGCGATCGAATTGATGCATCGCCTCAAGGCAGACATCACCTACGAATTCGGCGCCACGACCGTGACCACGACGCCGCCGATGTCGTTTGCGCTGCGCCGCGGCGTTTGCCAGGACTTCGCCCATATCATGATCTCCGGCTTGCGCGGCATTGGACTGCCTGCCGCCTATGTCAGCGGCTATTTGCGCTCGTCGCCGCCGACCGACGAGAGCCGTTTGCAGGGCGCGGACGCCATGCATGCCTGGGTCTTGGTGTGGTGCGGAGCGGATGCCGGCTGGATCGGGATCGACCCTACCAATGCCATTCTCGCCTCCGAAGAACATGTCGTGTTGGCGATCGGCCGCGACTACACCGATGTGGCGCCGATCGACGGCGTCCTTGTCGGCGCCGGCGAGCAGCGTATCGATGTTGCGGTGAGTGTCACGCCGGTATCCTAAACATCGTTTCGATCCCGGGAGGATCATATGCGCGCGTATCAACTTCCCAAGGGTGGCGCCGGCATCGACGCCCTCACCATCATCGAGCGGCCGACGTCAAAGCCGCTCTATCGTCAGGTGCTGGTCAAAGTCGCAGCCTGTTCGCTCAATTTCCGCGACTACGGCATCGTGCGCGGCACCTATCGCGCTCCGGTGCGCGAGAATCTCATCCCGCTTTCCGACGGGGCCGGCGAAGTGATCGAGGTCGGGCCCGGCGTCACGCGGGTGAAAGCCGGCGACAAAGTCGCGGCCTGCTTCTTCCAGCGCTGGGCCGCCGGCGAACCGGGTCCGCATGTCCACGGCTCGGCGCTCGGCGGCTCGATCGACGGCATGCTCGCCGAATATGTGGTGCTGGAAGAGGAAGGCGTGGTCAAAATCCCCGCGCATTTGTCTCTCGAAGAAGGCGCGACGTTGCCGTGCGCGGCCGTGACGGCATGGGATGCGATGATCAATCACGCCCAGCTAGTCGCCGGGCAAACAGTGCTGCTGCAAGGCACCGGCGGCGTCTCGATCTTCGGCCTGCAATTGGCCCATGCCATGGGGATTAGCACCATCATCACGTCGTCCAGCGACGAAAAACTCGCTCACGCCAAGGCGCTCGGCGCGACCGGCGCCATCAACTACAAAACCACGCCGGAATGGGACAAGGCGGCGATCGCGCTCAACGGCGGCCGCGGCGTCGACCACGTGCTCGAAGTCGGCGGCGCCAACACCCTCACGCTTTCGTTCGGCGCGATCCGCGTCGGCGGCAAAATCAGCATCATCGGCGGCTTGAGCGGCGGCGCCCGTGAACTCAATCCGGGCCTGATCTTCTCAAAGCGCGCCAACGTGCAGGGGATTTCGGTCGGCTCGACCCAGACTTTCGAGACCATGAATGCGGCGATCGCCGGCAACAAGATCAAGCCGGTGATCGATCGCGTCTTCGGTTTCGACGAGGTGCATGCGGCGTTCCATCATATGGCCGCTAGCGCCCATTTCGGCAAAATCGTTATCCGCGTGGCGTGAAGGGTTGGTCAGCGCGCGACCACCCGCGTCGGCGGGAAAGCCACCTCGACCAGCGTGCCGGCATTGGGCGCGCTCTTGATGGAAAAATGCGCGCGATTGGCTTCCGCCAGCGCCTTGGTAAGCGGCAGCCCCAATCCGGTGCCGCCGGAGCCCCAGCTGCCGGAGATCGCCGTCTGCCGGAACGGCTCCATCGCCGCCTCGACGTCGCGCTCGTTCATGCCGACGCCGGTATCGCGCACGCGCAGCACCGCTTCGCCGGAATCGGCGAATGCAGTCGATACGATCACCTGCCCGCCCGGACCGGTGAACTTGATCGAATTGGAGAGAAGATTGAGCACGATTTGCCGCAGCGAGCGCTCGTCGGCGACCACCTGCGGCAGCCCGGGCGTCAGCGAGGTGCGGATGATGATGCGCGCGCGGCTAGCCTGTGGCTGCATGATGCCGACGCATTGTTGCGTCAGATCGTTAAGGCTGACGTTGGCGAAGGCGAGATCGAGCTGCCCGGTCTCGATCTTGGAGAGATCGAGGAGATCGTTCAACAACGCGACGACGTGCATGCCGGCGGCGTGAATATCTTTGAGATATTCGGCATAGCGCTCGTTGCCGATCGGGCCGAACCGTTCGGCGATCATCAATTCGGCAAAGCCGGTGATCGCGTTGAGCGGCGTGCGGATCTCGTGGCTGACCTTGCTGACGAATTCGGCCTTGGTCGCCGCCGCCCGCTGCACCTCGCGCGTGGCGGCGCGCAGCTCCGCCTCGGTCTTCTTGAACGATTCGACGTGGCCTTTGAGTTCGCGGATTTCGCCCTGCGCCGCGGCGAGCAGTTGCGTATTGGAGCGCCGGCGCTCCTCGGCCTCGCCGTTGACCAGGATCAGCGCCAGCGCCGAAGCGCCACCCCAGGGGATCGTGAACAAGCGTCCCTCAGCGGGCCGGCGCGCGCCTTCCCGGCTGATCAGCGACAGCAACTGGGTGCCGCTGCTGGGCGCGAGGGCATCGGCGGTCGGCTCGGCGAAGAGTTTATCGAGGCCGCCGGCGGCGGCGAGCGCGCCGAGATTCTCATAGCCGCTCAGCTCCAGGAAATGCCGGTTAGCATAAAGCAGCGCATCCCGCGGACCATCGTGGCGATAAATCAGGACGCCGATGGGAATGCGGTCGAGCAATGCCGGCTCGAAAGCCGGCACAGGTTGCTCATGCACCGTTTCCGTGTGCTCACGTGGCGCGGCGTCCGGCGCCGGCGCCACCTCGGCGGGTGGCTCGGCTGATTGGATCCGCGGCAATCGCGCGACCGCGATCTCGTCGCGCTCGGCGGAGGGCGCAGCACCGTTCGCCGCCTCCGGTGCCTCCCGGCCGCCGCGCAAGCGCGCACTCAGCTCTTCCGCCAATTCGCTGAACGCTTTGCGTTCCACCGGACTGAGCGTCGGCGGCTTCGGTTCCGGCGGCGCTCCTGGACGAAACGGCAAGACGTTGGCGGCCGCCTGCACGACGCTCAGCGCGGCGCGCTCAGCGCGCACCGCGCTTTCGGTTGCTTCCGGCGCGCTTCCGGCCGCCGCTGCGTCCGTGCCGGCGCTAGCTTGAGGCGGCGCTGACAACGGCGGCTGAACTTCGCTTTCGGATGGTACCGACGGCGGAGGGATAAATCCGATCGGGCGCTCGCGCCGCGCCCGCACCAAATCGTTGATGCGGGCTAGGTCACGACAGACGCCGAAGCCGCGATAGCCACGGAACGCGCGATCGCGATCGAAGACCGGCAGACCCGAAAGCTCAACCGGCAGACGCGTCCCGCCGTCATCGACCGACCAGGAGACGGTGATGCCGCTCCAGGTCTCCTGCGTCGCGACGGCGCGGGCGATCTCGTGCCGCGGATCGAGCTGCAACTCGGCGGCGATCTCGCTCCACAACCGGCCGAACGCCGCCGTGGTGCGCGGCCCCATCAGTTCGAGGAACTCATCGGAGCCGACAATGAAGCGGCCGTCGGCATCCATCTGCCACACAAAGCGCAAAGGATTGCGCCGATCGAGCGCGGCATCGCCATGCGTGCGCGCAGGTGCCCCCGCGGCGAGGTTTGGGGACACAGCAGCGATTGGCGGCGGCGAAAGTTCGATCTTCGCTGCGGTGTTCTCGACGCGCGGCTGCTGTGTCGCGCCGAACTCGGCCACCAGCACGATCGAGGCGTCCTTGCCGAGACGATGCACGGTGACCGCGCCGCGATTTGTCTCGCCGCTGGCCCGGCCGGACGTTCGCGCTTGCGACAGCAGGTCCGTGATGCCCAACGCTGACGCCGCCGCGCCGTTCAATCGTTTACTGGCCGCTTCGGTCGCGCAAAGCAGCGAGCTGTCGGCGGCGAAAATGAGAAGCGCCCTCTCCGTCCCACCGAACAATTGCGCAGCGCGCTCACGCAGCGAGAGCGACGGACCAATCGGCTCGGCCGCGGCCACCAGCACGGCGGCACCGTCCGCTAATGTCAGGCGCGAGCAGACGCAGGTCAGCGCACCACCGAAACTGACGCCAAATCCGCGCAGGCGTTCGAGGCGCGCCTGGCCCGTGGGCGGCAACGTTACCGCAAGGCGGGCGATTTCCGCGGCCGGCGGCTGCCTCGGGTCGAACCGGCGAGCGGCGTAGTCGCGGGCCCCCGCCGCCGCAAAAATGGCGGCGCCAACCGCGTTGGCCCACAGTATTCTTGATCCGTCCGCGCTCCACAGCCAAGCGGGCGTGGCGCTTGTCGCGTGGTCGGCGAATTGCGGCACCAGTCGCGGATCGGGCGGGGCAGCGGCGCGCTCTGACTCCACGGTGGGCATGCGACCGAACTCTTTTGCTTAAGGGATTGTTAATAATGCCGGGCGCCTGCGCCGTCCATGGCGGGCGCGCTCGCCGCTCCCGGCATGCCGAGATAACCTTAATCGGTCAGGGACTTGAGGCCGCGGTAAGATCGCAGTGCACGGCGGCGGGGAATTCGCTTAGGATGACAGCCGTCAGGGGTACGAGGAGTTGACGATGGCCAAGGAACCCTTCGAGCAATTTGCCATGCCCAACGAGGTTCGCGCTTTCGTCGAGCAAAGCGTGGCCCAGGCGAGGAGCGCCTTTGACGGCATCGCTACTGCCGCCAATAAGGCGGTGTCGCAGTGGCACAGCCAAGCCCAAGCGGCGCGCGCCGGGGCCAGCGAGATCGCACATAAATCGATGGCCTATGCCGAACAGAACATGGCCGCTACCTTCGACTTCGCGCAGAAATTAATGCAGGCCAAGGATCCGGCCGAGGTGTTGCGGCTACAATCCGAATACATCAGCCGGCAAATGCAGACGCTTTCGACCCAATCCCAAGAGCTCGGACAAAGTGCCGCAAAAATAGTCATGGATGCTACTAAGCAAAAACCGTAAGATGAGTTTGTGGTTTTGATACTGACCAAACTTTTCAATCTTTTCAACGCGTTAGTTTATATTTGTGCAATGCAATAAAATCTGTTGCAATGCACCAAGGCGTTTGCTATATCTTCTTTGGAAGGCCCGAGCCTGCCAGTATTGCGTCCCGCCGGCTTCGGCGTCGTGAAATTACATGCCTCGCGGAACGGGCGGCGGGGTGACTCTGGAAGTCCAAGTCTGCAGGTGAACGAGTCTGCAGGTGAAACAGCCCCAAGCACCAAGATCAAGGACATGTGTCATGGCGGAAGCCACAGTTGCTGCCCCGAAAGCCAAAGCCAAGCCGACGACCGCTTTCGAGATTCCGAAATTCGAAATTCCCAAGTTCGACATCCCGAAGGTCGAGATGCCGGCCGCATTCCGCGAATTCGCTGAGCGCGGTGTGGCGCAGGCCAAAGAAAGCTACGAGAAGATGAAAGCCGCCGCCGAAGAGGCGACCGACGTTCTCGAGACGACTTATTCGACCGCCTCCAAGGGCGCCTCGGATTACGGTCTCAAGGTGATCGAAGTAGCGCGTACCAACACCAACGCCGCTTTCGACTTTGCCGGCGAGGTTATGGCCGCGAAGACGTTGTCGGAAGTGGTCGAGCTGACTAGCGCGCATGCGCGCAAGCAGTTCGAAGCGTTGACCGCGCAGAGCAAGGAACTCAGCGCGCTGGCACAAAAAGTCGCCACCGAAACCGCCGAGCCGATCAAGACCGGCGTGACCAAGGCGTTCGGTAAGGTCAACTAAGCCGCTCTCGCGTTTTATACCGCTCGCTCATCGTTATGATGGGAGCAAAGCCCGGGCTTTAAGCCCGGGCTTTTGCTTTGTCCGGGCACCCGCCCGGACCTCGCGGCTTGCCAAACCCGCCCATTCCTCTTAGCTTCCGCGCGCTTGCCGACCGCTGGCCGTGCAGCTGTAGCTCAGTTGGTTAGAGCGCCTGACTGTGGATCAGGAGGCCGG
>CAYWNY010000092.1:0-14438 GCA_964459765.1 uncultured Hyphomicrobiales bacterium | reverse complement strand
TTCGGCTGCCTCTTATGCGAATGTTAGAATCAAGGGACCACTAGCAAGTATCAGTCGTGGTGGAGCTTTTGGATTTGACATTCGCTTGACGAGTTTGCGGCCAAGTGCGTAGCGAATGTCAAATCCGCTCCGCCGGCTTCGCGGCGCATCGATACTGGCGCAGCCAGTCTTTGCCGTAATCGTTGCCGTTCGGCGTGCGCACCAGCGTGTGGATATGGAACCGCTCGGGCTCGGCGTTACACAAGAACACGCCCGAGTGGTGATCGAATTCGACCAGGATGACCGGGCTTTGAATACGGTAGTAGTAAACATCGCCGACGCCGTAGCGGCCGATCCAGGAAAAATAGGTCTCGCCGAGATAGCGCTCGACTTCACCCAGTCGCGCCGCCAGCGGGCCGGGCGGCAGGTATTCGACGAAGGCGCCGACCAGATCGACCAAAGTCCGCTGCTGAACTTTGCTCATGTCCGACGCAAGCACGCCCTCATAGGGAATGATGCGATTGTCCTGGAAGGCGCCGCCGAGGTGGCGTTGGTCGGAAAAAATCCAGCGCTCCGGCGGCATCGCCGGGTCCTTCATCTGTTTGTAGATCTGCGCGCGGTCCTTCTGCTGTTGCGAAAGCGACTGCATCAACTGCAGACCTATTCTTTCTTCGTCACGAAAGATGGTCGTGCCCGCATAGGGGCCGACGTCGATCTCGTTGGGTTCGGCGCCCATGAAGGTGGGCGAGATCGTCATCGACTTGCCGACGACGAAGCAATGCAGGCACAAATGATGACCGAAATATTGCCAGCCCCAGGGTTCGGTGAGCGACGGCTCGCCGAACAGGCAGAAATTGTAGCTGTATTCGTTCATCACTTTGCCGGCGTTCACCAGCTCGCCGAGAAAGTGGTTGATGCGCATGCAATTGATCGCCTTCTCGAAGCCCTTCTGGCTCATGCTGGCGGCCAGCAGATTGAGGATCGCGGCGCGCAACGGTTCGCCATGTTCTTCGAGCCGCAAAGTGTCGCGGAAGACGTAGAATTCGGGATTGCTCCATTTGCGCCATTGCTCGGAATCGATCGGCTGGCATATTTTTCGAAGCTCTTGCGGCGTCGCCAGAGCGAGGATCGCACGCGCTGCTTCGGTCATGCTCTCGACCGGTGCGCCGTTTGGCTCAAACACAAAAAGATTTTTGCGGGCTTTGCCGTCGCAGGTGATGCCGGTGAACGGCGCGGCGAGCAATTTCGCCGGCATGACATCCAATATCTCGTTGATCGGCGGGCTGTAGGCGAGGTCGCCGTGCGAGTAAGCGTCCTGACTCTCAATCCCCTGTATCGGAGGATGATCGGGACCGGGCAGGAATTTTCGGAATTTGCCGCTCGTCGTCATGAAGTCACAACGCCCTTATGGATTCACATAATACCTCGATGACCGAGACCTCGTCATTCTATAGACTGGCGCTGCCACGTCACTGCGTCAGCCATGCGGCGGGCGCACGGGATCACGTCTCTGTTACAGTGACGCAGCTTGACGAACGTCACTGTGTCGGTTACGTAGCCTCACCTCGCTCGCGAAGGGCGCCGTTGCGCACGGCATACCGTTGCGGTGGAGCGAGGGCGGCGCCCGCGGGCGGAATTGCAGTCCGCTCCCGGGCGGTTCCGGGCATCATTCCCTCCGGCACTATGACCGGGGCGCGGGTTGCTCCGCTTGACCGGGAGACGCGTGATCTTTGCGGATCATGTGCGTATCCCGGGAAGCACGGCCCGAAGCTGAGCGCCGGCTTGATTCAGTTCGCCTGCGCCAGAGCCGCGGTGAAGCGCCGGAAGGCGGGCGGGCTTCCGATAAAAGCCCGCTGCCGCGTAAGCGGCAATGGTTGACATGCACCTTTCGGCGCTCCGCTCCCTTTATTGCCGGGAGCGGATTCTAAAAGAAAAAAAGTTTCTTGGTGTCGTCGTGGTGGTGAGCAAGCCTCGGACGCAGAGAAGCGTCGCGAGAACGATATCGCTTATCCGCCCCCGCGAAGCGGGGGAGGGGGACCACCCGAAGGGTGGTGGAGGGGGCGCCGATGCAGAGGACGATTCTTTCAATGAGGATTTCTTTGAGACATACGCCCCCTCCCACCGCGCTATCGCGCGGTCCCCCCTCCCCGCAACGGGGTCCCCGCCGCGTTACGCGGCTGGGTGCCCCTCGCGGGGCGGGATGAGTTGCGCCGGGTAGACGAGCCGCGCGTCTTTAGGCACTTTGTGCCACTAACAGGGAACATGTCCGCCGATGTCAGATGTTGCGCGCGTCTCCGATGCCGGTCTGCAAGTCGCTAAGGTTCTGCATGATTTCGTCGTCGACGAAGTCATTCCCGGCACCGGCATCGAGGCCGCGGCGTTCTGGGCGGGCCTCGACCGCCTCGTGCAGCGTTTTGGCCCCGTCAACCGGGCGCTGCTTCAACGGCGCGACGAACTGCAGGCCAAGATCGACGACTGGTATCGTGCCAACCGCGGACGAGACCTCGACGGCGCCGCGCAGCGGAGCTTTCTAACGGACATCGGCTATCTCGTCCCCGAAGGGCCAGATTTCAAAGTCGACAGCGCCAATGTCGACGACGAGATCGCGCTGGTCGCCGGGCCGCAGCTCGTCGTGCCGGTGAGCAACGCGCGCTACGCGCTCAACGCCGCCAATGCGCGCTGGGGTTCGCTCTACGACGCGCTCTACGGTTCCGACGCCATCCCGCGCGACGGCGAGGGGAAGCCGAGCAAGGGTTACGATCCGGCGCGCGGCCAAAAGGTCATCGCCTGGGGGCGGGCCTTCCTCGACGCGGCCGTGCCGCTACAATTCGGCTCGCATGCGGATGTCCAAGGCTATTCGATCGAAAACGGGGCGCTCGTCGCCGCGCTCAAGAACGGCGCCGGTGGGTTGGCCGATCCATCGAAGCTGCGCGGTTATCGCGGCCGGCCGGAAGAGCCCGACGCCATTGTTCTGGTCAACAACGGCTTGCATATCGAGATCGTCGTCGAACGCTCCCATCCGGTCGGGCGCGATGACCCGGCCGGCGTCGCCGACATCACTCTCGAAGCGGCGCTGACCACGATCATGGATCTGGAGGATTCGATCGCCGCGGTCGATCCGGCCGACAAGGTCGCCGCGTACCGCAATTGGCTCGGCTTAAGCAAAGGGACGCTGGTCGATACCTTCCAGAAAGACGGCAAGCCGCTGACCCGGACGCTGGCGCCCGACCGCACCTACACGACGCCCACCGGCGGCTCGCTCACGGTGCCGGGGCGGAGCGTGATGCTGATCCGCAATGTCGGTCATTTGATGCTGGACGAAGGCGTGCTCGACCGCGACGGTCGGCCGGTGCCGGAAGGCGTGCTTGATGCGGCGATCACAAGCCTGATCGCGCTCCATGATTTCAAGGATCGCACTTTGCCGCGCAACAGCCGCGCCGGCTCGATCTACATCGTCAAGCCGAAGATGCACGGGCCGGACGAAGTCAAATTCGCCGACGAGCTGTTCACCGCCGTCGAGGACATGCTCAAGCTGCCGCGCCACACCATCAAGCTCGGCCTGATGGACGAGGAACGGCGCACCACCGTCAATCTCAAGGAATGCATCCGCGCCGTGAAGTCGCGGGTGTTCTTCATCAATACCGGCTTTCTCGATCGCACCGGCGACGAGATCCACACCGCGATGGAAGCGGGCCCGATGATCCGCAAAGGGCAGATGCGCGATCAGCCGTGGCTCAAGGCCTATGAGGACTGGAACGTCGATATCGGGCTCGCGTCCGGGCTCCCCGGCCACGCCCAGATCGGCAAAGGCATGTGGGCGATGCCCGATTTGATGGCGGCGATGCTGCAACAAAAGATCGCCCAGCCGCAGGCCGGCGCCAACACCGCCTGGGTGCCGTCGCCGACGGCGGCGACGCTGCACGCGACGCATTATCACCGGGTCAACGTGCGGGAGCGGCAAAAGCAGTTGGCGTCACGGCCGCGCGCCAGCCTCGACGATATCCTGACCGTTCCGGTCGCCCGCGGCGTGAACTGGTCGCCCGAGGAAGTGCAGGAGGAGCTCGACAACAATACGCAAAGCATCCTCGGCTATGTGGTGCGCTGGATCGATCAGGGCGTCGGCTGCTCGAAGGTCCCCGACATCAACAACGTCGCCTTGATGGAAGACCGCGCCACGTTGCGCATCTCGAGCCAGCACATCGCCAACTGGCTCCGCCACGGCATCACCACCGAGGGCCAGGTGATGGAGACGCTCAAGCGCATGGCGGCGATCGTCGACCAACAGAATGCGGGGGACCCGGCCTATTTGCCGATGGCGCCGGATTTCGAAAAGTCGATCGCGTTTGCGGCGGCCAGCGACCTCATTTTCAAAGGCAGAAAGCAGCCGAACGGCTATACCGAGCCGATCCTGCACGCCCGCCGCGTGGAATTTAAGCGAAGCCGCGGCATTGAGTAGCGCGCCAAGATTTTTGGTGGATGCACTGTCAGAGATACCGCGCCTGCAGGTCGACGGTCGACTTGTTGCCGATCGAGTCGAAGTTTTCGGCGAGCCACTTGTCGGCACGCACGCGGCCGATCTCGAACAGGTGGGTGAGGAACTTCCACGTCCCGTTCATCTTGCTCGATCCGGCAAGCTCGCGGATCACGTCCTCGGCCTCGATCAAATGCATGTACATGCGTTTGCCGCCGGCCATCTTGCCCTCGTCGATGAGCTGGGTGACGAACGCGATGGCGCGCATTTCGCGCATCAACGACGAATTAAAGCTGATCTCCTGCATGCGGTTGATGATGGAGCGCGAGTTGGTCGGCAATTCCGGCCGTTCGGTCGGCGTGAGATGCACCATCAGCACGTCGGGGGAGGTGCAGCCGTAGATCACCGGAAAGATCGCCGGATTGCCCATGAAGCCGCCGTCCCAGTAAGCGTCGCCGTCGATGATCGGCGCGCGCATCATGAACGGCAGGCAGGCGGACGCCAGTACGTGTTCGGCGGCGATTTCCTCGCGCGCGAACACTTTCACTTTGCCGGTGCGCACATTGGTCGCGGACAGATAAACCTTCACGACCTTCTGCTGGCGTACCCGCTCGAAGTTGATTTCGGCGTTGAGCAGATCCTTGAGTGGATTGACGTCCATCGGATTGAGCTGATACGGCGACAAAATGCGGCTGAGCGTGTCGATGAACACGTAAGCGGGCGTGTTATCGAGACCGAAACTGGGGTTCATCTGGTCGAAAAAAGACGGTGCGATGATGCTGGAGGCCGACACGTCGGCCATCTTCTTCCAAAAATTGTGCAGCCGCTCCCTCGCCCCCTCGCGGCCACCCATGGCCAAACCATCGGCGAGCACGACGGCGTTGACGCCGCCGGCGCTGGTCGCGGTGATGCCGTCGTAAGTGAGACGTCCATCTTCGAGCAAACGGTCGAGGACGCCCCACGTGAACGCGCCGTGACTGCCGCCGCCCTGAAGCGCCAGGTTGACGGTCTTCACTTCGACAACGGGCGCGCTTGCCTCGAGCTCGCCCGACTTCGGCTGCGCGGTCATGATCCCCTCCGGTGAAACGCGGGCGAACGCGCCGCCCGTCTTTTTAACGACACAATCTAACACTCGCGCGTGGCTGCCGTCACGGTCAAATAACGACGTCGTGGGAGGCGGTTAACAGCGCGTGGTTTTTGAGGAAGGGCGCGCAGCGGCGGGGCTTATTAAGCTGTTAGCTCGCCGCCAAACCGCAAAACGGGCGTTTCGACGGTCCTCCCGCCTGCCGGGACCAAACGCCCGGCGGCGGAAGTGGGCGACGAGTCTGCGCTTGTGCGTATCGGGCGCCGCGGCATTGCCCGCCCGCGCATGGCGTGATTATTGAACCGCGCCGATGACCACCCGCATCACCATTCGCCGTCCCGACGACTGGCATTTGCACGTCCGCGACGGCGAAATGCTCAAAGCCGTACTGCCGTTTACGGCGCAGCATTTCGGCCGCGCCATCGTGATGCCGAACCTGGTGCCGCCGATCCGCACCACGGCGGAGGCGATCGCCTATCGGGAGCGGGTCAAGGCGGCGCTGCCGGACGGCGCGCGGTTTACGCCGCTGATGACCTGCTATCTCACCGACGAGACCGACCCCGGCGACGTCGAGCACGGATTTCGCGACGGCGTCTTCACCGGTGTGAAACTCTATCCAGCCAACGCCACGACCAACTCGGCCGCCGGCGTCACCGACTACCGCAACATCACGCGCGTGCTGCAGCGCATGGAAAAAATCGGCATGGCGTTTCTGATGCACGGTGAGGAGGTCGGCCCGGACATCGACATTTTCGACCGCGAGGCGGTGTTCATCGAGCGGCGGTTGTCGAAATGGGTCAAGGAATTTCCCGGCTTGCGGATGATCATGGAGCATCTGTCGACCAAGGCCGGCGCCGATTTCGTCAAAAGCGCGGCCCCGCAGCTCGCCGGTACGATCACGCCCTATCATCTCAACCTCACCCGCACCGACTGGCTCGGCGCCGGTTTGAAGCCGATGATGTACGCCATGCCGGTGATCAAGACCGCCGCCGATCGCGCCGCCTTGCGCAAGGCCGCGACCTCGGGTGCGGCGTGCTATTTCCTCGGCACCGATTCGGCGCCGCATCCGTTCGCCCGCAAGGTTGCGATCAACGGCGTGCCGGGGATTTTCAACGCGCCCGTGGCGCTTGCGACCTACGCCAAAGTCTTCGAAGAGGAGGGCGCGCTCGACAAGCTCGAGGCTTTTGCGTCGCTCAATGGGCCGGCGCATTATCGCTTGCCGCCGAACGAGGATAAGATCGTCCTGGAAAAATCGCCGTGGACCGCGCCGTTTGAAGTCAAGGTCGAAGGCGCCGACGAACGCACGCTGCTATATCGCGGCGGCGAAGCCATCGAATGGCAGGTGGTCGCCAGCTGACAAGGGATACGAGGATGACCGGTTTCGCCGACAAAAAAGATATCGCCGCGCTGACGGCGAAGATGCTCATCGAAGTGGAGGCGGTCCGCTTCATGACCGACAAGCCATTCATCTTTACGTCCGGCTGGGCGAGCCCGGTCTATACCGATTGCCGGCGGCTGATTTCGTTTCCACGCGTGCGGCGCGCGCTGATCGAGTTCGGCGCGTCGACCATCGAATGCGACGCCGGCTTTGAACAATTCGACTCGGTCGCCGGCGGCGAAACCGCCGGCATTCCGTTCGCCGCGTGGATGGCGGACCGGCTGATGCTGCCGATGCAGTATGTGCGCAAGAAGCCGAAGGGCTTCGGCCGCAACGCGCAGATCGAGGGGCATATGGAGCCGGGCGACCGTGTGCTGCTGGTCGAGGACATGACCACCGACGGCCGCAGCAAGATCAATTTTTGCAACGCGCTGCGCGAAGCCGGCGCAACCGTCGAGCACTGCTTCGTGATTTTCTTCTACGACATTTTTCCCGAAGGCAAAAAAATCTTAAGCGATCTCGGCGTTACGCTGCATGCGCTCGCTACCTGGTGGGACGTCTTGGAGGCAGCCAAGAAGAGCGGCCGCTTCGACAAGGGCCGGCTCGCCGAAGCTGAAAGCTTCATGAAGGACCCGGCTGGCTGGTCGAAAGCTCACGGCGGCGCTGCGGCAGCGGCGGAGTAGGGCGGTGGCCGGTCACGACGCCGACGTGATCGTCGTCGGGGCCGGTAACGCGGCGTTCTGCGCAGGCCTAGCCGCCGCCGAACAGGGCGCCAAAACGCTCCTCATTGAAGCGGCGCCGGAAGCCGAGGCCGGCGGCAACAGCCGCTTCACCGCGGGCTCCATGCGCGTGGTTTATAACGGCACCGACGATATCAGAACGCTGGTTCCTGATCTGACGCCGGCGGAAATCGCAACCACGGATTTCGGCAGCTACACCGCGGCGCAATTCTTTGACGACATGGCGCGAGTCACCGAGCATCGCGCCGATCCGGATCTGGTCGAACTTTTGGTAACGCAAAGCTTCGCTGCGCTTGAGTGGATGCGCGGCAACGGCGTGCGTTTTATCCCGATTTACGGCCGGCAAGCTTTCAAGATCGACGGCAAGTTCAAATTCTGGGGCGGGCTGACGGTCGAAGCGGTCGGTGGCGGGCCGGGACTTGTCGGCATGCTCACGGCGGCCGCGGCAAAGCGCGGCGTCGGCGTGAGTTACCAGACGCGCGCCCTCGATCTGCTCTATGACGGCGCCCGCGTCGAAGGCGTGCGCGTGCGCCAAGACGGCGCGACGCGCGAGCTGCGTGCGAAAGCCGTGGTGCTCGCCTGCGGCGGCTTCGAGGCCAATCCGGAGTGGCGCACCCGATATCTCGGACCGGGATGGGACCTCGCCAAGGTGCGCGGCTCGCGTTTCAACACCGGCGACGGCATCCGCATGGCGCTCGATATCGGCGCCAGCGCCTGCGGCAACTGGTCGGGCTGCCACGCCGTGCAATGGGAGATGAATGCGCCCGAGTTCGGCGATCTCGCCGTGGGCGATCAGTTTCAAAAGCACTCCTATCCGTTCGGCATTCTGGTCAATGCCGACGGCAAGCGTTTTGTCGACGAGGGCGCCGATTTTCGCAATTACACTTACGCCAAATACGGCTGCGCGGTGCTGCAACAGCCGAGCCAATTCGCCTGGCAGATTTTCGATCAGAAGGTCAAACACCTGTTGCGCGACGAATATAAGATCCGACAGATCACCAAGGTAACCTCGAACACCATCGAGGATTTTGCGCAAAAGCTGCACGGCGTGAACGCCGCCGAATTTCTCAAGACGATCAAAGAATGGAATGGCGCGGTGCGCACCGATGTCACGTTCAATCCGAACGTCAAGGACGGCCGCCGCGCGGAAGGTCTCGCCGTCGCTAAAAGCAACTGGGCAAACACCATCGATACCCCACCGTTCGAGGGCTACGCGGTGACCTGCGGCATCACCTTTACTTTCGGTGGCTTGCGCATCAATGCCGATGCCGCGGTGCTCAATAACGATTATCGGCCGATCGCCGGTCTTTATGCCGCGGGTGAACTGGTCGGCGGATTGTTCTATTTCAACTATCCGGGTGGCACCGGGCTGACCTCAGGCGTGGTGTTCGGCAGAATTGCCGGCCGATCGGCGGCAAATTGCGCGGCGGCGCGGCCGTCATGACTGATGCGTGGCCGACGGAGTTGCGTCTGCACAAGGACCGCACGGTGCTTGCGGTCACGTTCGACAATGGCGAAAACTTCGCGCTGCCGGCGGAATATCTGCGCGTGCGCAGCCCGAGCGCCGAAGTGCAGGGCCATTCGCCCGCCGAGCGCAAGGTCGTCGGCGGCAAACGCGACGTGCAAATCCTGGAAGTGCAGCCGGTCGGAAATTATGCGGTGCGGCTGGTGTTCGACGACATGCATTCGACCGGGATTTTCAGCTGGGATTATTTGCGCGAACTCGGGCAAAATCGCGAGCGCTATTGGCGCCAATATCTCGACGAACTGAAGAACAAAGGTCTTTCGCGCGAACCCTCAGGACGGTGACCGGCGAAGCCGCATCAGCGACCGTTAGACGGTGGAATGAAGGCCCGCGTCGCCGGCCCGTCATTGAGGTAAGCCACCGGCGGTGCCATGTGCGCCAATTGATTGCGTTGACCCCAACCGTTCTTTCCGCCCGACGCCCAACTGACGATCATTAAGACAATAATTGCGGCCAGAACGCCGAAGCCCCAACCCATGTCCTCGCCACGCTGAGGTGCGTTTTCCGGCATATCTTCCGGCATAGAATCCTCCTTAACAAATCCATAACGCCCGGCGTCACGAAGTGTTCCATGCCGCCGACGAGTGGCCTCGTCGGCGTAACGATCGGTCAACCTCAAGGCGCTACCATCTCTTCAGTGTCGGGGTGGGGGTTTTTTGATGGGACACCGACCGACATCAGGACGGCCTTGGCCCCGACTCCCTCCGGGCCGAGGCCGTTCGTTTTTGGCACCCATCAACAAATAGCCGCAACTTTGCGATCCGCTGGCCCCCGACTCACGTAAGAATGAGCGGGGCGCCGCCATTTCGGCGACGCAAAGAGGGGCGAATGAACCGGCGCAACCTGATCGCATTGCTCGGCGCGGCCGCCGTGTGGCCGTTTGTCCGGGTCCGTCCGGCGCGGGCACAGGACGCGGCGAGCCCTGCTTTGCCCGCCGATGCGGTGGGCCAAGTCGCAACGCTTGAGGGCACCGCCACCGTGATCCGCGGCAGCGCAGCGCCGATCGCGCTCCATGTGGCCGATCCCATTTTCAAGAACGACACGCTGGCGACGGCGGCGGAGTCGACACTCGGGGTCACCTTCGACGACCAAAGTACGTTCAGCCTTTCCGCCGAGACGCGCATTGTCGTCAATGACTTCGTCTACGAAGAGGGCGGGGCCGCCAATGCCGCGACCATCAATGTCGCGGTCGGCACCGCGGCCTTTGTCGCGAGCCTCGTCGCCAAGACCGGCGACATGAAAATCTCGACGCCGGTCGCCACGCTCGGTATTCGCGGCACCACCGGCGTGGTCGACGTGCCGCAAGGCGGCGCCGGCGACGAGCCGAGGATCAAGCTTTATCCCGACACCGACGGCCATGTCGGCCGCATCGAAGTCTTCGACCTTCGCGGCGGAAGGCTTGGTGATTTGACCCGCGGCGCCAGCGCCTTTGCGCTGCAGCCCGGCCCGGGCGGCGGATTGCGTGCGGTACCGTTTGCGATTCCGCCGCAGGAGGCACTGCGCGACCGTGGCGTATTGCAGCGCCTCTCGGTCGCGCACGAGGTCGGCCGGCACATGACGATCGAGCGGCAGCGGACGCGCCGCGGCGGACGCCCCGGACCGAACAATCCGCGGCAACCGGGCCGCGGCCGCGAGCCGCTCAATCGCAATCCGCGACCGGGCGGACCGCCGCGCGGGCCAGGTCCGCGCCCCGGCGGGCCGCCGCGCGGTCCGCATCCGAGCGCGCCGCCGCGCGGAAAAGGCAATGAGCGGCGCTAGAGCGCGATCGGGACAACGTGGACGCGAAACTAGATCGCAGGGTGACTTGTTTGTTGGCGGGCGCGTTCATGATGTCGCCGGCCGCGGCGCGCGCGCAATCGCCCCAGCCGTCCAATCTCGCGGCGGCGATGGCGCAATACCGTCGCGCCTTGGCCGAATACCTGGAGGCGCAGGCCGCCCACGCGGCCGTTGCCGACACGTATTGGACTTCGATCGCGCAGAAACGCCACGAGCGTACGGCCAAGCGCGCCAACCGCGAACAGCTTTCGCTCGACGATTACGTGCTGACCCAGCCGCCGGTTTATACCGGTCCGCCGAAGCCGCGCGATCCCTTGAAGCTGGCCGAGGAAGCGCCGCCGCGGCCCACCGTGCCGGTTGTCGCCGATTTCCTCGCTGCCGCACGCGACGAATTCAAATTCGCGCCGCGGAAGCCGCAGAGCGAAAGTGAGTTCAAGCACGCTTACGCCAAGGTCGCCCTGGCTGCGGGGCTGACGACGGACCAGATCGTGCGCATCTACGGCTTCGAAGCCAGCGGCAACGGCGAATACGACGTCCAGGCCGGGCTCGAATACAGCAAACAAGCGCGCGCGATCACCACCGCGCTTGGCTATAATCAGTTGCTCGCGACCAACACGGTCGAGATCGTCGCCGAAAGCGGCCACCACTTCGTCAACGCCTTGCTCGCGCGCGCTGCTTCATCGCCCGACGCCACGCGCGCGGCGCTGGACAATAAAGTCGCCATCGTTCGCCGCATGATCTCTTTTGCCCGCAGCGTACCCGATGACTGGAACGAGCATACACGGCTTGCCGGCACGGCGAAGGGGCTCGGCATCCACGCGCTGAATTTGGACGTCGATGTCGGGCCGTATCTGCAGACGCAGAAGCTGATGGACTCAGTCGTGTTCGCGCGCCGTAAGGGATTTGCCCAAACGCTCACCGCCGCCGAGCTCGAAATGATGAACCTGACGGGCGACGGCAACGGCTTTGACACGATCACCATGCCGCGGGCGTGGCGCGACCGCGTGCCGACCGCGAATTTCTTTCAGAAGAGCGGTTATCGCGACAATCCGGTAGCGCAACGCAACAACGTCGTCGCCAAATTGATCGCCGCGACCGACGCGCGCATGGAGGAGGAAGTGAAAAAGTCCGGCGCCAGGGAACTGGCGGCGGCGCTGCGATGAGAGAAGCCTTGCCAGCGGCGGCTGTCAGCCCCAACCTGACGTAGGCTGCTTTATTTTCTGGGATAAGAGAGGGCACGATGAGTAGGCTGCGGAATGCAAGTATCGCGGGCGGGATCGCCGGAATCCTTGGCTGGGTCGTTTTCGCGGCCGCCTTCGCTCTTGCTCCAACACCGCCTACTCTCGGCGCTTCGGCAGCCGACATGACGCGCTATTTGAGCGAGCATCACACCGTCAATTTGATATCTGCTTTTTTGTTTGCGTCGACGACACTACTTTTCGTGCCTTGGGCTGGGGCAGTCGCTGCGAGGTTGCGAGAGGCGGAAGGTGCTGGCGCTTCGCTGTATCTCACTTTTCTTTCTGGGGTGACCGTCACTTTTGCAGTCAATGTATGTGCCTCATTCATCCTTATGGCGCTGTCCGGCCGGCGATGGACCCTTGGTGATGCAAGTGCGCAGATACTCTCCGACATCGTGAACTACGGCTACATCTTTACCGGCTTTGGCTCATTGTCGCAGCAGCATCCGTGGTGATGATCCGCACCGATGAAATTGCCCGAACGCTGGGCCAACTGGGACTGGTCGTGGCGGCGATCCAAGTTGTCTATCTATTTACGGCATTCTTCACCGACGGTCTTATGGTAGGCGGCGGTCCAGTAACTATCGCGGGCTTCGCTGTGCTCGGCTATGGTTGCTCGCTGTTTCCATAACGATGATTGTTCGCGCGCCGGTGAGCGAAAAGGCATCTGAACTCTCTAACCCTGGGGGTAACGCCGTTTAATCTTCGACCGGAAATGGCAAAAAGCCCAACATCGGCACCGCCCGAACTCGGTCGCTGAATGGTCGCGCCCTTGTGGCCGCACGCGGTGCTGCAAACACTTTTCGCAATAGACCCACACCCACGACGTCGCGCGGTTGCCTAGGCAGATTTCACTTTTGTATGCACAAGCCGGTTGTCGTAGCGGCCGTCGGACACTGATTGCCGTTAGCCGCTCCTTGCGAACAAACGACTGACACCAATGTTTCATTTTCGGCACAGGATACGGATCTTTCACCGATCACCGCACGCAATCCGATCGGTGGGGACGGGCCCTGGTCGCCTTTCGGTCCCGGTGGACCGGCAGGGCCGGCCGGGCCAATGTCACCCTTTAGTCCCGCGGGTCCGGCAGCGCCCTGTGCTCCGGCTGGGCCCGCCTGGCCTTGAGGACCCGGCGGACCGACCGGTCCAGGTTTTTGTTCGCAGCCAGCCAATATCAGGCTCGATAGCGCGACAATCAAAACTGCGGCTCGCATCACTTCCCCTGCGGTTGTTTTGCCGTATCATCAGCAGCCCACGCCGGCTTTCGCGTCATCGCCAGGCGCGGCGTAGCCGGCGTGCGGCTGACTACCCGCAACGGCAATGATCTGGTCGGTCGCTTCTCGCTCGCTGCAAAAACCAAGAATAATCTCCGCACCGCGCATTTTTGGGCGTTAGCTTTAGCTCGTGCCTTTCACTAACTCCGGGCACTTGGCAAAATTGAAATCTCAGTCGGTCGCGAGGTCCTCGACGGCAAGACGCGGCGCCACGCTCAGTGCGCGCCGGGACCCGTACCCGGCGTGCTTGGCGAGACCGGTGTTTCGTTCGCTTGAGGCACAGCTCGATGGATTGACGTTCGGCGTTGGCGATGACGGCGTCGGCGCCGGTGTTGCTGCGCCTTTCGCCGGTGGAGCGGGATTTGCCTTTCGCACCCGCTATTTCTACACACGCGCCGATGACGGCTACGCGTCCGACCACGAGAAACGCCGTTAGCGCCGTAGTTTTGATGTTCTCATCGATTTGCTGCCTTTTAATCGCTCCCCAAGTTTGGCAACGCAATACTATCGACGCGCGTTCCCACGAAGTGAGCAATTCCGCACAGATTCGGAAAGAGGCCGGCGCAAAGCTATGGATGCACGGGCGCTATCCCCGCCCCCCGACACCCCGCGCCTGTGTAATGCGCTAAAGGCCCCGGACGAGGCCCGCAAAGAAATCCCCGCCGGGGTCTTTGGTTTTGTCAGAACGCGAGCCATCACCGCCGATCGCGCCACTAAAAGCGCGGGGCTGAGCATCGCAGCCGGCCCCGCTCAGCCGCAACCATTCGGCTGGCGACAGACAGATTATCTCCGGAATAAAGGTCGGTCACAAAAATGGAAATTTTCGCAATGGCGACTGGACAACCGAAGCCGTCGAGGAGCGCAGCAAAGGCTGGTGGGCGCTGTAGGGATTGAACCTACGACCTCTCCCGTGTGAAGGGAACGCTCTCCCACGACGACAGGAACATTAATGCCAGTCTTCGCGCGGTACGTT
>CAYWNY010000091.1:0-14958 GCA_964459765.1 uncultured Hyphomicrobiales bacterium | reverse complement strand
CTGCCGCTGTTCTCGTCCAAGACCAAATTCGACAGCGGCACCGGCTGGCCGAGCTTTTGGGCGCCGCTTGAGAAGGCGGTCATCGAAACGCGGGATACGTCATTCGGCATGACCCGTACCGCCGTCACCTGCCGGCGCTGCGGCGGCCATCTCGGTCACGTCTTCAACGATGGACCAAAGCCGACGGGTCTGCGCTACTGCATGAACGGAGTGGCGCTGAAATTCGACGCGGCTGCCCCCAGCGCGAGCTGACCGACGCATGATCCGGAAAAGTGGATGCCGGTTTTCCGAACAAGATCATGCGTGAACGAAGAATCTAGCGCGAAGCGTTTCCCGGATTTCGCTTAAAGCCAATCCGGGTTCACCGGTGTGGTGGATTCGACGTTCCTACAATCAAGCGGCCGGCTCGTATAGGAACTCGAATCCAAAGCCCACACCGGAATTATAAATTTGGTAGTGTCCCTTTGATTGGGAAGTTCGCATGAGAGGTTCCGCAAAGACGTTGCGAACTTCGCAATCGGGACACTAACGCCATGAGCGTCATCAATCCGAACCCCTTCACTACCCGCCCGGAGATCGAAGGCACGTTCGGGGTCGTTACGTCGACCCATTGGATCGCAACCGCCGTCGGTATGGCGACGCTGGAAAAAGGCGGCAATGCCTTTGACGCGGCCGCGGCGACCGCGTTTACGCTGCAGGTCGTGGAGCCGCACCTCAATGGCCCTGGCGGGGACGTGCCGGTCATCGTCTACGACGTACGCCGCGGCAAGCCGGAGGTAATCTGCGGGCAAGGACCGGCACCGGCGGCCGCCACCGTTGCCCATTATCGGAGCGAAGGGCTCGACCTCGTTCCGGGCACCGGCCTCCTCGCCGCCTGCGTTCCCGGCACTTTCGAGACCTGGATGCTATTGCTGCGCGATTACGGCACGCTGCCGTTGCGCGACGTGCTGGCGCCGGCCATCGGCTACGCACAGAACGGCTATCCGCTCGTCGAGCGCGTCAATGCCACCATCGCCGCCGTCGCCGGTCTGTTCCGCAGCTACTGGCCGACGTCGGCTGCAATTTATCTGCCGAACAACGCGGTGCCGCCGACCGGCGCGCTGTTCGCCAACCAGACGCTGGCGGCGACCTACCGACGCATCCTCGATGAAGCCGAGAGCGCCGGCGGCGATCGCATCGCGCAAATCGAGCGCGCGCGGGCGAGCTGGTCGCATGGTTTTGTTGCCGAAGCGATCGGCCGTTTCTGCCGCACCCAGGAGATCATGGATACCAGCGGCGAGCGGCATCGCGGCGTACTCGCCGCCGACGACATGACGCGCTGGTCGCCGCCGGTCGAGGCCCCGCTGACTTACGATTACGGCCGTTACACTGTGTGCAAGACCGGCCCGTGGGGACAGGGGCCGGTCATGCTGCAGCAGCTGGCGCTGCTTGCCGGCTTCGACGTCGCCGGACTCGATCCGGCAAGCGCGGACTTCATCCATCTTCAGGTCGAATGCTCAAAGCTTGCCTTTGCCGATCGCGAAGCGTTTTACGGCGACCCGGATTTTGTCAAAGTGCCGACCGCGACGCTGTTGTCGGACGCCTATAACGCGGAGCGCCGCAAGCTTGTCGGCGCGACCGCATCGCTCGAACTCCGGCCTGGATCGATCGAGGGCTACGGCGCCGTGATCAAATTCTCGCCTGACGAGCGGCGTCGGGCGGGCGAAGCCGTTGGCGCCGGCGAACCGACCGTCGGCCGGCTCGGCGCCGGCGAGCCCACGGTTGGGCGGATGGGCGGCACGCGCGGCGACACAGTGCATTTCGACATCATCGACCGCGCCGGCAATATGGTCTCAGCCACACCGTCGGGCGGCTGGCTGCAATCGTCGCCGGTCATTCCCGAGCTCGGTTTCTGTCTGGGCACCCGCGCGCAGATGTTCTGGCTTGACGAAACGCATCCGGCGGGACTTGCGCCCGGTAAGCGCCCACGCACCACGCTCTCGCCGACACTGGCGTTGCGCGACGGCGAACCCTACCTCGCCTGGGGCACGCCCGGCGGCGACCAGCAGGACCAGTGGATCACCCAATTCTTCCTGCGCCACGTCCATGCCGGCCTCAATCTGCAGGCCGCAATCGATGCGCCGGCCTGGCACTCGGAGCATTTTCCGTCGTCGTTTTGGCCGCGCGTCGCGCGGCCGGGCGTGCTGGTGGTCGAAGGCCGTGTGCCGCGGGAGACGGTCGCCGAATTAAAGCGGCGCGGCCACATCGTCGAAGTCGGTCCTGATTGGTCGGAAGGCCGCTTGACCGCCGCGGCGCGCGAGGGCGTCCGCCGCCGCGCCGCCGCCAACCCGCGCGGCATGCAAGGTTACGCGGCGGGACGCTGAAAGCGCGGGCGCTAGCGCATGATCCGGAAAAGTGGATACCGGTTTTCCGAAAAGATCATGCGCCAACGAAGAATCTAGATCATAATCCGATTCAACCCGATCGGATAAGGTCTAAGCCGATACCATACGCAGAAAGTCCTCGACCTCGCTGCGCAGCCTGACCGTGGCATTTTCGACTTCTTCCGAGGCCGCGAGCACCGTTTGCGCGGAGCTTCGCGTTTGCATCACGCCGGTCGCGACTTCGCCGAGGGCGGCGACCACGTTCTTGGCGCCGGCGGCGGCACTGGCAACGTTATGCGAAATCTCGTCCGTCGCCGTTTCCTGCTGCTCGATGGCGCCAACCACTTCCGAGGTATGCGCGTTGATGTCGACCATGCGCTCCGTGATGGCGCGGATCGCGGCGACCGCGTCGCCGGTCGAGCTTTGCGCCGACGAAATCTCGCGGGTGATCTCTCCGGTAGCCTTGGCGGTCTGCACCGCGAGCGATTTGACCTCGGAAGCGACGACGGCAAAGCCGCGTCCGGCTTCGCCGGCGCGCGCCGCTTCGATGGTGGCGTTGAGCGCGAGCAGATTGGTTTGCTCGGCGATGTCCTGAATGAGCTTGACGACGTCGCCGATCCTTTGCGCCACCCGCGCTAGCCCCGCGATATCGTCGTTGGTCGCCGTAGCGGCGGCGGCGGCGTTGCGCACGACTTCGTTGGCCTGCGCGAGCTGGCGGCTGATCTCTTTGCTCGACGCGGACAATTCCTCCGCGGCCGCAGCGGCGGTTTCCACGTTCGCGGACGCTTCGTTCGACCCTTGCACGGCGCCCTCGGCGCGCTGCAGCGTGTGATCCGACGTCACCAACAGCGTGTTCGCGGCAGCCTTCATCGCACCGGCGCTTTGCCCGACGATGCCGATGACGCTTTCGACCCGTCCGCGGAACGCGGCGATGTTGGCGTCGATCGCGGCGCGCCGCTCTTCGCGTTCGCGCAGCGAATCGCGCTCCTGTTCGGCGGCGAGCTTTTCGGTGATGTCGGAATGCGTCGTTACCCAGCCGCCGCGGTCGAGCGGCCTTTGCACCAGCGCGATCATCCGCCCGTCGGCGAACCTGACCGTTCTTTTTTTGATGTGGCCGTCGCTCACCTCACGCAGGCAGTCCACGACATAGCGATCCGGATCGCCCGCGAACGTGCCCTTCTCGGCGCGGAGCGCCAGGAGCTCGCGCAGCGGCATACCGCCGCGCAATTCCTCGCGCCGCAGATTGTGCATTTCGATGTAGCGCTTGTTGCACAGCACGAGCCGCGCCTGCGGGTCGAACATGCAAAGCCCTTGGCTCATATTGTTGAGCGCGGTCCGCGCCACGAAATTGCGCCGGCGTTCCATCACGAGCGTGATCACGGCGGCGATCGCCAGACCGCCAAGTGCCGTCAGTATGGAAACGGCTAGCCCCGCCAACGGCCCGGGTAAGGCGTTCAGCGCTTGGAAAATGCCGTCGAGACCGAGGAAGACGTACGCTGAGAGGCCGACGATGAAGCCGGCGACGCCTGCCGCAATGACCAGAGCCCAAAGGCTGCGGCTCTTAACGAGGGTGTGGCGAATAGACATGCGCAACGCCGGGTTTTCGGTTGAGGAAACGTATCCGTGAACGGTTGTTTTGAGGTTAATGAGCGCGCTAGCGCCGGCGGGAGCGCAGACCAATGCTCATCTTTTTGACGCCGGTAATCGCAGCGGAGCGCAGCCGCGCCAAGCTTTTGGCGAGCCAGAATCGGGCTTGCGGCCGCACTGCAACCAGCCGATCACCCATCGCCAACCGTTCGCGCCAAAGGTGATCGATCATCGGATGATCGGCCGACGCGCAGGAGTCGGTGCGTTCAATGGTCGGCTCTTCGAGGAGTTCATCGGTCAGCGCCACACTGAGCATGACGCCGGGCGAGAAGCGGGCGAAGCTTTCGTCGAAAGCGATTTTCCAGAACCATGCCTGGCGTCCGCTGCGCAGCACGATGGCGGCGGCAATGGCCGATCCGTCGACCAGAATCCGATTGAGCCAAGCCTTGCCCTCGGCCGCGAGCCCGATCACCGCCGCGCGGGTGAAGCTGCGCAGTTCGTCGTGGTCGGCCGACGCCGTGCCGGCGCGGCCCTTCCAGCCGGCCGCTTCGAGCGCGAAGAAATCATCCAGCGCCGCGGCAACGGCGGCGGGCTCCTTCGCCACGGTGAACAGCACGGCGCCGGTCTCGCTCAAGCGCCGCCAGTGCCGGCGCAGTTCCTTGTGCTGATGCTGGCCGAGCGTCTGCTCGACATAGAGCGCGCGCTCGCCGTTCGGCGCGAGCAGCGCCCGCTGATGCCGATTGAAATCGGCCGTCGGCATGTGCGCACGCCGCACGATAGCCTCGAGCGCGGCGGCGAAGGGCCCGTTCGGCGGCAACGACGGCAGCAACAACAATGCCGGCGTCGATCGATCGGCGGCTAGCTTAGCGAGCCAGGCGGCAATCACGGGCTCGGGCGCTTCGCGTTCGACGAGCGGCACGCCGAGCGGACCGTAAGGGTGGGTCAGGCCGAGCAGGATCGGCAGATCGACGCCGTAGCGCCGCCGTTGTCTGCGCGCCGGAAAAAAGCCGAGCAGCCGGCGCGGTACGCTTCCCGACCACACCAGCATGGCGCCGGCGTCGCGCGCAAAGACCGGCGCCGCCGCCAACAGAAAGGCCGGCTCGTAGAACACGTTGGGCTCGAGCGCGCGGGCGGCAAGCTCACCCCATTCGCCGGCAATCGGCTGCAGCTCGCTCAGCTCGCGCCATTCGACCGCGAGCGAATTGGCCTGGTAGCGATCCGCCAGCACCGCGCGGCGCGCGCGCCCGATGGCCGACGCGGGGCCGTCGGGGGCGATGACCGGAGCCTTAGAGGCCGAGACTCTGACCGACATGCGCGCCTCAAAGGTCAGAGCCACCGAAAATGAAACAATGCAGCCCGAGACGGCGTTTGGCGATCAGGAACAAGCTCGCCGATTCGAACACCAGCGCCACCGAGCTCGCGATGGCGGCGCCGGCGACCCCGAACCGCGGGATGAGCAGCACGCACAGCAAAACGTTGAGCGCAAACGACAGGCCGTAGACCAGCGCCGCCGAGCGCCGCTCGCCGAGCATGTTCAAAAGCCGCTCGGCCGGGCCGACCGAAGCGCGCGCCAAAAGCCCGACGGCGATGATGAACATCAGATAATAGCCGGAGACGAAATCGCGGCCGAACAGCTGCAACAGCGGCCGGCCGATCAGGAGCAGAAGCACAATCACGCCGAGCGACGGCCAAAAGGTCAGCCGGACCGACTGTTTGAGGAACGCGGCGAGCCGCTTGCGGTCGCCAGAGACATGATGTTCGGCGAATTTGTGGGCGATGGTCTGCGCCACCGAATAATAGACGAAGGCGACCATGGCCAAGGTCTTGGCGGCGGCGTAGTAGATCGCGACTTCATCCGGCGGCCGGAACTGCTTGAGCACGATGATGTCGGAATAAGTCAGCAACAGATAAAAGGCTTCGACCGTAGCGATCGGCAGCGCAGTCGCGAACCAGGCGCGCGGCGCGTACGCTGTCGACCCGCGCTCGACCGTGCCGGCGAGCCGGCGATTAAGAACAAACATCTGACCGAAGATGACCGTGACCAGAGCGATGACACCGATGACGGTGGCGACCACGGCATCGGTGCGCAAACCGAGCGCGTAGGCAAATCCCATGAGAGCCAGCAGCACCAGCTGGCGTTGAATGTAATTCGGCGCCAGCCCGAGATTGACCCAGTTGTAGGACCGCGCCACACCGCTTTGCACCGACCACAACCCGAACATCGGCAGCGCCGCGCAGGAGATATAGAGCGGGAGCACGGTCTCCGGATCGATGTATGGCGCGGCGATCGTCACGGCGGCGGCGCCGATGAGCGCGGCGGTGGTCGCGCTCGCCAACGCGAGCCAGCGGCCGCCGGAGAGAAAGCCGCGCAGCAAGTTGAATTGCTTGCGCTCGACGTATTCGGGAATGAAACGCTGCGCCGCCGAACCGAGACCGAGATCGACCATGCCGCCGATCAACAACACCCAGGTCCAGGCGTAAATGTAAATGCCGAACTCGAAGCCGCCCATCCAGCGTGCCAGCAGGATTTGCGAGACAAAGGCCAGCGCGGCGCTGATCACGCGGATGAGGAAGGCGGCGCCGGCGAGGCGTCGGACCAGCGAGGAGTCGCTGCCGTCGATGAACAGGGCCAGCGCACGAGCGACGGCACGGTCGACGGCTATGCCGAAAGGCAACCGCCGCGCGGCGCGCGAGGTGGCGCGCAACGACGCATGCCAAAACGGACGCGGCGCCTGCTCGGAACCGATTGATGCCACCAATACCTCTGCGCCGCCGCGAAACGTACGAATGAGCGACGCCGATTTGCTAGCAAGGAAGCGTTAACATTCGGTTCGAAGACGTTAACAATTGCTTCGGGATGTTAAGGAGAGAGCGAATAGGCGCTGGCCCTACTCGCTATTTTCAATTCGCTATTTGCCGCTCAATAATCCTTGAGCAGCCGCTCGATATAATCGAGCTCTTCCTGCGCGCGGCGGGTGTCGCCATAGCGGCGGCGCAGTTCCTCGATGATGCGGCGGGCGCGCTGCACGTCGATCTCGCCCGGCACTTTGACGGTGGCGTCGTCGCCGTAATCGCGCCCGCGCAACGGCCGGCCGAGCGGATCGGTGTCGCGCTGCGCGCGCGGCATACCGTTGCGGCCGTTCGCGCCGGGACCCGGGCCCTGCCCCAATTGCTGCTGCATCGACTGCGCCATCCCCTGGGCGCCCTTGCGCATCGAATCGAGCGCGCGGCCCTGGGCATCGACGGCGCTATCGCTGTTGCCTTCGCCGAGTTGGCCTTCGGCTTCGCCCATGGCTCCTTCGGCGTCGCCGAGCTGATCCATGCCGCTCTGGCCTTGACCCTGCTGGCCGCCTTTTTCGCCCTGACCGTTCTGGCCGAAGCCGCGGTTCTTCAAGTCTTCGAGAAGCTTTTTTAGCCGGTCGCGCAGCGCTTGCTGGCTTTGCTGCAGATCGCCCAGCGACTGCTGCCCGTCGTCCTGCTGCTGCCCCTCCTGCTGCTTGCCTTGCTGCCGCTGTCGTCCCTGCTGGCCGCGCTGGCCGCCTTGCCGGCGCTGATCCTGGCCCTGCCGGAACGTGCGGTCGCGAAGCTCCTGCTGCTTTGAGATCATGTCGCCGAGCTCGTCGAGCTGCGACATCATGTCGTCGATGTCGTCGCCGTTCTGATCCGGCGACGCCATCTGCAAATTCTCCATCATCTGCTCGAGCTGCTGCAACAGCTGCCGCGCCGCGTCCTTGGAGCCGTTGCGCGCCAGGTTTTCCAGCCGGTCGAGCATGCTTTTAAGATCGCGCTGGCTCAGCGTGCGCGCATTGCGGTCGAGCGGACGGGAGAGTTGCTGGC
The DNA here is from genome assembly GCA_964459765.1 of uncultured Hyphomicrobiales bacterium. Classification (GTDB taxonomy): domain Bacteria; phylum Pseudomonadota; class Alphaproteobacteria; order Rhizobiales; family Xanthobacteraceae; genus BOG-931. The sequence continues at coordinate 7,171 of CAYWNY010000091.1, read as the reverse complement.
TGTTTTTGAGCTGTTCCTGCATCGATTGCACGAAGCGGTCCATAGCCGCGCGCAACTGGTCCATCAGCTTCTTGATTTCCTCATCGCTGGCGCCGCGCTCGAGCGCCTGGCGCAGCGCCTCCTCGGCGCTGCGCAGATTGGCTTGCGCGTCCGAAATGCCGCCGTCCTCGATGGCGAGCGCCATCTGCCAAAGCCGCGCCGTCACGTCGCGCAGATCGTCGTCGGTCTTGGCGCGAATGAGCGACCAGAAAATCGACCGCAGCCCGAGATAGACGCCGAGGTCCGGCGTGAATTTCTCCGGCGCCACCGCGAGCGCGTCGAGCGCGGTGGTGACGAGCGGCCGCGCGCCGGCATCGAGGGCGAGATTGCGCCGCTGCTCGATCAGCGCACGCGCCAGCGGCTTGGTGAAGACGCGCTCGGGCAGCCGCAAGGTGAACGGCTCGCTTTTGCCTTCGTTGCCCGCCTCGTCGTGGGCGACGAGCGTCATCGCCACTTCGGCGCCGGCCCAGGGGTGATCGGTCAGATCCTTGATCGTTTGACCCACGCCGCTTTTGGTGCGCGCTTGCGGCAGCACCAGCGGGAAATCGGGCGGACCGAACAGCGGACGCGTAGCCTCGGTTTGCGCGGCCGCGTCGTCCTTGCGCGCGAACGTCGCCCGCGCGTCGCTCACCCCGTAATCGTCTTCCAGGCGATAGGACAAGAGCAGCGAGCCGCGCGCCTGCTGCTCAGGATCCTTGGTGAGCGCGATGGTCGGCGGCCGGTCGGGAATGACGTTGAAGGCCCAGGTCAGATCGTCGCCGGCACCGCGCAAAGTCGCGGCGCCGGTGCCGGCGATCTTGAAGCGATATTCCTGCGCGCCGGCCGGCACCTGCGCCTTGTCTTCGGTGGGCGCGACACCGCCGCGGCCGGCGATTTCGAGATTGAGTTTGCCGGTCGCGCGCACGACAAGCATCGAGCCCGCCGGAACCGAAACCGGCTCGTTCGCATCGCCATCATTGCGCGCGACGTCGCCGGGATGAATGCCGGGAAGGATGACCGGCGGCCGCCCAGTATACGTGGGCGGGGTAACCCAGGCGTCGACCCGGAAATTCGCCGGGATGACGACGCCCTGCCAGTCGAACGCGGTCGCGACGCGTTTCCAGCGTTCGCCGCCGGCGGCGACGAACGTGGCAATGACGGCGATGAGAACAAGGCCGCGCAGCGCATAGGGATCGCGCATCGCAAGCCGCGGCGACGGCCAGCCGGCGGTGAAGGCGCGCGCTGCGGCTAGCGTGCGCTCGACATGCGCCCGCCACAACGCCGCCGAATGCGGATCCTGCGGCGCGACCGCGAGTTCGTCGATGATCGTCGTTGCCGGGCGATGGCGTGCGCCGCTTCGTTTGTCGATGCGACGCAGAATTTCGGCGGCCGCCGGCATCCGCAGCGAAAGGAGCGGCGCGATCGCAACCAGCGCCAGGATCGCAAAAGCGCCGACACCGACGGCGCGCGCGAGCGGCGGCAGGACGAGCCAAACGCCGAGCCAGGAGACTGCGAGAAACAGACCGGCGACCGCGGCAACTCTCGCCAACAGCGGCCATAGCTTTTCCCAGGCCATCGTCCAGCGAGCGCGGCGCACGGCGGACAGAAGTTGCGCGCGTGCGGTCGCCGCAGCGGGCAGCTGCGCGGGCATATTTTGGCTGGAAGCGGTTTCCGTCACCAAGCTCTCCGCGGAGGCATCACCGCCTGACAAGGCGGTAACAACGGGGCGAGTTCAAGGCGCCTGCACAAGGGAAGCCGTGCCATGCAAATAGCACAAGCAAAATCGGAGCCAGGGTCTAAAGCCACCCCGGCAGGCGATCGAGCGCGATCAGTTCTTCGGCGCTGACCCGCGGCCGCACCAGCGCCCATTCGCTTTTCCGTACAAGGATTTCCGGCACCAGCGGGCGGGTATTGTAGGTGCCGGCTTCGACCGCGCCATAGGCGCCGGCGGTCATGATGGCGAGGAGGTCGCCCGGCTGCGGGGCAACGATGGAGCGGTCGAGCGCGATGAAATCGCCTGATTCGCAGACCGGCCCGACCACATCGGCGGTGATCCGCGGCGCGCCCACCGCTGTCTCCCGCACCGGACGGATGTCGTGATGCGCGTCGTAGAGCGTCGGACGAACCAGATCGTTCATGCCGGCATCGACGATGACAAATGTCTTGGCCTCGCCGCGCTTCACGTACAGGACGCGGGTGACCAGAATGCCGGCGTTGCCGACGATGAGCCGACCCGGCTCGAAGATCAGCTGACAATCGAGATCGCGCGTCGCGCGCTTCACCACGGCCGCATAGGCTTGCGGATCGGGCGGCGGCTCGTTGTCCTCGCGGTAGGGAATGCCGAGCCCACCGCCGAGATCGACGTGGCGGATGACGTGGCCACCGGCGCGCAAGGTGCGCACGAAGTCCGCCAAGAGCGCGAACGCATCGCCGAACGGATCGAGTTCGGTGATCTGGCTGCCGATATGCATATCGACGCCGGCGACGCGGACGCCTTTAAGCTTCGCCGCGCGTGCGTAAACCTCGCGTGCGCGACTGATCGGAATGCCGAATTTGTTCTCGGCCTTGCCGGTCGCGATCTTGGCATGGGTTTTCGGATCGACGTCGGGATTGACGCGGATGGAAATGTCGGCGGTGCGGCCTTTGCCGGCGGCAATCGCGGCGAGAAGTTCAAGCTCCGCTTCCGACTCAACGTTGACGCAGAGAATGCCCTGATCGACGGCGAGCGCGAGTTCGCGCGCTGTCTTGCCGACGCCGGAGAACATGATCTTTTGCGGCGGCACGCCGGCCGCGCGCGCCCGCAGCAACTCGCCTTCGGACACGACGTCGGCGCCGGCGCCGAGCCGCGCCAGCGTGGCGATGACCGCCTGGTTGGAGTTGGCCTTCATGGCGTAGCAGATGAGCGCATCGACGTCGGCGAAGGCTTGCGCGAAGACCCGATAATGCCGCTCCAAAGTCGCGCTGGCGTAGCAGTAAAACGGCGTGCCGACCGCGTCCGCAAGCGCGGTCAGATCGACGTCCTCGGCGTGCAACACGCCGCCGCGATAGGCAAAATGATGCATGGGGAGTGTTTAAAGCATGATCCGGAAAATGCCACCCTCGGCGGATTTGCGAGAGCAGTTCCGGAGCGGGCGACTAGCGCAGGATCGGATCGAGGATGAAGGATTTCTGCTGGCCCGCCGGCGCAACCGGATTGCCGTAGATATCGAAGCCGGTCTTCTGCGCTTTCTCCTGCGCCGCCGGCGTATTGGCTGAATAGGAATCGGTCGGCACGACGCCGGGCGCCGCGGGCGGCGGCAGGGCCGACGCAGTCGGATCGGACGACGGCAGGGCCGAGGCGGTCGGCGACACCGCCGGACCGGGCGGCGTCTCGAGCGGTCCGACCCTCCCACAGGCGGCGAGCGCAAAGCCCACCGTGCTCAGGAGCGCCACGGCGCATCCCAAGCTTAAAGCGCGACGCACGCGGTTTCGGACCAAAACGAATGTTCCCCAACTAGCGGCATGCAGCATAGCAGAACGCACCGACGGGGCGAGATTTTGACGGCAATACCTTGCCATGGTGTTTATGTGCCGCAGGCCGGCTATTCGGCCTTGAGCCGCTTGAGCCAGCGCTTGGCCTGAGCGCGCACGTTTTTCGGCGCCGTGCCGCCATAAATGCCGCGGCTTTTGACCGAAGCGTCCACAGTGAGCACGCCGTATACCGCTTTGGTGATGCGTGGCTCGATCGCCTGCATGACGACGAGTGGGAGTTTTTCCAACGGCACGCCGGCGTCCGCCGCTTTGGCGACAATGCGGCCGGTGATGTGATGGGCTTCGCGGAATGGCAGGCCGAGCGAGCGCGTGAGCCAGTCGGCGAGATCGGTCGCGGTGGCGTAGCCGTCGCCCGCGGCCACCCGCATGCGTTCGACGTCGGGCGCCATATCGCGCAACATGCCGGTCATCGCCCTGATCGACAGCTCAAGCGCCGCGAAGGCATCGAGCGTGCCTTCCTTGTCCTCCTGCATGTCCTTCTGGTAGGCGAGCGGCAGGCCTTTCATCACTACCAACAGCGCGGTGAGCGCCCCGACGATGCGGCCGGTGCGCGCGCGCACCAGCTCCGCGGCATCGGGATTGCGCTTTTGCGGCATCATCGACGAGCCGGTGGTAAAGGCGTCGGTGAGCGTGATGAGCCCGACGAGCGGCGACGACCACATCACAATCTCTTCCGCGAACCGCGACAGATGCACGGCGGCGATGGCGCAGGCCGACAGCGTCTCAAGTACGAAATCGCGGTCGGCGACCGCGTCGAGCGAATTCGCCGTCGGGCGCGCGAAGCCGAGCGCATGCGCGGTTAAGGCGCGGTCGATCGGGAACGAAGTGCCGGCGAGCGCGCCGGAGCCGAGCGGGCTTTCGTTAAGCCGCGCGCGCGCGTCGGCGAAGCGGCCCCGGTCGCGCGCCGCCATTTCGACGTAAGCGAGCAGATGATGGCCGAAGGTCACCGGCTGCGCCGTTTGCAGATGCGTGAAGCCGGGCATCACGGTCGCCGCATGCACTTCCGCCTTCTCGGCGAGCGCGCGCTGATAGGCGGCAAGCGCCACGTCGATGCCGTCGACCGCGTCGCGCACCCACAGCCGAAAGTCGGTCGCCACCTGATCGTTGCGCGAACGCGCCGTGTGCAATCGTCCGGCCGCCGGTCCGACCAGTTCGCCGAGCCGGCTCTCGACATTCATGTGGATGTCTTCCAGCGCCCGTTTGAACTTGAATTTACCGGCTCCGATCTCTGACAGGATCGTGTCTAGACCGTGAGCGATGCGCTTTGCATCCTGCGCCGTAATGATGCCGGTTTTGGCGAGCATGGCCGCATGCGCCTTGCTGGCGGCAATGTCTTGCCGGTAAAGCTTTTGGTCGAAATCAATCGAGGCGTTGATCTCCTCCATGATCGGGTCCGGTCCCGATCCGAAGCGTCCGCCCCACATTTTGTTGCTCATGATGCGTCCGCCACCGCTCAAATGCCGTCAATGACCGAATCGCCCGCCGAGCCGTACTATAAAGTGCGCCGCCGCCGCTTCATCGCCGTCGCGGTCTTGTGCGCATTGGCCGCCGGGGCGGTGCTGGCGGGGGTATACGGGATGGGACGGCTGAGAAGCAATCCGGCGTCGGCCGCCTGCGCGCCGGCGGTTGCCCTTGCCGGCCGGATTGCACCCCTGGCGCGCGGCGAAGTCGCGGCGCTCGCCGTCGCGCACACCCCTTTCCTGGTCCCGGATGTGGCGTTCAAGGACGCCGCGGGCCGCGAACGCAAGCTGTCTGAGTGGCGCGGCCGCACCGTGCTGTTGAACCTCTGGGCCACCTGGTGCCTCCCTTGCCGCAAAGAAATGCCGGCGCTGGACGCGTTGCAGGCCGACCTCGGCGGGACGAATTTCGAGGTCATCGCGGTCGATATCGACACCCGCGATCCGGAAAAGCCGCTGGCCTTCCTCAAGCAAACCGGCGTCACGCATCTCGCCTATTACGCCGATGCGAGCGCCAAGGTCTTTCAGGACCTCAAAGCCGCCGGCAAAGCATTCGGCATGCCGACGACGCTGATAGTCGACCGGTCAGGCTGCGAGATTGGCGAAATGGCCGGACCCGCCGAATGGGCAAGCGCCGACGGGGTGAAGTTTGTCGGCGCGGCGATCAGCGGCGGCGAAAACGGCGTCAGCAACTGATATCGACGTTCGCTCCCGGCGCCGTAGAAACGCTCTGAAGCGGCTCGAAATTCTGCTGCGCGGCGTCGATCAATTGGCTGACCGACGCGCCGCTCTGCGGATCGGTTTTCGCAAGCCGCGCCGCGACGACAAGCTGCAACTGGCCGATCTTGGCGGCGAACATCGCAGAGATGAGGCTCTTGTCCATATCGCAGCTCTGACAGTGCGCTACCGACGGAACGGCCGAACTCTAACATGCGTTCCGAGCCGCGCGGCGGATGCGGGAAGTCGTAGTTGACGGCGCGTTAATCGCAGCGCCCAGGCGATTTCAGAACCCGGCGAGATACGCGGCGAGCGCCGCGATCTCTTGTTCGGTAATGCCCAGCATAAGATCGTGCATGCCCGGATTGTTGGCGCGCTCGCTGGTGCGAAAATCGATCATCGTCTTCTCTAAATAAGTGCGGGTCTGGCCGGCTAGGCGTGGCTGGTTGTTGTCGCCGGTGAAGTCGCGCTGATGACAGGCGGCGCAGACAATGACGGCATTGGCCCGTTGCGCCGCCACGATTTCCTGGGCCGGATCCAGCTGCCGCAGATCGGGCCACTTTTTTCTTGAGAAAAACTGGGCCAGCTGCATCAGTTCGCCGGCCTCCAAGCTCTCCACGATCGGCGTCATCTGAACGCTCTTGCGCGCGCCGGATTTGAAATCGCGCAATTGGAAAAACAGATAGCCGAAATTCTGCCCCCAGATTTACCGGCGCCGCCGACTGTTCTGGGGGGACGCCGTTTTCGCCGTGACAGGCGGCGCAGATCTGCGCCTTCTCTTCGATGCCCTGACCGTAGGCGAGAGGCGAAGACGTCGCCACCGCAAGCCCCAGCGTCGCCAGGGCCGAGATTGCGCGCCTGCGCCGGCTCATTGTTCTGCCGATCATCACACGTTGGCTCCCGGTCCCTTTCCTTAAATAACATATCAGGCGCCGTGGTCCGCAGCGGTGCTCCGGCTTGCGCGCTCTGACAAAATCCAAGTCCGGCGGCTTGACAGCAGCCGCGCCGGTTCTATACTTAACCATATGGTTAAGCTTAACGACGCGCCGCTCGATCGCACCTTTGCCGCGCTGGCCGATCCGACCCGCCGCGCGCTGTTGGCGCGGCTCGCCGAACAACCCGGACTTTCGGTCAGCGCTTTGGCTGAACCGTTTGCGGTCTCGTTGCCGGCCATCATGAAACATCTCGATGTTCTATCGGACGCCGGCCTGGTGACGCGCGCCAAGACCGGGCGCACCGTCACCTGTCGTCTCAATGCCACTCCCATGCAAAGCGCCCGGGAGTGGCTCGAACGCTACGAACGCTTTTGGTCCGAAGCGCTGCACCGTCTTGCAGTGTTCCTGGAGGAGGAAGAGTCATGGACGTCCAAACAGCCGTCAAACCCAGTCTCACCCTCAAGCGGCGCTTCAAAGCGCCGCCGGCCAAAGTCTTCGCCGCCTTCACCGACC
>CAYWNY010000090.1:0-15032 GCA_964459765.1 uncultured Hyphomicrobiales bacterium | reverse complement strand
TGTTCTGGACGATGTCGCGGGTCTGCGGATCGATCGAGATCGGGCCGCGCGGCGATTCCCAGGCCATGCCTTTCATCGCCTCGATCAGCGAGTCGCCGTCGGTGTTGCCGCCGGTCTTCTTCAACGCCTCGTAGATGAGGTTCATGCCGTCATAGGCGCTGACCGCCATGAAATTCGGCCGCATGCCGTCGTTGGCTTTCTTGAATGCGGCGACGAAGGCCTTGTTGGCCGGCGAATCGTGATCAGCCGAATAAAGGTGCGCGGTGACCGTGCCGATGACGGCATCTCCCATGCCGCCCAGCAGATCGTCATCCATGACGTCGCCCGGACCGATGATCTTGATGCCGGCCTTGTCGAGGCCGCGTTCGACGAATTGTTTGACGAAGGTGCCGCCTTGACCGGAGGGGACGAAGACAAAGATCGCGTCGGGTTTCTGATCGGCGGCGCGCTGCAGGAACGGAGCGAAATCCGGGTTGGCGAGCGGGAAGCGGATCGATTCGAGAACTTCCCCGCCCTTCTTCTTGAATTCGGCGACGAACGACTTTTCCGCGTCCACGCCCGGCGCATAGTCGGAGATCATGGTCACGACTTTTTTGATGCCGTTGTCGGCGGCCCAGTCGGCCATCGGCACCGTCGATTGCGCGAGCGTGAAGCTCGTGCGGGCGATGTACGGGGATTTTTCGGTGATGATCGACGTGCCGGCGGCGGTGACGATTTCCGGCGTCTTCGATTCGGCCGAGAGCGGCGCAACCGACAGCGCGGCCGGCGTCACGCCGAAGCCGGCGACAACGGCGACCTTGTCGTTGACGATCAATTCCTGCGCAATGCGCTTGGTGTTATCCGGAACCGCCGCATCGTCGCGGATGATCACCTCGACCTTCTTGCCGGCGACGGTGTCGCCGTGCTGGGCTTGGTAAAGCTTTATCGCAGCGGCCTCTTGCTTGCCGGTGGATTGCTGCTGCCCGGTCATCGGCAGAATGACACCGATTTTGACCACATCTTCCGCGTGTGCGGCGCCCGGCACAGCGAGGCCGAGCGCGACGGCGGCGATGACAAAATAGCTACGCACCATTGGTTTCCTCCCGAATGGTTCTTGCGGATTTCGGCGATTTGACCGCCGTCGCCGGTGGCATAGCCATTTCGCCCGGCCTTTGTCCAGATCGCAGGTTGTCCCAGGGCGGCCCAAGTTAAGACGCCCCAGCAGCCAGCGCCGGACCTAAAAAGTAAGAGGCTCCGGCGGTTGCCGGAGCCTCCATGCGGCGGGCGATGCCGGGTTTTTCGTCAGCCGCAGTTTGCCCGTTCATCTCAAGCGGAGCGGCGAGCTCGCCGTCCGCTTGAGACTAAAACTACTGCACGGCTTCGCCATGCAGCGCGACATCGAGACCTTCACGCTCGACTTCCTCGCTGACGCGTAGCCCGATGATCATGTCGAGGATCTTCAGGATGATCAGTGACACCACCACGTCGTAAACGAACACGGTCAGCACGCCGCCGGCCTGATAGACCACCTGCATCGCATTCCCCTCAATCAGGCCGGCGGTGCCGCCATATGCCTCGATGGCGAACACGCCGGTCAACAGCGCGCCGGTAGCGCCGCCAACCGCATGCACGCCGAAGGCGTCCAGCGCATCGTCGTAGCCGAAGAAGTGCTTGAGCCCGGTGCATCCCCAGTAGCAGACGAGGCCGGCGGCGATGCCGATAGCGAAGGCGCCCATCGGACCGACGTAGCCGGAAGCCGGCGTAATGGCGACGAGACCCGCCACCGCGCCCGAGCAGATGCCGATCACGGTCGGTTTGCCGCGCATCAACCACTCGACCAGCATCCAGGTGAAACCGGCCGTGGCGGTGGCCGTGTGCGTGACCAGCATCGCCATGCCGGCTTGGATGCCGGCCGATACGGCGGAGCCGGCGTTGAACCCGAACCAGCCGACCCACAGCAGCGAGGCGCCGATCAAGGTCAGCACCATGTTGTGGGGCGGGCCGGTATCCTTGCGCTTGCCGAGCATGAGCGCGGCCATCAAGCCGGCGGTGCCTGAATTGACATGCACCACGGTGCCGCCGGCAAAGTCGAGCACGTGCAACTTGGCGTCCGGATTGGTGCTGTTGAAAATGCCGTCCGGTCCCCACACCCAGTGCGCCACCGGCGAATAGACGAAGATCGCCCACAGGCCAACGAACCACAGCATGGCTGAAAACTTCATGCGCTCCGCAAACGATCCGGCGATCAGCGCCGCCGTAATGATCGCGAAGGTCAACTGGAACATCGAATAGACGCTCTCCGGAATCGTCGGCGCCAGTGGGTTGGGATTGCCGATATTCTTGGAGAAGTCGCTGACGATACCCTGCAGGAACGCGCGGTCGAGCCCGCCGATGAACGGAGTGCCGGCGCGGAACGCAAGGCTGTAGGTGAAGAACAGCCACAGCACGCTGATCAGACAGGTAATTGCGAAGCTTGTCATCACCGTGTCGCCGACATTCTTCTTGCGCACCATGCCGCCGTAGAACAGCGCCAACCCCGGGAGGGTCATCATCAACACGATGGCCATCGAGGTCAGCATCCACGCGGTGTCGCCGGAGTTGGGCGTGCAATTGGTCAGCGTCTTGGCGTCGCATGCTGGCGGCGCCGCCTCGGCAGCCGGCGTTTCGCTCGTCGCCGCGGGCGTCTGCGCGTAGGACACATGGAAGGTCGGCACGCTGAAGAGGATGGCAAGCGCCAGCGCTCCAGCGAGTGCCAACAGCCCCGCACGCGAGAAACGTTTCAAGTTCATGAGTTCACTCCTGTCCGTGGTGCGGGTTGCTAGAGGGCTGCGGCGTCGGTTTCGCCGGTGCGGATGCGCACCGCATGGTCGATGCCAAAGACGAATATCTTGCCGTCGCCGATCTGCCCGGTCTTGGCGGCCGCGCTGATGGTCTCGATCACCTTGTCCGCCTGACTGGCGGCGCAGGCGATTTCCAGCTTGATTTTCGGCAGAAAGCTCACGGCATATTCGGCACCGCGATAGATCTCGGTATGCCCTTTTTGCCGGCCGTAGCCCTTCACCTCGGTGACGGTCAGTCCCTGCACGCCGATCTTCGTAAGCGCATCGCGGACTTCATCGAGCTTAAATGGCTTGATGATCGCCATAACGATTTTCATTGATTCAATCTCCCCGTCGCCCCCTTGCACCCGCGCCGACGGGGCGAATGAAACTCAGAACGACCGCGATGGAAGTGTTGCCCCGGCCGCGGTTTGGCGGTGAAGTGGTAATCAAGGGCCGTGCCAGTTCGGCAAAACGGCCTTAATGCGTTGGCATTGCATGCCCATTTGAGCGCGGCTGCGACCTCGCGCCCGTCCGCCTAAGGACTGCGCAACAGCGCCCGCCCAAACATCGGACAGGCTGCATAAATACTAGGCTTCAAGCTATTTTTTTCGAGACAAATCGGACGTTTGGACGTCCGCGAGCGACTGATATCCCCGGAAAAATGGCGAAAGCGGCGCGCCTAGAGCGCGTCGGCGTCGGTTTCTCCAGTTCGGATGCGCATTGCTTGCTCAATCGGGCTGACAAATATCTTTCCGTCGCCGATCTGGCCGGTCTTGGCCGAGGTGCTGATGGCTTCCACGACCTCGTCCGCCTGATCGCTCGGAACGGCAACCTCAAGCCGGACCTTGGGCAGGAAGTTCACCGCGTATTCGGCGCCACGGTAGATTTCCATGTGGCCCTTCTGGCGGCCGTAACCCTTGACCTCGGTTACGGTCATGCCGTGCACGCCAATAGCCGTCAGCGCGTCACGCACTTCCTCCAGCTTGAAAGGCTTGATGATGGCGACGACGAACTTCATAGGAGGTCCGGCCTTTCGTGGTTCTACCGATAATTGGTCCGTCAGCCGAAGTCATCCTGATTAATCCGGCTAACGCTTACCTTGCTTAACCCGCGATTTTACTCCTCCTTGGGCCAGCGCAAGCGCAACAGACCCTCCTGCGCGACCGAGGCCACGAGCCTGCCGTCCTGGGCAAAGACCAGACCGCGCGAGAAGCCGAGTGCGCCGCCGAGATTGGGGCTGTCCTGCGCATAGAGCAGCCACTCGTCGGCGCGGAACGGGCGGTGAAACCACAAGGCATGGTCGAGGCTTGCCGCCATGATGTCTTCGTTGAACACGGATTTGCCGAGCGGAATGAGGGCGGCGTCAAGCAACGTCATGTCGGAGGCGTACGCCAGAACGCATTGGTGGATTGCCGGCTCATCCGGCAGGCGACCGGTTGCGCGCATCCACATGTGATAACGGCCGCCTTCGAGCTTCTCGCCGAGGTAGCGGCCGTATTCCACCGGCCTGAGCTCGATCGGCCGTTCGCGCTCGAAGTACCGGCGCACCGGATCGGACAGGCGCGATTGCACCTGATTTCTGATTTCCGCCTCGCTCGGTAAATCGTCCGGTCGCGGTACGTCCGGCATCGTGAACTGATGCGAGGGACCGTCTTCGGCCACATGAAACGACACCGACATCGAATAGATGGCGCGGCCATGCTGGATGGCGACGACATTTCGCGTCGTGAAGCTTTTGCCGTCGCGGATGCGGTCGACCTCGTAGATGATCGGTACTTTGGGATCGCCGCCCAAGAGGAAGTAGGCATGCAGTGAATGCGGCGGGCGCAGCGTCACGTCCTCGACGGTGCGGCAAGCCGCGACCAGAGCTTGGCCGATCACCTGCCCGCCGAACACGCGCTGCCAGCGCGATTGCGGTGAACGACCGCGGAACAAATTCACCTCGAGCGGCTCGAGATCGAGAATAGCAACGACGTCCTGGATCGAGGACATGAGCGGTTCCAATCTGCAGCCGCGGGGAGAGGCGACGACGTTGCCGGCGGATTTGCGAGTTCGCGGGCCAGCCCGCCGATGCTATGCTGCAAAGCAGCGGCGGTCCAGAAAACCGACGCGCTGTAAGGGTGTAAGCGTCATGGTCCGGGATGATGAGCAGATCGACGTGCTGATCGCGGGCGGCGGCTTTGCCGGGCTCACGCTGGCGATTGCCTTGCGGCAGGGTCTTGGCTCCTCGATTTCCGTCACCGTCGCCGATCCGCAGCTCGGGCGAAATTATGCCGGCGACGAGCGCGCGTCCGCGATCGTCGCCGCGGCGCGGCGGCTCTTCGAAACGCTGGGCGTTTGGCAAAACGTCGCCGCCGAGGCGCAGCCCATTCTCGACATGGTGGTGACCGACAGCCGCGTCGACGATGCGGTGCGGCCGGTTTTTCTCACCTTTGGCGGCGAAATCGAGCTGGGCGAACCGTTCGCACATATGATCGAGAACCGGCATCTGGTTGCGGCGCTGGAAGCGAAAGCGCGCGATCTCGGCGTCGACCTGCGCGCAACCGCGGTCGCCGAGTTCACGCCGGCGGCGGCCGATGAATGCACCGTCGCGGTGCGTCTTGCGGATGGCGCGACGCAAAAAGCGCGGCTGCTTGTCGCCGCCGACGGCGCCCGCTCGTCGATCCGCGAGCACGCCGGCATCGCCGTCCATGGCTGGGAATATAGCCAGTCCGCCATTGTCACCAACGTCACGCATGAGCGCGACCACAATGGCCGCGCCATCGAGCACTTTCTGCCGGCCGGCCCCTTCGCCATCCTGCCGCTCAAGGGCAAGCGCTCGTCCATCGTCTGGACCGAGACGACCCCGGACGCGGACCGCATCGTCGCGTTGCCCGACGCCGCCCTTCATGACGAACTCGAACGGCGCTTCAAGCTCCATCTCGGCGAGATCACCACCATCGGTCCGCGGCGTGTGCATCGGCTGGGATTCTTCGTCGCCCGCTCGTTCATCGCCGCGCGACTGGCACTTGTTGGCGACGCCGCGCACCTCATTCATCCAATTGCCGGGCAAGGGCTCAATATGGGCCTGCGCGACGTCGCCGCGCTCGCCGAAGTCATTGTCGACGCGGCTCGCCTCGGCCTCGACCCGGGCGAGGAAACGGTACTCGAGCGCTATCAGCGCTGGCGGCGGTTCGATACGGTGGCGATGGGGCTCGCGACCGACGGGCTGAACCGGTTGTTTTCCAACCGCTCGGCGGCTTTGCGTGTCGCGCGCGACTTCGGGCTGAGCCTAGTCGACCGGCTGCCCAATCTCAAGCGCCTTTTCATCCGTGAAGCCGCTGGGCTGGTCGGCGAAGTGCCCAAATTGCTGCGCGGTAAAGCGTTGTAATCGCTTAGTTTTCCGCCGAAAACGGGAGCGCGATTTTTGCGTTTGCACAAAATTGCTGCGCGGTAAGACATTGAAACAGCTATACTTTCATGGAAATCCGCAGACCACTGCATCATCCAAAAGCGCAGCATGGCACTTAACCACATAGCCGTTATCGGCGGTGGCGCCTGGGGGACGGCGTTGGCACTGACCTGCGCGCGCGCCGGCCGCAAGGTCACTCTGTGGGAGCCCGATGCATCGCTGGCGGCCGGGCTGGCGCGCAACCGCGAGAGCACGTACCTGCCGGGCCTAAAGCTCGAAGAACGCATCACGGTCGCCGGCAGCGTTGCCGATGCTGCGGGCGCGCCAGCGATCCTCTTGGTCGTGCCGGCACAAGCCATGCGTGCGGTCGCGACCGAGCTTGCGCCCTTCCTTACAAAGGACACACCGGTCATCGTCTGCGCCAAAGGCATCGAACGCGGCACGCGAAAGTTCATGACCGACGTGGTCGCCGAATGCGCGCCGGCGGCTTCACCCGCGATCTTGTCCGGCCCGAGCTTTGCCGCTGACGTGGCGCGCGGCATGCCGACAGCGGTCACCTTGGCGGCGCACGACGACGTGCTCGCCGGCGCTTTGGCGCAGGCCATTGGGTCTGCCAGCTTTCGCCCGTACCGTTCGACCGACATCCGCGGCGCCGAAATCGGTGGCGCCACCAAGAATGTGCTGGCGATTGCTGCCGGGGTGGTCGTCGGCCGCGGGCTCGGCGCCAGCGCGCAAGCGGCATTGACCACGCGCGGCTTCGCAGAGTTGGTGCGCTTCGGCCGCGCCTATGGCGCAAGGATCGAAACGCTGATGGGGTTGTCCGGCCTCGGCGATTTATTGCTGACCTGCTCGAGCCCGCAGTCGCGCAATTTCAGCTTCGGCGTCAATCTCGGCCGCGGGCAAAAGCCGCAAGCGATCCACGGCGGTCTTGCCGAAGGCATCTTCACCGCCGCCGTACTGATTGAGATGGCGCGCGAGCGCGCAGTCGACATGCCGATCGCCGCGGCGGTCGCTGCGCTCCTTGACGAGACCATGAGCGTGGACGAAGCCATCGAGTCGCTGTTGTCGCGGCCGTTCAAGGCGGAGGGATGATCTATGGCCTATTGGCTGCTCAAGTCCGAGCCGGACGAGTATTCGTGGAACGATCAGTTAAAGCGCGGCGCCAAGGGCGACACCTGGAGCGGCGTGCGCAACTTCACCGCCCGCCGCTATCTCAAGGAGATGAAAAAGGGCGATAAGTTCTTTTTCTATCATACCGGCGACGAGAAGCAGGTGGTCGGTATCGGCGAAATCGTCAAGGAAGCGTTTGCCGATCCGACCGCCGGCAAGGGCGAAGCGTGGGTGGCGGTAACGACGGCCGCAATCGAGCCGTTGCCCAAGCCGGTGACGCTCGCCGCCATCAAAGCAGAACCGAAGCTCAAGGACATGGCGCTGGTAAAATATGCGCGGCTGTCGGTGCAGCCCGTTACCGCGGAAGAATGGAAGCTCGTCAGTAAGATGGGCGGGCTGTAACCATTCAGGGGGCGTGACATGTCGGTGTTGAGCCGCGCGGCTTTTGGCGCCGCGGCGTTGCTGTTAGCGTTCGCGCTGGCGGCATGCGGCGACAGCGAGGCGGGTCAGCGCAAGGCCTTCATCGCGTTCCTGCAGGACATCAACGGCCGCAGCGGCGCGCATTATCTCGTTCCCACGGCTGCGGACGAGAAAGCCTTCGGCCCGTATTTGCAGCAACACACGCTGATCCTCGACTTCAATAAGGACATGCGGGCGCAGTCGCAGGACTTCGCCAATCACATGATGAAGCTCGGCGCCGGGCCCGGGGTGAGCCCGCGCACCGTCGAGTTGATGGCGGCAGCGCCGGCCGATCTCGTCACCGCCAAGGACGAATTGACAAAGACGGGGCAGGCGCTCGAAGCCCGCATCGCCAAAGCGACGGCCGACCGCGCCGCGCTCAAACTGCCCGACGACCTCAAGGCGGTCTACGACCGGACCTTCGACAAGCTCGTCACCGCGCCAGCTTTGGCTTTCGAGAAGTCCGAAAAGGCGCTGCAAGCGGGCATCGACGCGTCGATCAAACTCGTCGATTACATCAACAGCCACCGCTCGCGGCTTACCGTCTCCGGCATGCAAATCCAGGCCAAGGACCAGCGCACGCTCGACGAAATCGCCCCGCTGCTCAAAGCGCACCAGGAGGCCGGCGAGAGGTTTGCCGCGGCGCAGCGCGACGCCGAACGGACGATGGGCAATTAGCCGGGCAGATGCTCTGAGCCGCGCCGGAGAATCGCGAAAATCGTTGATTCCAATCAAGACCGACGACGGCCGGCGGCCCATTTTTGGCTGACCGTGGGAGCGGATTTGAGCGTGCTTTCGAGCCGCGCTTGTCCGCCAAAAGAGGGATAGTCAATTATGAGCGTACGGGAGAAGATGCTGTTAAGCGGGCGTCCTGTGCGTCGCGTGGAGGAAACTATGCCGGACAAAGTCTACGAGGTGCCCGCCGATTGGGCCAAGCGCGCCTTTATCAACGAAGCCAAATACAAGGCGATGTATCAGCGCTCGCTCGCCGACCCGAACGGCTTTTGGGCGGAGCAGGCGAAGCGCATCCATTGGTACAAGCCCTTCACCAAGGTGAAGGACACCTCGTTCGATCCGCACAACGTCTCGATCAAGTGGTTCGAGGACGGCACCACCAACGCCGCTTACAACTGCATCGACCGCCACCTCGAAACCCGCGGCGATCAGGTCGCGCTGATCTGGGAGGGCGACGATCCGAAAGACTCAAAGAAGATCACCTACCGCGAGCTACACGACCAGGTCTGCCGGCTCGCCAACGTGCTGCGCAACCGCAACGTCGAGAAAGGCGACCGGGTTACCATTTATCTGCCGATGATTCCGGAAGCGATCTACGCCATTCTGGCCTGCGCCCGCATCGGCGCGATCCATTCGGTGGTGTTCGGCGGCTTCTCGCCGGAATCGCTCGCCGGCCGCGTCGAAGATTGTCAGTCCAAAGTCATCATCACAGCCGACGAAGGCGTGCGCGGCGGCCGCAAGGTGCCTCTCAAGGCCAATACCGACGCGGCGATCGAAAAGATTCAGAGCGCCGTCGACCACGTCATCGTCGTCAAGCGCACCGGCGCGCCGGTGAACATGCTGCCGGGCCGCGACGTCTGGTATGACGACGCCGCGGCGATGGTGACGTCTGACTGCCCGTGCGTGCACATGAACGCCGAAGATCCGCTGTTCATCCTTTACACCTCAGGCTCGACCGGCAAGCCGAAGGGCGTGCTGCACACGACTGGCGGATACCTGGTCTACACGTCGATGACGCACCAGGACGTCTTCGACTATCACGACGGCGACATCTACTGGTGCACCGCTGACGTCGGCTGGGTCACCGGCCACAGCTACATCGTCTATGGACCGCTCGCCAACGGCGCCATCACGCTGATGTTCGAAGGCGTGCCCAATTATCCGACCTCCTCGCGCTTTTGGGAGGTGATCGACAAGCACAAGGTCAACATTTTCTACACCGCGCCGACCGCGATCCGCGCGCTGATGCAGGCCGGCGACGAGCCGGTGACGAAGACCTCGCGCAAGAGGCTGCGGCTGCTCGGCTCGGTCGGCGAGCCGATCAATCCGGAAGCCTGGGAATGGTATCACCGCGTGGTCGGCGACGGCCGCTGCCCGATCGTCGATACCTGGTGGCAGACCGAGACCGGCGGCATTTTGATTTCACCGTTGCCGGGCGCGACGCGGCTCAAGCCCGGTTCGGCGACGACGCCGTTCTTCGGCGTCATTCCGGAAATCGTCGATGCCGAGGGCAAGGTGCTGCAAGGCGCGGCGACCGGAAACCTGTGCATCGCCGATTCCTGGCCGGGGCAGATGCGCACCGTCTATGGCGACCATCAGCGCTTCGTCGACACGTATTTCCGCGCCTATCCGGGGAAATATTTCACCGGTGACGGCTGCCGGCGCGATGCCGACGGCTATTACTGGATCACCGGCCGCGTCGACGACGTGATCAACGTCGCCGGCCATCGCATGGGCACCGCCGAAGTCGAATCCGCGCTGGTGGCGCATCCGAAAGTGTCGGAGGCCGCGGTGGTCGGCTATCCGCACGACATCAAGGGCCAAGGCATCTACGCCTATGTGACGCTCATGGACGGCGAGCAAGCGACCGAAGAATTGCGCAAGGAGCTGACCGGCTGGGTCCGCAAGGAGATCGGCCCGATAGCCTCGCCCGATCTCATCCAGTTTGCGCCGAACCTGCCGAAGACGCGCTCCGGCAAGATCATGCGCCGCATCCTGCGCAAGATCGCCGAGGACGAATTCGGCAATCTCGGCGACACCTCGACGCTCGCCGACCCGGCCGTGGTCGACGACCTCATCGGCAACCGGCAGAACCGCAAAAGCGCGTAATTCTCTCTCTCCCGCTTACGGAGAGAGGGATGGGGTGAGGGGCGTTACCGAAGAGCTTAGAATTGCGGCAAAGCCCCCTGACCCGCCGCGCTTTGCGCGGCGACCTCTCCCCGCACGCGGGGAGAGGTGAAGCGCGGGTTGCGCTTGGGCCACACCGGCTGGGAAAATTTGCCAAAGCTTCACCGTGTCGCGGTCGAGTGCTGATCGCGCCAAATCCTTCCGCTAAAGTGCACTGGTTCCCGCGCCGGCGGCTTGCCTCGCGCGGCAATCCCACCGTTGCAAGGATTCCGACTATGCGAGGAAAAATTCTGTTGTCGACCGTGTTGGCCGGCATCGTCTGTGTTTTCGCGCTGCCGCCCCAAAAGGCGCAGGCCCACAGCGAAACCGTAGCGACCAAAGAGAATTTTATGCCGGGCACCATCGTGGTGCGGACCAACGAGCGGCGGCTCTATTATTACGTCGGCTACGGCGAGGCGATCCGCTATCCGGTTGGCGTCGGCCGGGCGGGCAAGCAATGGTCGGGCACGTCGTACATCAACGGTAAGTATGTGCGCCCGGACTGGGCGCCGCCGGCGGTGGTGCGCGCCGATCACCCCGGTATGCCGAGCGTCATACCGGGCGGTTCGCCGCGGAACCCAATGGGCGTCGCGGCCATGTCACTCGCCGGCGGCGAATACGCAATTCACGGCACTAACCAGCCGAGCTCGATCGGCCACTTCGTGTCGTATGGCTGCATCCGCATGTACAACGAGGACATCCAGGACCTGTTCGACCGCGTCAGCGTCGGCACGCGGGTGGTGGTCGAGTAATCAACACCAGCCGCCGCGGCGGCCGCCGTCATACGCGCGGGCAAAGTCGCCGCCGAGCAGCGCCGCCGAAACATCCGCCGCATCGTGGGTGGCGACCAGCGCGTCGATCCGCCCGCCATATTTATCGATGCCGACCCGCGACAGCATCACGCCGCCGGCTGCGAGCATTTGCTCGAGCGCCGTGCGCGCGGCTTGCGCTTTTGTGGACTCGTCGACGCAGCGCGCATGCAGCTCAGGCGCATCGATGTTGCGCAGCCGCACCTTGGTGGTGACGTCGAGCCCCGGCCACACATGCACGCGCGCCTCGAAGGTGTCGCCGTCGATGACGCGCACGACCTCGGCGGCATAAGCGAACTGCGCGTTGTAGGCCTGCGGGTTCGGTGCGGCGCGCGCAGCCGGCTCGTTCGCAGCTAGCGTGGCGGGCGCGGGGTGGGCCGGCTCCGATACCGGCCGCAACGCCGTCCCGGCCGCGAAGCCGAGCGCAAATATTCCCACCGCAGCCGCGGCAACAACGTCAAGCCCACCGCCGCGCCGGTGCATGAGAGCCGCAGGGGACAAGGGAAACGTCGCGCCCATGTGCTCGTTTTGATTTGATTGAGTCCCACTAAGAAATGGTTTCGAGGATTATATTCCGATCAGCGGAATATAGTCAAATACTCACCGCAGGCCTTAAAAATCCGGCGTCAGCCCCTTGATTTCCCAATCCCCATACCGGGTCGGTTCCGGGCCCTCGGGACCGCCCACTTCCTTCGGCCGGTCAGGGGGAGGCGCTCGCGCGCGGCGCGCCGCGCGGCGGCTTCATCGAGCGCGCGCTGCGCCGCCGGTGTCAGCGGCGGTTTTGGCGGGGTTTGCTCGGCCATAGCCATCACTTGGCGCAGCCGTCGTCCGCCCGCAAGGCCGCTTCAGGCCCCGCCGTGCGGCGAAAATCGAAACCGCAAAATGCCCAGCCGTGATTGCCGTCACAGCCTCATGCTGCGAGCGCGAACACGGTGATGGTGTGATCTTCGCAGCGCAGGAGGGAGCCATGTCGAAAATTATCGCAGAGGACGGTCAGCGCGTCGTGCTTCACCACGAGGACAACAGCAAGGCGCAATTGTGCGACGGGCACGTCAACTTCTTCCCGAACCACGTCGTGCCGCTAAAAGAAGATTCGCTGCCGCTGTTCTCGCACTTCCGCCATCTCGATATCCCAGCCGAATTCGAGTAATGGGCAAGAACGCGAGCAGCGGCTTGCGTCCGTCTCGCGGCTTTTAAGACCGCTCGCGCAGCGCCGCCGTTCCATGCCAAGAAGGCCGGATGCAGGCCGGCCGCCCCAAGGAACGCGCAGACCCCAAACCCGTGCCGGGTTTGCCGGCGCGCCGCATCGCCGCCGACATCGTCGACGGCGTGTTGCGAAAAAAACGTCCGCTCGACGAACAATTCGACGCCAATGCGCATCCCGATTTTTCCGAATTGCCGGAGCGGGATCGCGCGCTGACACGGGCGATCGCCGCCGTCGTGCTGCGGCGGCTCGGCGCGCTGCGCCATCTGCTCGGTCTCTTTCTCGAGCGCGGCGCGCCGAAGGAAGCGCCGCGGGTCGAAGCCGCGCTCTTGGTCGGGGCCGCGCAGATTCTTTTTCTCGACGTTCCCGACCACGCCGCCGTCGATCTTGCCGTGCGCCTCGTTCAGTCCGACCGCCATGCCGCCCGTTACGCCGGCCTGGTGAATGCGGTGCTGCGGCGCGTGGTGCGTGAAGGCAAAGAGAAGCTCGCGGCGCTCGACAGCATCGCGCTCGATACGCCGCCCTGGCTCCTCGACCGCTGGGTTGCAACCTATGGCGAGGCGACCGCGCGCGCGATCGCCGCCGCCGACGGCCGCGAGCCCGCGCTCGACCTGTCGGTCAAAAGCGACCCGCTGGCCTGGGCGGAACGGCTCGGCGGCCGCGTGCTGCCGACCGGATCGGTGCGCACGATCGCGCACGGGCCGATCACCGGGCTGCCGGGTTTTGCCGAAGGCGCGTGGTGGGTCCAGGACGCGGCCGCCGCGTTGCCGGCGCAGCTGTTGGGCGAGGTGAGAGGCTTGCGCGTCGCCGATCTGTGCGCGGCGCCCGGCGGCAAGGCGGCGCAACTTCTCACCGCGGGCGCGCAGGTCACCGCCGTCGATCGCGCGCCGGCTCGCCTCGCCCGCCTGCGCGACAACCTGCAGCGCCTTCAGCTCACTGCAGAGCTTGTGTGCGCCGACGTCACCGAATGGAATGCTCAGCCGTTTGACGCGGTGCTTGTCGACGCGCCCTGCTCGTCGACCGGCACCATTCGCCGTCATCCCGACGTGCCCTGGCTCAAACGGCCCGCCGACATCGCCGCGCTCGCCAACCTGCAGCGCCGGCTGTTCGAGCGCGCCGTCGCGCTGACCAAGCCGGGCGGGACGCTCGTCTACTGCACCTGTTCGCTCGAACCCGAGGAAGGCGAAGCGGTCGTCGCCGGCTTGCTCGCGCTTGACGCAAACGTGCGGCGCGTGCCGATCACGGCCGCGGAAATTTTTGGCCACGCCGAATTCATCACCGGCAACGGCGACCTGCGGACGCTGCCTTGTCATCTGCCCGACACTGATTCGCGGTTTGCCGGGTTGGACGGCTTCTTTGCTGCGCGGCTGCGCAAAGAATAGCGTTTTTTCAAGAGAAACCGCCGCTCGTTGGCCGCCGCTGTCACATTCCATTAAGGTGCGAATCGGCGGGGAGGCGTTGCGCCTCGCTGAAGGAGGGGCGAGCGCGGCGATGGCGCGCGTTTCAGTTGCGAACCGTGCGAACCTGTCGTGGCTGTTGCTGCGCGGCGGGTTGCGGCAGCTTGCCGGAAGAGTGAACGGCCATCCCGTCGTGCGCTGGCCGCTCTTTCCGCTCAAAACCGATCGGTTGTCGATCGCGCCGCACGATCTGCGCACCGCCGACGCTACCCGCGCCACCGAAATCTATTCCGGGCGCTTTGCCTTTGCCGGCAAGGTCGTGGTCTGCGACGGCCGCTCGATTTTCGAAATGACCCCGCCGTCCGACGAATGGGCGGCCGAACTCCATGGCTTCAGCTGGCTGCGCCATCTGCGCGCGGCCGAATCCGGCATCACCCGCGCCAATGCGCGCGCGCTGGTCGACGAGTGGATCGCGCTCAAAGGCACCTGGGACCCGCTTGCCTGGCGGCCAGACGTGCTGTCGCGGCGCATTATCTGCTGGCTCAGCCAGGCGCCGCTGGTGCTCCAAGACGCGGATTTGCGTTTTTACCGGCGCTTCATCCGCAGTCTCGTGCGACAGGTGCGCTATCTGCGCCTCACGGCGTTGGACGCGCGCCGCGGCGTGGGCCGCCTGCACGCCGCGGTCGCGCTCTGCTACGCGGCGCTTTGCATCGCTGGCCAAGCGCGGCACATCAAAGCGGCGACCGCGCGGCTCAAATACGAACTCGATCGGCAAATCCTGCCCGATGGCGGCCATATCAGCCGCGATCCGGGCGCAATCGTCCAGATTCTGCTAGAGCTGCTGCCGCTGCGGCAGGTTTACGCCTCGCGCAACATCGCCCCGCCGCCGGTGCTGATCAACGCCGTCGAGCGGATGATGCCGATGCTGCGCTTCTTCCGCCATTCCGACGGCACCTTTGC
>CAYWNY010000089.1:0-15039 GCA_964459765.1 uncultured Hyphomicrobiales bacterium | reverse complement strand
CAGTTCGCTTCTATTTGGCCGATGGCTACAAAGCGGCCCAATGCGAAGTCGGTCGTTAATACCGCGTGTGGCCGCTATATCGGCGACGCGCCTTGCGCGGACGAGCGCGGCGGGCGGGCGGCAAAGTTACTCACGCGCGACGAGGTGCGTCGGTATGGCGGGTTTCGTAGATAATCAGAATTGATTGACCGAAGACGCCACCACCTGCACGATATGAAAGCCACGCGCCTTCAAATCCTTCAGCAGGCCCGGTAATGCGGCAACAGTTGCGCTGTGGATATCGTGAAGCAGCAAAATGCCTTTGCCGCGCGCCTCAAGCCGGCTCACAGCAAGCGAAATGATTTTTCTCGGCGAGATGCGATGGTGCCAGTCATCTGCAACCGTATCGGAGCTAAACGACGCCAGGTGCCGAGCGGCAAGCTCGCCCCCAGCTGGCGATTTGTTTACGGCGTCAAGACTCGTTGGCGGCGCAACCCGCCCCCTTGCGACAGCTCCATTGCGTGCGTCTGCACTCGGTAACGACGTTGCGCCTCCGTCCGCTCAATGGCGTGGAAGTCCGCACTGTCGAATCTCAGATCGCGCAGATCGTGTTCGGAAAGGCTTTCCAGCTCCGAAAGCATGGCGCGATAACCGCGCACCAGGCGAAATAACCAGATCGCTACGCTGCAGGTTAGCCGCGCAAAACGAAACCACGTGGCGACGCCGCGATTTCCGCCGTCCCGGTGCCGGCGAGTTCGTATGCGAGCGGACGCGGCCGCGCCGGTTGCATAAAGGGGAGGGCGCGTGCCGTCGGCCGTTGCTTGGCTGTGCACGCAACCACTCTAGGCAACCCATGTAACGTCGCGTGCTTTGCGCTGTAACAGCAGTGTAACAGTGGCTTTGCTTGACGGGAACCGCCTCGTGCGGGACAATCAACTTCCGGGCGATTGGACAGATTTATTGGCCAATCATGCCGAAACGCGTTCTGGTCGTGGCCCAACAAACGGTGCTTCGTGCTGCGATCGCGCGGTCGCTGCTGCCAATCGGCTATAGCGTCGAAATTGCTTCTACGGAAAAGACCGCGCGTCAGCTCCTGCGCAAGGAGTCATTCGAAGCGGCCGTCGTCGCCGCGTCTTCGGCCATTGACCGCGAGCTGTCCTTTCTGCGGGAGGTGGAGAGCGCCGTCGGCAAGCTCGTGATCCTGGCCGAGGGCGCGGCCGTCGGTAGACAACTCACCAACTGGTTCTCCGATGCTTTGGTTTGCGAGTCGGAGCCGCTTAATCCTGAAACATATGTGTCGTTTATTGGCCATGGCGCGTCGACCGCGAAGCGCCGCGAGCGCGCAAGCGGCGCCGATGTTATTCAGTTCGAAGGCTGCAAGCTCGACCTGGCCGGACACGTTTTTCTCAACGCCAAGGGCCAGGAGGTGACGCTGACGCGTGGAGAATTTGCGCTGCTGGTAGCGTTTGTTAGCAGTCCCGGGCGGGTCTTGTCGCGCGCGGAATTGCGGCGAGAAGTCGATGGCGGCCGTTCCGATAACTACGACCGCAGCATCGACATGCTCGTGGCGCGATTGCGGCGCAAGATAGAGCCGCGGGAAACGAAGGCCCAATTTATCGTTACCGTGCCGGGCGCCGGCTATAAGTTCGTGGCTCGCGTGCGAATAACAGAGCTGGAAGGCACGCCGGTGATGGCCGAGCCTGTTCACGCCAAAACGCACGATGCGCAATCGGTCGAAAGGCGGCAGGTTGCCGTTTTGTCGTGTCAGATTCTTGGGTTTGCGGCGCTTGCTGCCGAACTGGATCCTGAGGATCTCGACGCGATCATCAGCCACGTTTACGAAGTCTGCGCTGGCACCATCACTCGGCGCGGTGGCCTCGTCGCCCGTAATTTCGGCGACAATATCGTCGCTTATTTCGGCCATCCGAAAGCTCAGGAAAACGACGCGGAAAACGCCCTGCGCGCCGCGCTAGAGTTGAACACAGCGATCGACGCCATCGATCGCTGGCCGAAGGGCAAGTTTCGCGCACGCACCGGTATCGCCACCGGGCTCATGGTGATCGGCGAACTCGGCAGCACCGCCGGCAGAGAAGCCGCTGCCGTCGGCGAAGCGCTCAACCTCGCCCAACATTTGCAGCAAGCGGCGGCCGCCGGCGGCGTGGTCATGGAGGAGCGTACCCGGAGGTTGGTTGGCCGTTTGTTCGATTGCCGCGAAATCGCACCGGTGGTGATCGACGATAGCGCGAAGGCCATCCGGGCTTGGCACGTGATTGCGGCGGCCGCCGGGATTGGCCGCTTTGACGCGTTGCGGCGCGAGGACATGTTGCCAATCGTCGGTCGCGAAGCCGAAATGGGACGGCTGATGCAACTTTGGTCCGAGGTCAAGGCTGGCCGCGGGCGAGTCGTGATCCTGATCGGCGAAGCCGGCATCGGCAAATCGCGTCTGATCGTCGAGTTGGAGGAACAGCTGCAATCCGAGGCGCCGGCGCCCCTTCGTTATTGCGGCTTGCCCCACCGCTCGGATGCGCCAATGGCCGTCATTCTGGACGAACTGCAAATGTCCGCCGACTTCGGCCGCGATGATAGTGCCGCACTGCGTCTGGAGAAGCTTCGCCGTCAGATCGACGCGCTAGGACCGGCGGCGGCGGAGGCGGAGGCGCTCCTCGCGGGCCTGTTGAGCCTGCCCTCCGACGCGTCACCGGAGACCGCGCAGCTGTCGCCGCAAAAGCGCAAGGAGCGAATCTTTGTCCATTTGCTGGCGCGCATCGCGTCCATGGCATCACAACGACCGGTCTTGGCCGTCGTTGATGACGTACAGTGGGCCGATCCGACGTCGCTCGAATTTCTTACCCTTCTGGTCGAGCGCGCCAACAACCTACGTCTACTGCTGTTGATCGTAGGCCGGCCGGAAGCGACGCTGCCATGGCCGGACTATGCGCATCTGACTACGCTTATTCTTTCCCGTCTCAGCCGTCCGGACTCGGCGGCACTCATCCATCTGGTCGCCGCAGACAGCCGCGTCGCCGCGGCGGCGGAGGATGAGATCATCTCGCGAGCCGAGGGCGTGCCGCTGTTCGTCGAGGAGCTTACAAAATCGGTACTGGAGCGATTGCCCGCGGGCGATGGGCCGCGCGCGCGCCGAACCAAAGCGGCGGAACTGGGCCTTATTCCACCCACTCTGCATGGCCTGCTGTTAGCGCGTTTCGACCGAATCGCCGGCGCCAAAGAAGTTGCGCAAGCCGCCGCTGTGATCGGTCGCGATTTTTCGTATGAGCTTTTGCGCTTTATTGCCGAACGGAATGACGCGGCATTAACGAGTGCGCTCGATCAGTTGGTCTCTTCGGGGCTGGTGTTCCGGCGCGGATCGCCGCCGCAAGCAAGCTTCTTGTTCAAGCATGCGCTGGTGCGCGATGCCGCCTACGACATGCTTGTGCGCGAGCGACGGCAGGCCCTGCACGGCAGCGTCGCGCGGTCTTATGAAGAATTGTTTCCGGAAACCGCCGCGATGCAACCGGAATTGCTCGCCTATCATTGGCGGGAGGCTGGTGATTGGCCCAAAACGATCGGCTATCTGATAGCCGCGGCGGAACAGGCACTGCGGCGTTCGGCAACAAACGAAGCCCTCTCTCATCTCGGGCGAGCGCGCGAGGTGATGTTGGCATTGCCCGAGACCGACGACCGACTGCAACTGGAACTCAAACTGGAAATCAGCCTAGGTCGGGCGCTGATTGCTGGTCGCGGCTATACGGCACAGGAAACGATCGATTCCTACCGGCGCGCCCACGCCTTGTGTGACGCGCTCCACGACCATTATTGGCTGCCGATTGTTTTGTTCGGACTGAGTCTCAGCACCTGGTTTGCGGCCGATTACAAGTCGGCGCTCGGTTCGGCGCAGGCGCTCATTCGCTGGGGTGAGCAAGAAAACGTCGGGCCCGGCCGGGCCATGGGCCATTTCTTGACCGGCATGACGCTGACCATGATGGGTGTGTTCGCCGCGGCACGACACCACCTTGAGCGCGCCCTCGCCATCAATGAATTCACGTTGACTGGTCGGCCGCCGTTTCTGGCGTCAGATGCCGATGGCCGCATTACTGCGCTGATGTATTTGCACACCTGCCTGTTTGCGCTTGGCTTCCCGGAACAGGCACATGCCGCGGCCAGGCGGGCGCTCGTGGACACTCCCTCGCAACGATATTCCGTGCTCGTCGCGCAGACCAATGCCTGCCGCATGCACGCGCTGGAGCGTGATTACCGAAGTGTTCTGCGGGTCGCGCTCGAGGCATTGCAAGTCTCCGAGCAGCAGGGTTATCCATTCTTTATCGGCACCAGCTTGGTCTATCGCGGCTGGGCATTGGCGCAGCTTGGGCAGGCGACCGAAGGGGTCGCGCTTTGCCACGAAGGTATTGCCAAGCTTCGCGCCCTGAGCGCCGTGAATTGGTTTCCGCGGTACCTGTCATATCTTGCAGAATGTCACGAAAAGGCCGGCGACGCCGAACGCGCATTGAGCATTGTGGGCGAGGCCATCACGGCGGCGCGCCAACTTGGCGAGCCGTTCTGGGAGGCCGAGCTTCTGCGTTTGCAGGGAGGGCTGATGGTGACGCTCGGCCAGCTTGATCAGGCAGAAGCCCGCTTTCGCGACGCGTTGGCTTTGGCGCGCCGCCAGGAAGCACGTCTGTTCGAGCTGCGCGCCGCCACGAGCCTCGCCGACTTACTGGCCGCTACCGGCGACGGCGGCAGCGCTCGCGAAGCATTGGCGCCGGTCTACGCTCGCTTCACCGAAGGATTTGAGTTCCTCGATTTGCGGGAAGCGAAGGCGTTGCTTGATCGGATTGTCGCGCCGCAGCCCGCCGGCGCCAATGCGTCCAACGACAAATGAACGGGCGGAGAGGGCGCCGATGTGCACGCGGATCGTTTGGGTGAACGATGACGTGGAGAAAGTACCACTCGTCGGACGAATTATGGACTGGGGCTATGACGATTACGAGCCGGACCTTTGGATTCTGCCGCGCGGCGGCAGTCGAGATGGCGGCACCAAGTCAAACCCAATACTATGGGACGTTCGATACGGCAGCCTGGTTGCGCCGCTTTACTGGAAGGTGAGGCGAAACGGCACCGTCACCACGGTCGCGACCAGCACGGACGGAATCAACGAAAAGGGCCTTTCTGGACACACGCTGTGGCTAGGCAAGACCGAGTATCCGCAAGCGGGCGACCGCAAGACGCTAAACGTCGGAAAGTGGCTGCAATACTACCTGGACCAATTCAAAACGGTCGCCGATGCAACGCGCCACGCCGCCAAGGCGCCGTACCGGCTGGTGGCGGCGATCGTCGGCACAATACCGGGCATGCTTCACCTCACCCTGGAAGACGGCACCGGAGATTGCGCCGTCATCGAGTACATCAACGGCGTGCCGCACATCCATCCGGACCCCGCGCGACATCAAGACAGCCGCGACTACTGGGTCATCACCAATTCGCTGACATGCGATCTGCAAAGTAGAAACACCCTCAGTCAATACAAACCATTTGGCGGAACCCTGGAGCTTCCCGGCTCGACGGATTCACGGCACCGGTTCATCCGCGCTTGGCACTATCTCTTGCAATTGCCCAAACCGCGCGACGAAAAGCAAAGAGTAGCCTACATGCTGAGCGTGCTTAGGAACGTGTCTTACCCGTTTGGGAAAATTGACCAGTTTGCCCCGCCGCCTCAAGATAATCTGATACCTTCGACCCGCTGGCGTTCCGTCACCAACCTCAGGGACAAGAGGTATTATTTTGAATCGACGACTACCCTCAATATCTGTTGGGTCGACCTCGACATGCTACGATTTGATCAGCCCAAAAGGCTGGACCTACACCCCAGAAGCGACTTGTTCGGCGAAGTCTCCGGTCGGTTCGTGGCCGCCGAGCCGTTTGAATGGCTGCAAGCGGAGGACGCCGTGCCATGACGCAGCGGGAACGGCTATTGATCATCGGCGCTGGTCCGAAAGCGGCCGCAATCTGTGCGAAGTGTAGCGTGCTGCGCGATTTGGGACATAGACCGCCCCGCCCGATAGTATTTGAGAGAAAGAAAGCCGGTGCCCACTGGACCGGAGATCACGGCTTCACCACCGGACGCCTGCTGTTGGGCACCGCGCCCGAGAAAGATGTCGGCTTCCCATACTTGCCGCATCCCGACAACTCCAAGGTCGCGCCGGAACTCTACCGTCGCTACTCTTGGAGCGCGTTCCAGATCAGCGAAGGGGGCGGGTTGAGCGATTGGATCGATCGCGGCCGACCACACCCTACCCATGAGGAATGGTCAGAATACGTCGCGTGGGTGATCGAGCACTCGATGAGCGATCTGCGAAAAAGGCACCGAAGAAGCGAGCCGCGCGAGGACTTCGGCGAAACCGATGGATTCGTCAAGGGAGAAGTCGTTGCCATCGACCTGCACGACAATCGGTGGAAGATCACCGTCACCAAGGGGGGCCAAAATCAAGATTACGAGGGGGAGAAATTGCTGGTCACCGGACCGGGCAAGGTCAAATGCCTCCGCTGCGTGGACGATGCCTTGAAAGCCAGCGGCCTTATCCTCTTCGGCGATAATTTTTGGACTGCGGACAATCTTGACGCGATAGACAAATCGTCGCGAGCCGTCGCAAACGATCCGATCGTGATCGTCGGCGGAGGAGAAACCGCAGCTTCGATTACCGCCTATCTCGCAGAGCGCGACCACAAGGTCCTCATACTCACGCGCAGCGGGACCATATTTTCCCGCGGCGAGGGCTACTTCGAGAACCGCGTCTATTCCGGGATTTCGCACTGGGGCGATATACCGGAGGTCGCGCGCCGCGAGATTATTCGACGCACCGATCGCGGCGTGTTTTCGCCGGGCGTGATCGCCAAACTCGCCAGCGCCCGTAACCTGGAGCACCGTTTTTGCGAGGTTACGAACGTCGAACTGCGGCAGCCGAACCTGCTCATGATCAATGGCGGCATAAGATGCCGGCTGCTGATCATCGCCATGGGCTTCGACCCCCTGTCATTCAGGAAAATGATAAAGCCGCGGAATAACGGCTTGCTGGAGGCCCTGGACCAAGAACCTTTGACAATAACGCAAGATCTGTCGGCGCAATTGCCCGACGACCATCCCAAGCTCTACCTGCCGATGCTGGCGGGTTTCGATCAGGGCCCGGGATTTCCCAACCTCAGCTGTCTAGGACTCATGTCCGATCGCATTCTCGGCGGATGACGCTGCGGCTGCCCATGCTAAAACTGAGTTTTCAGAAAATTATCGAAGGCCACGCAAATAATGTCGTCGGCGCTGACGTCGGCGCGGCTCGCCCAGCGCTTCAATTGCTCGTCATATTCGGATGGAACAAACACCGATCCCAGTATCTTGTCTTCGTGTTCGTGAAGACTTTTCACCACGCGCTTTATGTCTTCTTTGTTGACGTCGTCCAGAGGCGTTGTCTTGGCGGCATCGCGGCCGATCGCGATTCCCCGCTTTATGACCAGATCAATAGCGTCGCGCATGACGTGGTCCGTCGTCACATTCAACTTGCCTGCCAACCGATTAAGAGCCCGATATTGTTCCATCGGGATGTAGGGCGTCTCCAGAATCTCGTTTTTCTCCTGGCCGCCGGAATCGTCAGTCTGGTCGATTTTGGTTTGCATTTGCAGGCTCTCTGAAAATCTGGCCGAGGTTAAGCAAAGATATATCAGCGCGGCCGCGGAAGCAACGTCGCCGCTCGTCAGCGATGCTGTCGAATGCTATGGCTGGCGCGGTAAGGGCCGACACTGCAAATGCACGCCGAAGCTGCCGCTGCTGGCCGTTCTGCGGCGAGCGAAAGTCACGTGCGAACTCATCTTCGCGGCCGAAACCGGAGGCCAGCCATGCCCACGAGCGACACTTCGCAAGACGACGCGAGCGTGGTGCGGCAGGTCGACGTGGCGATCATCGGCGGTGGGATCGCCGGGATGTACTGTGCGCACCAGTTGCGCACTTCCGCTTTGGCGAAAACGTCCAATCCTGTCTCGATTGGACTGTTCGAAGCCACCGACCGCCTCGGCGGCCGTATCTGCACGCGGACCGTCGTCAACGATCGCGACGAGCCTGAATTCTTCGCCGAATTCGGGCCGATGCGCATCGAGCCCGCGCATCAAGCGCTGTTGGCCGAACTGCTCAATGAGCTTGACATCCGTGCTCCGCAGGGAGGCGACCCTGCCGGCCGGCGAGAGGGATCACTCGTCACTCTTTCGTCGGCTGGCCTGACCTTGGCCGAAAGCAAATATGCTTTCCAGCCGCAGGAGGGGCATGCCCTTCCCAGCGCTGCGGCGTTGTTGCTGCGTGCGCTGGTAGAAATTCTCAAATCGCAGCCGTCGCAGGGACGCGCGGGCGCCGATCGCTTTCACGCCGTTATCGAGGCGCTACGCGTCACCTTGACGGTTCCGCCCGACGCTGAGCCCAGCTGGAGACAAAGAGCGTTCGGGATATGGGCAAAAGACCTCGATGACGCCGACCTGCAGAGCATCCGCGAGTGCGCCGAGCTCAACGGGGTGCCGCTTTGGCAAATGGGATTTTGGAATTTACTCAGCGAGATGCTGCCTCATGAGGAGGTCAACGCGATACGGGATCGAGGGGCTTTCTTTCATCTCATCCACGAAAACCCCAACGCTGCCGACTGGCTTATCGCTTGCCTGCGGTGGTTGAAAACGTCCAAAAAGCTGCAGGCCGTGCACGGCGGCATGGAAATCAT
Organism: uncultured Hyphomicrobiales bacterium; assembly: GCA_964459765.1. Classification (GTDB taxonomy): domain Bacteria; phylum Pseudomonadota; class Alphaproteobacteria; order Rhizobiales; family Xanthobacteraceae; genus BOG-931. Next base: position 6,319 of record CAYWNY010000089.1, on the reverse strand, counting down.
CGTCAATCGGCTGCAAAAGCGGTTCACGAATATTGAATGCAGACTGCGGCACACACTGGTCGAACTGACGCCACGCGGGGAAAACGTTTTGCTGAAGTTTTCCTACCCGGGCGGTTTTGCATTTTGGCAAGCCAGGCACGTCATTCTCGCCTTGCCAAAAGCTCGGCTGCAAAAACTGATGCGGATGAACGATCGGCGGTTTCCAGACCGCATCCAAAGGGCCGCCGATTCGGTCATTGGGTACCCAATGCTGAAGGCCTTTTTCGCGGTGAAAGCACGATGGTGGCCGGACGATTATCGCGCCGAAGATCATGCCGACCGACTGCCGACCCGAGAGCTACATGTTTTCAACAGCCTGGTGCGAGGAAGCCGGCGCGGTATGATCTTGATTTACACTGACCGGCCGGGATCCGAATTCTGGTCGGATTACATCGGGACGCACGGCCGCCAGGACGAGCCGGAATTATTTGCCCGATCGGCCCTTCGAACCGGCAGCGTTCTCGCTAACGACAATGCCGACAATCAACGACGCCGCCTAATAAAAAAATTCCTGCAGTACGCAAAGCGGATTGGCGGCGACGGTCTAAGCGAAAAGGATATTGAATGGTGCGGCATTCGCGATTGGGGTCGAGAACCCTATTGTGGCGCCAACCACGTGTGGCGGCCACAGCGAAAATCCTGGGAGGAACTCAAAGAATTGAGCGCTTTTGCGCTCGACGATGGCGAGAACAAGAACATTCACGTATGCGGCGAGGCCTATTGCGACTATCAGGGCTTTATCGAAGGATCACTACGTTCTGCTGCGCACGTTCTTCATGCCATCGATCGTAAATTCGAAACCAAGACGTTTTGGCTGTGCGATTGTGTAAAATGCCGAAAAGCGGCCCACCACCTTGGCTTGATTCGAACCGACCAACATAGGCAACAATCTCGATAAAGATTTTGCTTGTATCTCGTCGAACGCGGTGTCGGTGCCACAATTTGCTTCACCGGGCGCTCAAGAATTTCGACGAGCGTCGCCGGCTCGAGCGGCCACGACGGAACCACCTGAGTATCCGCAAGGCCATCCGCCGAGCCGTCTGGCGGCGTTCACATCTTCAGCGAGGCCGACGAGCTTCCCCACCACACGCTGTACTTCGTGCAGAAGCGCAAGCTCGTATGCCGCGAACGAGTCGGGGGCGATAACCGCCGCCGCGAACCGATGTCTGCCTATAAGTTGACGCGCCGTCCGCTCGTTCGACGCGATCTCGATCCGGTATCCGATCGGCGGGATAGCCCGCCCAACCGCGGCGCGGAGCGCCGTTTCCCGGGCCGCCCACCAGCACACGCATTCGCATGTTGTTGCCAAAACGTGACCAGTTAGATCATTCCCGATCAAAACCTCTCGCCCCTGCACTTGCCCGAGTAGACCAGCGATTTCATTTAATTATCATTGTGATCGCGTCGATTTGTTACAGCATTGTTACACCGCCGATAATGCGTCGTGACGCGCATCGGATAGACTCTGCGGCTGCTCATGAACTGCGGACACTTAGAACAGGGGCACCAACGAGCACGGCAGTCCGCACACGCGAAGTTTCATGATGGGTGTGTCTTTATCGTCCCGGGAAACGTGAGACGTTTGCCGTGCCTACGTCGGTTGAGGGGGTAACGATTCAACGGACGGAATATCGATTGCGGTTGTTGCGGCCTCAAAACGAACAGTGATTCGTGGGACCGTTACAACGGCGTTACAGGAAACGTGATGTCCGTCACATCGCCGAGGAGGAAGGGCAGTAATTTCCAAATCAGGTTCTCCGGGATGTGGAGACAGCCATGAACACGATAAAACTGAGCGCAACGTCACGATACGTCCGCCGTTCGTCTCGTTGGAGTGAGCTCAAGCGTTATGTCTACGAATGGCGCCGCCGCGCGATTTCCCGTTGTGAACTGACGAGCCTCAACGATCGCGATCTATCTGATTTAGGCCTGACCCGCGGCGCCGCGGAGTTCGAAGGCAGTAAGCCGTTCTGGCGCGGTTAACGGAAGTATCAGTCGGACGGAGATTCGCGGGATTTGCCGGACCGCGACAATTTATCGCCAGGTTGAACCAAACAAGGTTGAACCAAAGGCAATGAGGTGAAGCCATGTCGAAATGTACCTGTGAATGCGCGTCGAGTGGCCTTCATGAAGCTTGCGTTTGCGTTTCCGATAACCCGCCAGCGCGCCGATTCTCGGTTACTCCGCTAATCCTCACGACGCTGCAGAGCAGCGCGGTCGCAATTCTCAGAACGGTGCTCGGATTTTTCCAGATCGTGCCGGGATGGCCGGCGACGAGTCATCTCCGGCGCCTCGGCTGCGAACGCGTCGTGATGGCTGCGGGCGCATTCAGGGAAGCCGATTCGCTTGATCGCGCCTTCGACGCGACGCTAGACCGGTTGGGGAACGCCAAGGACGAGGCGTCATGGTGGCGCAAGCTTGTGCTCACCGCGGAAGGCGACTATGTGCTGCCGTACAACGGCTTCGATCCGCATTTCCTGCGGATCCCAAGCGTTCGCGACTGGCTGAGCAACAGCTATGTCCGGGCTGACCTGAAAACGCTGGCGACTGAAAAAATTCTGGCCAGCGGCCGCAACACCGACATCACCCGGGAGCGTCTTGCCTGTTCTTACGCTCGTTACACCGCCGAAGACCCCGGCTTGGCTGCAGGCACGATTGACGTCGTCGTGAACGGTCTAGTTGCCGGCATACTTTCGGCGCTCAGTCCGTCACAGCGGATCGTCGCCGATTTAATGCGGGAAAACAGTCGGCGCATCAACGCCGCCAGCGCAGAACTTCTTCGTGCGGTTTTGCGTCTCGAGCAGAGCGTCTCGCCCCGTTTGGCGCAATCTGACAATCGCCTGGAAAGCGGCGCTGTGGTCACACCGCCAACCAAGGCTCCCGAACCGATCCAATTGAGCCATTAGAGTTCCACTACCCGGGAGGAAGCCGGTTTTCGACGCGGCAGCATGCTCGATATTCTCTGGCCTTTGTTTGTTGTCGCTTTGCTGACGAACTCGGTCGTAATCGCAAGGCAACAAAGTATGCGAACCGACATGCGGTTGGTAATTGGGATCATCCGAGCCTTACAATGAAAAACGCGACGCTGACATACTTCAGCGCCGTGGCTGCCGAGCTGGCGAAGTTGGCGGAGACGAACGACCATTCCACTCTCGTCGCTTTATTTCGGGAGGCGGCAGTAGAGGCGGTGCGCCTGAGGGAACTGCAAGATGTTCGGCCCAGGCGTCTCCGGGACGTCCCTAATCGCGCGAATAATTAGAACGCATCGTGATTGTACCGCACGCACATCTCGCGGCGGCCTTCGACCGTACCCATCACGGTCGCGCCACAGATCGTTCGGCGCACCGTTCGCTGAAACCGTTGCCTTGGAGAGCGGAATGGCCATTAGCGCCGCGCAGCTGCCCGATAAACATGGTGACTACGGCACGATTGCAGCATTGAGAAATCGCTGGTGGATCGTCGCTGCATCGGTAATCGGCCTTGCGGTGGGACAGGGCACCATCGAGCTATACTGTTTCGGCGTCTTTTTGAAACCACTCGGCGACGACATCGGCTTGACCCGCGGCACATTGTCGTCGGGGTTGCTTATGGCAAGCGTCATTACTGCTCTGGCGACGCCAATTGTCGGATTGCTGATCGATCGGTACGGCTGCCGTACGGTCATGCTTCCGGGCATAGCCGCGTTTGCCCTGGCGATTGCGGCGCGCTCGACCATGCAATCGTCGCCGCTCCCGTTGGTGTATGTCCTGTTTTCTCTATCGGGAGTGTTCGGCGCGGTACAAACGCCCATCATCTACGCGGCGATCGTTTGCAAATGGTTCGATCGGGAGCGTGGACTTGCTCTGGGTTTGGCCATGGCTGGCACTGGACTGGGTGTGATAGTCGTCCCGCAGATCGTAAATTTCTTCATTCACGCCGCCGGCTGGCGAAGCGCCTATCTATTTCTTGGCGCTGTGATCTTTGCTTGCGCGTTCCTTCCGGTTGCACTTTTCGTTCGCGAGCCGTCGGCTTCCGATCGCGCTCAATCGGACATCCCGGGTAACGCGGCAAACTTGCTGGGATCCACGATCGCAGAAGCAGTTACGCGTTCATGGCGATTCTGGAGCTTGGGCCTTGCGTTCCTGGTCGGCGGGATCGCAATTTTTGGCACGCTGGTCCACGCCGTGGCTATTCTCGCCGATCGCGGCATCGCCGCCAATGCGGCGGTGGCCGCTTTGTCGGTGGCCGGAGTAGCGATGATCGTTGGGCGCGTTGCTAGTGGCTGTTGTCTCGATAGATTTCACGGACCATACGTTGCGATCGCTTCATTCTTAGTACCGATGGCGGGCATTGCCTTGCTCGCGAGCGGCATTTCCGGGCTCGCTCCATTCATCGGCATTCTGCTGTGCGGCACGGGAATGGGCGCCCAAATCGGGTTGCAACCGTTTTTCGCCAGCCGATATTTTGGTCTGAAATCAATCGGGGCGATCTCAGGCGCGATGTTCAGTTTGTTTCTCATCGGGACTGGGGTCGGGCCGTATATTAGCGGTGTGTGTTTCGACATCTGGCATTCTTACGTTCCTGCACTTGTTTTTTATGTAATTGCCCTGGGGATCGGTTCGGTGTTGTTCGTTCCGCTCGGCCCGTATCCGTTTTCAGCGGTACGCGGCCAACGGCGCTCTTTCACAGAACAGCGAGCTAAGCAAAGCTGATGTCGAATGGCCGACGAGATGTCGCTATTGTCAAACGAGACAGATGTATCGAAAGCGGAAGCGTCGCGCGATAAGGGGCCGTCGGATGTGTCGCAGCGGTCGGAAATCAACTTCGCTTTCGTCAGTACTGCGATCTTGATACCTGCGGTCATCACGCTGACATCGTGGGTCATCGTCATCCTCATCAGCGCCGCCGAAGCTCGCGACAATGGCCAATGGGCCAACGTCGAGGAGAGGATCAGTAGCTGGTATGCGCACCTCATGCGGCCGGACTCCCCGGGATCGTGCTGTGGCGAGGCTGACGCCTATTGGGCAGATGAAGTTGTAGTCAACAGCGGTCAGGTTTGGGCGGTCATAACCGACGAGCGACCGGACGAACCGCTCGAGCGGTCGCACGTCCCGCAAGGTGCGATGATCTATGTTCCTCCGGAAAAGATGAAGTGGGACAAAGGCAATCCGACCGGCCATGTCATCATTTTTCTTGGCAGCCGATGGGACGGCACAAACTTCCATGAGTTTGAAACTGTCTGCTACGTCGTGAACACGGGTATCTGATCCACCTCATTTTTCTTCGCCCCACTGATGCCAATTAGCTGGTGATCGTCTCTGCCGTTGCGCCTCCAGGTCCGTTGGTGATGCTGTGGACGGCTCCTCCACCCGGCACGTGAGTGCCATGGATGTGGGGGCTGGTAAGGTGATTCGGAGGAGCTACCCATGCCAATGGTTACGACAATCGGTCTGGACATCGCGAAGTCGGTCTTTCAGGTTCACGGCGTCGATGCGGAGGGCAATGTACGAACCCACGACCGGCGCACCTTGGACATGCGTCGTCGCCGGCCGGCGCCGCCGAGGACCGGAACGCATTGGAGCGCTTGATCGTATCAACCGACCCAATGTCCGTTGCTGTGAGGTGGCGCTCGCGCGCACTGTCACCCGCCGGCCAGCCGCTGCGCCATCAACACGATGGTCTTGCGGTAGACCTCGGAGTGATTCCACTCACGCATCGCCACCTCGAAATTCGGCGTGCCCGCGGTAAACGGCGCGCCGGCCTGCCAGCCATTGGTCTTGAGCAGATTGGCGGTCGAGGCCAGCACATCTGGAACGGAATGGCGCAGATCGACATGGCCGTTGCCGTCGTAGTCGACGCCGTACTTGATGTACGACGAAGGCAGAAACTGTGTCTGGCCGATCTCGCCGGCATAGGCGCCGATTAGATCGCGCAACGGCAGATCGCCGCGCTGGACGATCTGCAGGGCGGCGATAAGCTCGCGCTGGAACAGCTCGGTGCGGCGGCAGTCATGCGCCAGCGTCGCCACCGTGCGGATCACCGGCAGCTTGCCCATGTCGCCGGTGCCGTTATCGCTTTCGAGCGTCCAGACCGCCACGATCACCGGCGCGGGCACGCCGAATTGCCGCTCGATGCGCTCGAGCAGCGCGGCGTGCACCTGCATCAGTTTCCTACCGCGGCTGATGCGGGCCGGGATGACGCGGGTGGCGGCGTATTCTTCGAAGCTCTTAGTGTGGAACATGCCGCGCTGGCGGCGGTCGAAGGCGAGGACGGCGGGGTCGGGCGTCAGGCCGGCGAAGGC
>CAYWNY010000088.1:0-15059 GCA_964459765.1 uncultured Hyphomicrobiales bacterium | reverse complement strand
AGAAGCAGATTGCCGATATCGAAGGTCTGATCGCGCAGAAGTTCGACGTGATCGTGGCCTTCCTCGATACCGGCCCGGCAATTCTCAAAGCGACGCGTGAGGCGACCGCAGCCGGCATTGCGGTGGTGCCGTATTCGGTCGGCGACAACTTCCCCGGCGTCGTCGGCAAGGACTATGTCGACCGCGTCACCGAAAGCCAGAAGGAAGTCGGCGAGCAATTCGCGGCGTGGCTGGCAAAGACGCTCAACGGCAAAGGCACGGTCATCATGTTCGGCGGCACGCCCGGCAACCCGATGACCGCGGCGCAAGTCGATGGCTGGAAGCCGACCTTCGCCAAATATCCCGGCATCAAGGTGCTGGAAGCCGAACCGGTGCCGACCAACTGGGACCCGGCAATGGCGCAGCAAAAGACCGCGGCGCTCATCGCCAAGTACCCGGAGATCGACGGCATCTACAGCGAGACCACCGGTCCGATCCGCGCGTTCCTCGCGGCCGGCAAGCCGGTGCCCGCTTATGTCGGTCAGTCGCTGATGGATCTGAGCTGCCTTGCCGCCGACAACCCGAACTTCAAGATGGCGAGCATGGACGCTCACACCTGGATGGTGCGGCTTGCACTGCGCAAGGCGGTTGCAGCGGCCGAAGGCATCGACGAGCCGGAGCCCAGCCTGATCACCTTGCCGTTCACCGAGGACAACACCTCGAAGGACCCCAAGCTGGCGATCAAGTGCGACAAGACCTTGCCGATGGACTCCATCCCGTCCTCGATGCTGAGCAAGGCACAGCAAGTTAAGGCTCTGGGCGGCAAATAGTCGGATAGCCGTTCGTTATGCTAGTCGCCCGGTCTCCCGTGAGGCCGGGCGATTTGTTAGCGGCGTTGCGTCTTGAGCGCAGCACTGTTGTTTGGTGAGTGAAGTTTCGCTAGTTGTTGTTTCTTCTCCGCCGCGCGCGCGGGTCCGGTTGACGTTGAGGTTGGGCTGAAAGCCAGCGGAGATTTACGCGAACCGCGGCAAAGAGCGGCGCGGGGGAGAGCGGCTGGATGCCGCCACCGCGCGGGAGTAGGGTCGGAATGACGGGGTGGGTGGAGTATCGAACGATCACCCTGCGGGTGCCATGGCTCAGTAGAGAATTGACCGAGCCGCTCGCGGCGAAGGCATTCATTGCCACGGCACTTCTAGTGTTGATCGGCGGCATTGCCGCGCCGTCTACCGTCAATTCGGCGGCGATCCTCTCGACGCTGCCGTATTTCGCGATCCTCGCCGTGGCCTCGATCGGCCAGCATCTGGTCATCCAGCAGCGCGGCCTCGATCTGTCCACCGCCGGCATCATGTCGTTCTGCGCAGTGGTCGTGACCAAACTGCCCGACGGCAGCACCAACCTCGGGGTGGTGATTTTCTACGTCATCGCCGCGCTCGCGGTCGGCGCGGCCATCGGCGCCGCGACCGGCCTCATCGTCACGCTGTTGCGGGTGCCGCCGCTGGTGACCACCATCGGCGTCAACGCCATCCTGTTCGGCCTGACTTATTTCGTCTCCACCGGCGCTTCGGTCCAATCGCCGATGATGATGGTCAACTTCTTCGTCGGGCGGTTTCTGTTTGTCCCCGCGACGGTGTGGGTGCTGCTCTTGGTCGCCGGCGCCACGGTCTTCGTGCTGACCTTCACGACGATCGGGCGCCGCTTCATCGCCGTGAGCGTCAATCCGGCGGCGGCGCATGTGGTCGGCGTGCCGCTGAGAGTCTACAGGGTCCTCACCTATGCCATTGCCGGCTTCATGTATGCGGTGGCCGCGGTCATGCTGTCGGGCTATTTGGTGTCGCCCACCGTGCTGTGCGGGCTCCCTTATCTGCTCGGCACAATTGCCGCGGTCGTGGTTGGCGGCAATCCGCTGGGCGGCGTCACCAAGGGCAGCGTCGTTGCCACCGTCGTCGGTGCATTCTTCCTCACCTACCTCGCTCAACTGGTGACCGCGCTCGGCTTCGGCGGCTCGGCCGAGGATTTGGCCGACGCGATCATCGTGCTCTCCGGCGTGGCGCTGCCGGAGATATCCCGGCGGCTGCGCCATGCATGACGTCGTCGACAACATGATCGAGGCGGCGACGGCGGCGATAACCGCGCACGTGCCGAGCATGACGCTGTTCGGCGTGCGCAAAAGCTTTGGCCCGGTGCAGGCCCTCAAGGGCGTCGACGTTTTGATCATGCCGGGCGAGGTGCACGCCATCGTCGGCGAGAACGGCGCCGGAAAATCGACATTGATCAGCATCGCTGCGGGTGTGCTGCACGCCGATGTCGGCGCCATTTATTACGACGGCAAGCACATTGCCTCGCCCGATCCGCGCCACCTGCGCGAGGACGGCATCTCGGTGGTCTATCAACACCCGGCGCTGGCGCCGGATTTGACGGTATTGGAAAATCTTGCGCTTGCGGCGCCTTCGCTCGCCGGACCCGGCGGCGCGGCCGAAGCCGAGCGTCTGCTGGCGCGGGTCGCGACCGACGAGTTGCGCATGCCGGTGGGCAAGCGCGTGGCGGAATTGTCGCTCGCGCAGCGGCACGTCGTCGAAATCGCGCGCGCACTCGCCACCAATCCGAAGGTCCTTTTTCTCGACGAGCCGACCGAGCCGCTGCAGCAGGCCGATGTGCGCAAACTGTTCGAGTTGATCGGCGAATTAAAGCGCGACGGCGTCGGCATCGTTTACGTATCGCACCGGCTGCACGAGGTCGACGAATTGGCCGACCGCATCTCGGTGATGCGCGACGGCGAAATCATCGACACCCGATTGGCGGACGCGATCACGCCCGCCGAAATCGTTGCCCTGATCGCCGGCCGGCCGCTCGGCCAGATTTTCCCGGCCAAGGCCAAATTCGTGGGGGCGCCGCTGTTCGCGGTCAGCGGACTAAGCGGCCGCGGCTTCGATGGCGTCGACCTCGTGGTCCATGCCGGCGAGATTGTCGGCCTCGCCGGCATTGAGGGCGAGGGCCAGCGCGAATTCATTCGCGCCGCCGGTGGCATCGACCGGCGCAACGGCGGCGAGATTGAAGTGGCGCGCGTGAAGATTTCCGGCGACCGGCCGGGCGCGTTCCGCCGCTCCGGCATCGGCTTCATTCCCGACGACCGTCATACCGAAGGCGTGTTTCTCAATCTGACTTTGCGCGAGAATTTCAGTATCGGATTTTTGCCGGCGATTTCCCGGCTTGGCGTCATCGACCGTCCTAAGGAAGTCGCGCGCGCCAAGGCGATTGCCGAGGACTTGCGCGTTCGCGCCGCGTCGACGGAATCCAAGCTTTTCGAATTGTCCGGCGGCAACCAGCAAAAGGCGCTGTTCGGGCGCGAAATTTCCGCGCGCCCGACCGTGCTTTTGGTCGACGAGCCGACCAAGGGCGTCGACATCGGAGCGCGCAGCGAAATCTACCAGCGCCTGCGCGCCATCGCCGACCGGGGGCTGGCGGTGCTGGTATCGTCCTCCGACGGTCTCGAACTTGAGGGCATCTGCGACCGGGTGCTGATCTTTGCCCGCGGCCGTATCGTGCACGAGCTTAAGGGCGCCGACGTCACCGACGCGGCGATTACCGAGGCCAATCTGACTGCCACCGTATCGCGCGCCAGTGAGGTGCCGGCCGCGAAGCTCGATCACCGCTGGCGGTATTTTTACGCCAGCGATCATTTTCCGGCGCTGCTGCTGGCGGTCCTCACCGCCATCATTCTCGGCGGCACGCACGCGCTGAACGGCTATTTCCTTTCCGCCTTCAGCATCAAAAGCCTGTTGTCGTTCTTCAGCATCCTCACCTTCATGTCATGCGCGCAATTGGCGACGGTGCTGGTCGGCGCCATCGATCTGTCGATCGGGCCGTTGGCCGGGCTTTGCGTGGTGCTGGCCTCGTTCCTCGTGCCCGATGGCGTTGGCGGCGGACCTTTGGCTGCCGGGCTGATCTTCATCCTGATGTTCACGACCGGTTTTGGCTTGTTGCAAGGCTTGTTGATCACCACGCTGCGCCTGCCGGCGATTGTGGTGACGATTGCGACCTTCATCGGTCTACAGGGCGTGTCGCTGTTGTTGCGACCGGTCGCGGCAGGGACCATCGATGACGCGATTTCCGACGCAGCGCAGTTTCAGATCTTGTTTTTGCCGGCGTGCGTCGTGCTGACCCTGATCATGGTTGGCGGCGCCGAATGGCTGCTGTTCCGCACCGCCTTCGGGCGCAACTTTCGCGCCGTCGGCTCGAGTCCGCTCGCCAGCCATCGAATCGGCATCGACAGCCAGCGGCTGACCTGGCTTGCCTTTGTCATTTCCGGCTTCTTGACCGGCATCGGCGGGCTGATGCTTGCCGGCCAGGTGGGCATCGGCTCGCCCTCGACCGGCACCGACTACACGCTGATGAGCATCACCGTCGTGGTGCTGGGCGGAGCAAGCGTTGCCGGCGGCCGCGGCTCGTTTATCAGCACGCTGTTCGGCGCGGCCTTGGTGCAGGCGACCTCAAGCGCGTCGTCCTATATCGATGCCAATTCCTCGGTCCACTACACCGTCATCGGCGCGCTGACGCTGTTGGCGGCAATTTTCTTCAGCCTCGCGCGGCGTCACACGACGACCGGCAAAGGCCACGAGAGCTAGCGCATGATCCGGAAAAAGCCTGCCCTCGGACTTGATCCGGGGGCGGATACCGGTCTTCCGAAAAGATCATGCGCCAACAAAGAATCTAGACCATGATCCGATTCAATCTGATCGGATCATGGTCTAGCGCCTTGCCGATTTGTCCACCTCATCGTGGCGGTAGCATTTGACCAGATGGTCGTTGACCATGCCCACCGCTTGCATGAAGGCGTAGACGATCGTCGGCCCGCAATATTTAAAACCCCGCTGCGCCAGTTCCTTCGACATGGCGCGCGAAATCGGCGTTTCGGCCGGAATCTGCCGCGAAGTCTTGAAGTGGTTGACCTTCGGTTTGCCGTCGACGAAGTCCCACAACAGGCGTGAAAAACCCGGGCTCCGCTCCTGGATGTCGAGCCAGCTGCGCGCAGAAGCGACCGCGCCCTCGATCTTGCCGCGGTTGCGAACGATGCCCGCGTCCCTCAGCAGCCGTTCGACTTTCTTCGGCGTATAGCGCGCGATCTTCTCCGGTGCGAAGCCGTCGAAAGCGCGGCGAAAATTCTCGCGCTTGCGCAGAATAATGATCCACGAGAGGCCGGCCTGGAAGCCGTCGAGCACAAGCTTCTCATAGAGCGCGCGGTCGTCGAACTCCGGCACCCCCCATTCGTGATCGTGATAGGCGAGGTAAAGCGGATCGTCCTTGGGCCAGGAGCAGCGTGGCAGGTCGGCGGCGGCAGCCATTGGATCGTTGCCCGTTGGCGCATGATCTTTTTCGGACCCTTCTTCGCCCGCCGAAGCGGTCTTCGCGAAGGCGGGAAAACGGTGTCCACTTTTCCGGATCATGCGCTATTCCGCGGCGGCCTTTGGCGCGCCCGGAAAATCGAAGCGCGCCCAGTCCGGCTTGGCGGGACGAATGGCGACGCCGCCGGCGAGCAAGGTTTCGCCGCGCGCAAGCGCTTCCGCCAACCGGTCGAGGCGCAGGAGCGCAATGCCACGCCCGCTTGCCGCGGATCCCATGGTGCCCAATTGACGCTCGCCGGCCGCGACCGCGGTCCCCGGCGGCGGTGCGGCGCCGTCGTAAAAGACCGGCACTGCGCGGGTGCGGGCAATGCCGCGATGCTCCATGCGGGACACTACTTCCTGGCCCACATAGCAGCCCTTGGCGAAGTCGACGCCGCCAAGCTGATCCATATCGGCCTCGTGCGGGAAGGCATCGCCGTAAATAAAATCGACGCCGCCGCTCGGGATGCCGAGCGCGATGCGACGCGCTTCATATTCGCTGGCATCGACCAGATGTACGCCAATTTCCGCGGCTGCGTCGGCCGCGCGATGCGGCGGTATCATGATACGTAGTCCCAGCGCCGGCAGCCGCGGATCAGCGTAAGCAAGGCCGAAAGCGGGCGCGCCAAGACCTTTCCAGTTATGACCATTCCAAACAGCCAAAACCCCGAGCGTGTCCGACAAGTCTTCGACCGTCACGTGGGACCGCAGCTTGTAAAGGTTGAGCTTGTCGACGAGCGGTTTGGATTGCGCGCGCGCAACGTCCAGGAAAAAGCCGCCGCCATCGGCCGCCGGCGCCTCGCCAACAATAAGATCGGCAATGATTTTGCCTTGCGGTGTCAGCAGCGCACCATAACGTGCCAAACCCGGCGTTAGCGCGAGAATATCGGCGCTGAGCAATCCGTGCAGAAAACGCCGCGCGTCATCGCCGGTGACTTTAACAACGCCGCGATCGGACAGTAGGGCGGCTTGCATTGCGGGCAAATTTTCCTGCATCGTAAGAAGCTATGGCGGTGGGCCGCTTCCCTCAAGGTTCCGCGTCTCGGCCGCAGCATCACATTTGCGTCGGCATCGCGCCGACAATCTTGACCCGGCGACACGGCCATCGCAAGTTTCGCCGCCAAATTTTTAAGTCTACCTGCAAACTCGGGAACAAGCGCGTCGGGGGGCGAGCGCATGACCGATGAGTTGTTTTCCTTGCACGTGGTTCTGGCGTCCGATTCGGCCCGCGACCGGGATCTGTTCCGGCAGGCGGCCGCCGCGACGTCGGTGCCGGTCGAACTCGCCGAAGCCGACAGTGCCGCCGCGGCGACCCGACACCTCGGCAATGGGTGCGATCTCGCCTTTTTCGACATGGCGCTTGGCGGCGAAGCGGTCACGCAAATGACGGCGGCGGCGCGCGCCGCAGTCAAGTCGCCGTTCACGGTGCTGCTGTGCGTGCCCGGGACCGCGGCCCAATTCCAGACCGACGCGCTGGCAAACAAGCCGACCGCGTCGGACGAAGCGACGCAGTTGTTGGCTGGATGCATCCGCGTGCGCTTGCCGAGCCGCGTGCTGGTGGTGGACGATTCGGCGACCATGCGCAGCATCGTGCGCAAAATTCTGGCCGCGACGCGCTTCCCGCTGGAAATCACCGAAGCCGAGCAGGGCGGCCACGCGATCGAGTTGGCGCGTCAGTCGCCGTTCGACGTCGCCTTCGTCGATCACCATCTGCCGGGGCTCAACGGCCTGGAGACGATCAGTGAATTACGGCGTGAACAGAATCAGCTGATATTCGCGCTGATGACGTCGGTGCAGGACAAGGCTTTGATGGCAAAAGCGCGCGCGCGGGGCATCGCTTTTCTCAAGAAGCCTTTTTTCCCCGCCGACATGGAGGCGATCTTGTGCGACTTCTATTGTTTGCGGCGCTCAATCCGGCGCGCGCGTAGCACATGATCCGGAAAAGTGGATACCGGTTTTCCGAAAAAGATCATGCGCCAAGGAAGAATCTAGACGATGATCCGATTAAACCTGATCGGATCATGGTCTAGCGCGCGCCGCGTCACGGTTTATTGAACGCGAAGGGGACCATGGAACCCAGCGCGGTGGCCACTAGGATTTCGCGATTATCGGCAACGGCGATGACGTCGCTTTTAGTATGAATGAGACTTCGTCCGGGTCGGAGCACTGTGCCGCGCGCGAGCAGAGTGTGTCCGACGGCCGGCGCCAGAAATGAAATTCGATATTCCGCCGTGACGACAGCCTGCCCCGGCGGCAATAACGTCGCTGCGGCTGCGCCGTTGTCGGCGAGCGCGACGATGACACCGCCATGCACGGTGCCGCCATGCTGCAGATGGTCGGGTCGAATTTGCAGCGAAATCTCGGTTTCGCCCGGTTCGATGCGCTCAAGCGCGGCGCCGAGCGCCATCATGAACGGCTGGGCGCGAAAAATTTGTTCGATGAAGGCGCGATAGTCCGGATTTTGCGGTTGAAATGCCATGACCTTGCCGCCAGCCTTCAGCACACGCTGCGGATGATAGGCTAACGCTACGGCACGAGGTTGGAAATCGGCTTGCAGCAGCCGATTTATTGCCGCGACAGCTCGACGGAAAATTCGCCATTGCGCACGCGCGCCCCGAGATTCTCGGTGTAGCGGGCGGTCGCTTCTTCGCCGTAAGTCGAAATCAGCTCGGCGAGCGCCAGAAACAGCGCGGTCTGCGCCAGACAGTCGCCGTCGACGCCTTCATGGCGTGCTTCGACCCAAGCCTCTTGCAAATAACCAAGCGCAAGCCGCTTCTGTTCGTGATCGGCCGCGGGGTCGTGTGCCGCCGGAGTTTGCGTCGCAATACTCATTTGATTTCTTAATCGCCGCAGCCCGCAGCGCCCCTGTCGCCAATGACGTTAGCACGGCGGTGCGGGAGGCTAAGTCGAACCTTGAGGAAGGGTTAATTCGAGCGACAATTCCGCTAGATAGCCTGCTTATTCCGTTGTTTGCCGAAAGCCCCGTTTGGTAACGCGATCAGTTGGCATAGCGGGCCGTGATCTCGCGCGCGATCTTGGCGCCTTCGGCGAGATAGCGGCGGATGGCGAAATCGGCCGCCGGCGTGCAGGTGCGGTAGCTTTGTTGGAAGGCGCGGTAGCCGCGGTTGAAGCTTGCGATCATCAGATCGCGGCGCTCGCCGGCCGGCGCCTCGGTGTCGATGAGCGTTTGCGCCTCGTTGCGCCACTTCTGGCCTTCGTTCGAGCCGCAGATCCCGCGCAGGAAGTGCAGCGCGCCGAGGATTTCGGAAAGCCGCTGCAAGTCGCGGTCGTAGGGGGCGGGCGTATTCGGCGGCGGAGCTGCCGGTTGTTGCGCCTGCGGCGGTAACCGCGGCCGAAATTGTCCAGGCGGCGGCCTCTGCTGCTGCGGTGCCGGAGGTTGCTGCTGCGGTCCTGGAGGTTGCTGCTGCGGGGCATATTGCGGCTGGCCGGGAAATTGCGATTGCGGCGGCGGCTGTTGCGGCAGCCCGAAAATCTGCGCGGCCGCCGGCGCGCCACCGAGCGCGAGGCAAAGTAAAAAGAGGAGCGAAAATCGAACCATAGCTTTCAGTCTAGAGCATAATTGGCGTGACGGATTAAGCTTTAAAGCGCGAACCATGGTTGATGCGCCCGCCGCTCGCCGAAGCCGCGCAATCAGCGCCACGCGGCGATCAGCTCGGCGGCCGCGGCGACAATGTCGGCCAACCCTTCCGTGGTTTTGAGGCCGGCGAGTTCGGACGGCAACAGCCACTTGGCATCGGCGAGCTCGTCGTTGAGCGCGACCTCGCCTGAGATCCAGCGCGCGGCGAAGGGCAGAATGACGAAATGCCGCTCGACCTTTCCGTCGGCGTCCCGCGCGATCAACTGCCGGTATCCGGCAAGTTTCAGCGGCTCGATGTCGAGCGCGGTCTCTTCGCGCACCTCGCGGATTACCGCCTGTTCGAGCGTTTCTCCGAGCTCGACGCCGCCGCCCGGCAGCGTATAGAGGCCATGCGCCGGCGGCTGCGCGCGGCGCACGATGAGCACGCGGCCGTCGCGAAAGATCGCCGCGCTGACCGCAAGATACGGCCGCGTGGGATAAATTCGCGCTTTCCCGCTGGCGCCGGTCAAAGGCCGCTCCTAATTAGCTATGATCCAAGAGTCCTGCGTCAGCGTGCAGCTCGCCGGAGGTTTTGAGTTTATCGCAATGTGCGCGCGTTATGTCATCACGTCGCCGGCCGATGCGATCCGGGCGCTGTTCGGCTATGCCGAGCGGCCGGATTTCCCGCCGCGCTATAACGTGGCGCCGACCCAGCCGATCCCGGTGGTTCGGCTCGCCGACGGAAGGCGTTCGTTGGCGCTGATGCGCTGGGGCTTTCTGCCCGCCTGGGTGAAGGATCCGCGGACGTTTTCGCTGCTCGTCAACGCGCGTGGCGAATCGGTGCTCGACAAGCGGTCGTTCCGCAACGCCATGCGGCGGCGGCGCTGCCTCATTCCCGCCAACGGCTTTTACGAATGGAGCGACGCCGCGCCGCGGCGCCCGTATTTCGTGCGGCCGAAGTCCGGGGCGCCGATCGCGTTCGCCGGCCTGTGGGAGACCTGGACCGGGCCGAACGGCGAAGAAGTCGACACCACCGCCATCGTCACCACCCGCGCCAACCGGGCGCTCGCCGCCATTCACGATCGCATGCCGGTCATTGTCGCGCCCGAAGCCTTCGATCTTTGGCTCGACAGCGCCAACGTCGATGGGCCCACCGCGGCGGCGCTGATCGCGCCGGCCGCCGACGACACTTTCGAGGCTTACGAAATTTCGACCGCGGTCAATCGCGCGACCGACGATTCCGCCGAACTACTGACGCCGCTTTCCGCCAATGCGGCCAATGTCGCCAATGCCGCGCAGCCTGCGGCCGCGCCGGCAAAGAAGAAAAAGCCTGACGGCCAAATGTCGTTGTTCTAGGCGGCCTTGCTAGCCGGCTTTGACCACGTCGCGCGCAAACTGCGCGCGTTCGGCGGACGCCCGCACCACCGGAATCTCGTCCGCGGCGAGCGGCTTCATCCACCGCTTGCGCTGGAGCGCGGCGGCGATATAGGGCGCCAGTTCTTCGGCCTTTTTCGCCTCGCGCGCCGCGACCTCAGCCTTGAACGCGGGCATGACCTCCGCGGCGAACAATTCGAGCGACTCGCAGATATGGTCGTGGCGGTTGCGCCCGGCCTGCTGCAGAAAAATGACCTGATCGACGCCGTTGTCCTGGAACGCCGCCAGATGCGCCCGCATGTCGTCGGGCGCGCCGATGCCCGACGAATTGCCGCCGACGCGTTCGATCGCGGCGATCACCTCTTCGGTGCGGTTGCCGCGATCGCGCATGAAGTCGCGCCACAGCGTGCTGCGGCCGGGGAAGGTGTCATGCGCCACCAGCGCATTGATCGCGTATCCGAAGAACTCGAAGCCATCGAGGCCGCGGCGCACCGCCTCGGCGCGGTCGCGGTGCACCGAGAAGCTCGACACCATGGCGATGTTGGCGTTGACCGCGTGCCCGATGGGCACGCATTCCTCAGATTTGATGGTGCCGTAATAGATGTCGGACCACAGCCGCGCCTGCTCGGGGTCGAGGAACGAGAAGGCGAGCGCGCCGACGCCGTTCTGCGCCGCAATTTTGATGGTGTCGCGATTGGTGCAGGCCATCCACATCGGAGGATGCGGGTCTTGCACCGGCTTGGGCACGACATTGCGGCAGGGCATGGAAAAATACTTGCCCTCAAAACCCGGATACGGCTCGAGCACCATCATGTTCGCGATCTGCTCGGCGGCCTCGAGCGCCATGGCACGCTTCTCCCGCGCCGGGATTTTAAAGCCGCCGAGTTCGAGCCGCGTGGCGCCTTCGCCGAAGCCGAAATCGACGCGCCCATCTGAAATGATGTCGAGGGTGGCAAGGCCCTCGGCGGTGCGCGCCGGGTGATTGTAGTTCGGGATCACCTGGCGGATGCCGTGGCCGAGCCGGATGTTTTTGGTGCGCGCCGCCGCCGCCGCCAGGAACACTTCCGGCGCCGACGAGTGCGAATATTCTTCGAGGAAGTGATGCTCGACCTCCCAGGCGTAGTCGAAGCCGAGCCGGTCGGCGAGCGCGACCTGCTCCAGCGCCTGATGAAACAGATTGCGTTCGTCGCCCTTGTTCCAGGGCCGCGGCAATTGGTGTTCGTAGAAAACGCCAAAACGCATGGGTCCCTCCCAAAAACTCCCAAAGAAATTCGCCTTCCTGGCGGCGATTTTTCTGGCTTCCTACCACGCGGTATAATAAAAGTCAAAACAGTATAGGCGTAGAAAAAGGCGGACCGGGCACAACATGACCTTGGCGGATACGGACCAGCGGGCGCGCAACGGCCTCAAGGCGGAGGTCACCGCGCTCAAGCGCGAGCGCATCATGGACGCCGCCACCAAATTGTTTGCCGCGCAGGGCTTTCACGGCACGTCCGTCGATTCCATCGCCGCCGCGCTCGGCGTCACCAAGCCGTTTGTCTATTATCACTTCAAGGACAAGGCCGAGATATTGACCGCGGTCTGCCGGCGCGGCGCCGACCTCACGCTCGGCGCGATCAAGGCGGCCGAAAGGGCGCCGGGCACGGCGACGGAACGGCTCGCTTATTTCTGCCGCAGCATGGCCGGGATCGTGATCGATCACAGCGCCTTCCTCGCCGTCTACAATCGCGAAACTCAGACGCTGAGCGAAACCGACCGGCGCGCCATCATGCGCATTCGCACCGAGATCGATCGCCGCGTGGTCGCTCTGATCGAAGTCGGCCGGGCATCCGGCGAGTTTGCCGTCGACGACGTGGCGGTGACCGCGGTGTCGATCACCATGATGCTGTCGAACCTCTGGATCTGGTATCGCGAAAATCGCACCGGCGCGCGGCCGCATGTCATCGACACGGTCACGCAGTTGGCGCTGCGCATGGTCGGCGGCAAGTAGCTCTCAAATAGCGGCTAAAGCACCTTGCCCGGATTGAGAATGTTTTTGGGATCGAGCAGGTGTTTGAGGCTGCGCATCAGCTCGTAGGCCACCGGGTCTTTGACGCTCGGCAGCAAATCGCGCTTCATGACGCCGATGCCGTGTTCGGCCGAGATCGAGCCGCCGTATTTTTTGACCACGGCGAAAACCGCGCCGTTGACGTCCGCCCAGCGTTTGATGAATTCCGCTTTGTCGGCGCCGACCGGCTGATTGACGTTGTAATGAATGTTGCCGTCGCCGAGATGGCCGAACGGCAACGGCTTTGCGCCGGGCACGACCGCTAACACCGCGGCGTTGGCTTCTTCCAGAAAAGCAGGCACGGCGGCGACCGGCACGGAAACGTCGTGTTTGATCGACCCGCCTTCGTAGCGCTGCACTTCGCCGAACATTTCGCGCAGCCGCCAGAAAGCCTTGGCCTGTTCGAGGCTATTGGCGATTGCCGCGTCGATGACGAGCCCACCTTCGGCGCCCTGCGTGAGCACGCTCTCCATGACTTCGCGCAAGCCGCTTTTGCTCTGCGAGGACAGCTCGATCAGCACATACCACGGATGCGGCGCGGCCAGCGGATCGCGGGTACCGGCGGCGTGGCGGAGCACGAGTTCGAGCCCAGCGCGCGGCATCAATTCGAAGCTCGTCACCCCGCCGGCGGCGCTTTGCGTGGCGACGTTAAGGAGCGCCAGCGCCGCTTGCGGCGAGGGCACGGCGGCGAACGCGGTTTCGACCGCGCGCGGCCGCGGCACCAGGCGGAGCACCGCAGCGGTGATCACGCCGAGCGTGCCTTCGGCGCCGATGAAGAGGTTCTTCAGGTCGTAGCCGGTGTTGTCCTTTTTCAGCTTGTTGAGATTGTGCAGGACGCGGCCGTCGGCCAGCACCACCTCGATGCCGAGCACGTGCGCGCGGGCGATGCCGTAGGCGAGCGCCGCGGTGCCCCCGGCATTGGTCGACAGATTGCCGCCGATAGTGCAGGTCCCCTCCGACGGCAGCAATTGCGGATAAAGCCGGTCGGCGCCGGCGGCGGCCTCGCGGGCGCGCTGCAAAGTCACGCCGGCCTCGCAGGTGATGGTGTTCGAGGTCGGGTCGATTTCGCGGATCCGGTCGAGCCGGTTGAGCGAAAGTACGATCTCGTTGTGGTGCGGCGTCTGGCCGCCGACCAGGCCGGTATTGCCGCCCTGCGGCACGATCGGCGTCGCGGTGTCGTTGGCGAGTTTGACAATGCGCGACACCTCGTCGACCGAGCCGGGACGCAGCACCATCGGCGTGTGTCCGCGATAGAGGTCGCGCATCTCGAGGACATAAGGCGCCTGCGCCTGCGGATCGGTGATGGCGTATTTGTCGCCGACGATGGCCGCGAAGCGCGCCAGCAGCGCGGCATTGGGAACTGGGTCTGACTTGTCGAGCATGCGTTTCGTCCCGGTATTATCAGATAAGCAGTGCATGCCGCGGTTTCACGCCCCTCAGAGTTCAGCGGCCGCGCGGGCGAGCCGGTCGTTGATCGCTTCGCCCAAGCCCTCGTGCGGGATTGGCACCACCGCGATGGTCGTGGCGCCGAGCGCATCCAGCGCCCGCAAATGAGAGAAAAGATTCGCCGCGGCCTCGATCAGATCGCCGCGCGGCGACAGGTTGCGCACTCTGTCGGCGGGCAAGGAAGCGCCAGCCGGCGGCGCGCCAAACGCCAGCAGAACCTCGCCGGGCCGAACGTCGGTGGCGTTCAGTCGCAACCGCGTGCGCGGCGCATAGTGCGACGCCAGCATGCCGGGCGCGAGCGGTGCGTCGGCCTCGGCCGCGGCGCTCGCCGGTGCATCCGCGAGCTTGCGCCCGAGCGCGGCTTCGATCGCCGCGCGCGGCACGCCGCCCGGCCGCAGCAGCACCGGCTCACCATGGGACGCAGGAAGACACGCAACGATGGTCGACTCGACGCCGACTTTCGTCGGCCCGCCGTCGATAATGACATCGATGCGGCCGGCAAGATCGGCCTCGACATGCTCCGCCGTCGTCGGCGACACATGGCCCGAGCGGTTGGCCGACGGCGCGACGATCGGCTTGCCGAACGCGTCGAGCAGCGCGCGCGCTACCGGGTGGTCCGGCGCGCGCACGGCGATAGTGTCGAGGGCGGAGGTGGCAAGCTCGGCGACCAAGGAGCCCGGCGCCTTGGGCAGCACCAGCGTCAGCGGCCCCGGCCACAATGCCGCGGCGAGCCGCTCGGCGTCGGCATCGAACCGCGCCAGCCGCCTCGCCGCCGGCAGATCGGCGACGTGGGCGATGAGCGGATTGAAGGCCGGCCGGCCTTTGGCGGCGTAGAGCCGCGCCACCGCCTCCCCATTGGTGGCGTCGGCGCCAAGCCCGTAAACCGTCTCGGTCGGAAAGGCGACGAGCCCGCCGGCGGCGAGGATCGCCGCCGCGTCCGCAATCGTTGCGGCGCCGGGGCGCGCAACGCGTGTCGCCAAAATCGCTGTCATCGCAGGGCTGTCAGACTTGGGCTGTCATGGGTCACCTAACGCCACTCAATAGCGGAAACGGCCGGTGCTTGCAGCCCCGATAGGCGGCCTGTATAAGCGCCGGGCTTAAAGTCGGAGTGTAGCGCAGTCTGGTAGCGCACCTCGTTCGGGACGAGGGGGTCGCAGGTTCAAATCCTGCCACTCCGACCAACTTTGTCTAAATCGCGAGCGCTACGGGGCCTGATATGGGGAACGAAACTCCATGTTGCCCTGTGCAGTATTTCCGC
>CAYWNY010000087.1:0-15214 GCA_964459765.1 uncultured Hyphomicrobiales bacterium | reverse complement strand
AACCGTTTGCTTGGAGGTCGAAGCACATTTCGACTTCCGCTTCTGCGTTGGATGTTGTCAGAATGACCGTCGGTATCGTTCTCAGATTTCCGTCCTTCTTAATTTCCCCCAAAACCTGATGGCCATCCATTCTGGGGAGATTTAAATCTAGCAAGACGAGGTTCGGCCGCGGGGCTTGAGCGTAAGGTCCCTCGCGTCTTAGAAAGCTCATCGCTTCCACACCATCCGAAGCGACGTGCAAACTTACTGACGGGTTGGCATCGTGAAAAGCATCCAGTGTCAGCCGAACATCTCCCAGGCTATCTTCGACTAACAGAACTAGCTCACCGATATTCTTATCGTCATCAGCAACAAACTTTTTGCCGACGGGCCTAACGGCTTCATAGTTCGCGTTTCCGGAGCTTAGATTTTGGTCCACTGATCCGCCTTTCCGTCCTTAACCGAAACATCGATTTGGTCGTTAGTTCGGTTTGCTCGTAGACCCGGCCTATTTACCGAGTTCGACAGCTTCAAAGGGAACGACCATCGCTCGGCTATCTGTGTTCGCAATATCGATGGTCCAGTTGCGTACTGCCCCACGTCTCTATCGATGAGGTCTCGGATTACCCGCTTGCCGAAGGCGAGCGCCTCCGCGTCATCGGTAAAGCCTGTGCCGCCGAGCCTTTCGCGCCGGAAACAATTCTTGTGTATGGAGAGCTTATAAAGCGGCATGACTGCCCTAAGGACAACGCTCCTGAAAGTCGCTGCAGATTTAGCGCGCCTCGCCAGGGTGAGTCTGGCCAAAATTGACCAGTCTCTTCTAATCGGGATCGGGCACCTTCGGCGCCATCTACCGGACGTCGGCTTTACGGCCCAGTCGGGCCGATCGCGCGCCGAGCGCAACTTCTTCCGCTATTAGCTGGGCCAGCCTGATCCACTCGGCGGCCATCTCGCGATGAAGTATGCGAGCTTCCTGCTCACGCAAGGTTCTCGCCGTCTCTACACAGTGTTCAGCGTAACGTGTGTATTGGGCTGCCTTATTGGCATTCGCGATTCCCAAGGTATCCCTCCCGTTAATTCGACCCCGCGCGGAACGCTTAAAATGCGTCAAAAGGGCAGCTGTGTTCAAAAATGGAACATCCCAAAAGCGCCACCCAAACGCGAAGCTCGCAGATGCAGATAAAGACGCCCCCGATCGCAATCTCCTGGAATTAGCCACCAAGACACAGTGGTTTGCATCGATATCTCCCTTGGAGACACCGGTACTCCACGTGGTTTAGCCACTAGCAACGGTGCAAGTGTAACCTAACGTATTGCAAGCGCAAGATGCTCGTGGCGCACCAAAGCGCTGGGTTGCGTGACCTAGGCAGCCTCCAAAAGACGGAGGAGGGCAGTCAGCTTGTTTTCCCAAAGAGCGATGGCGTTGCGCATTTCGGGCAGATAGGTGGCCAAGTTATAGACTTCCGCTACCTGGCTGATGATGCCGTAGGTTCGGTTGGAAATCGATCCCATGCGGTGGTTGAGCAGGCGCTCGAGAATGTGCGGCAGCACTCCGGCCTCAGCAAGCCGCGTGGCAAACGTGCGCCGCAGATCATGCAGAGTCCAGTTAGATACGCCGCAGCGTTCATCGAACTCGATCTTGTCCTTTGACCATCCGTTGTAGGTGGTCGTCGGCACGCCGCGCACATGAGCCCGATAGGCCGGAAAATACAAATTGCCTTCGATGTTGGAGAGCCGGACCAAAACGCTTTCCACGAGGTCGCCGTAAGGGAACGTATGTTCCTGGTAATTCTTGGTGACGTAATCCGGCAACGTAATGAGCCGATCGCTCCTGTTGCACCAGCTTTTCTGGAGAGCGGTGGTTTCGCCGCGGCGCTGCCCGGTCAGCACCAGCAGCGCGACGATGTGCGAGAAAACGTCAGTCCCTTCCGGTGCCGTCTTTAAGACGGCTGCAAGTTCAGGATCGCTGAGGACACGTTTGCGCGGCCGCCGCTTGATCGGCGCCATGCCTTCGCATGGATTGTGTGGAATGTAGCGCCGCGGCGGTTTCTGGCACCAGGCGAAGAACGCCTTTACCGCCGTCAGAGCGTGATTGCGCTCGCCGATGGCCTTTATCCTCGCGAGCCGGCGCTCAACGTCTTCGAAGGTGATGGCAGCGATCTGTCGCGAAAGCGAAAGTAGCGGTTTAGAAGCCGCTCGTAGCTTCGCAGCGTGCTAGCGCGGTTTTTCTCGCGGCAGACGGCGAGATAAAGCTTAACCGCTTCGTTCCATTTGATCGATCGCGGTCGATGGCGACCAAGCGTGAGCTCGGCGAGTGTTTGTTTGGCTTGCTCACGCGCGTCGGCGAGCGAGACAACCGGATAACGGCCGAGCGTGATGAGCCGACGATCGCGTCCGTGCTGCAGCACGAAACTTTTGGTGCCGCCTTGCGACACGCGACAACCAAAATTCGGCAGCGTGTCGTCCCAATGGGTCTTTTGCCCGCTCGCCGGCGGCGGCAGCGCGCGAACAGTGATGTCTGTGAGCCGCATTTCTTAGCCTCTTCCTAGCCTCAGACAACCGCGGTGCAGGCATGGTTTGTCCTGCATCACAGTGCTTAGCGGATAGGAAGAAGGCTTTGAAAAATCAAAGGCTTATGGGGAACGATGGTGAACCATGGAACAACGCCGGATGACCGTCAGAGTCCGCTGTTCTACCGTTGAACTATTCCCCAAAACCTCTGATCGTCCAAGGCTTGCTGCGTCCCGTGATCGTCTCGGCCTCGCAATAGCCGTTCGCCGCGTTCGGGCGCTGCCGCGGCCGATGTTTAGGGCATTCCGGGGCCATTTCCAAGCGCGACATGCAGCCCCTACGCCGGGCCGCGTGGGCATCTCTTTCAGTGCTTACTCCAGTCGTTTCTCGTCGCAACTCCTGCGCTGCAGGTGAGCCGTGCCGCTGCGGTACGCGCGTGTGCGCATAGGTATTTCAGCCGATCAAACAACTTAACGCCAATTTCAATGCGTGCACCGGATGGTTGCAGGCGAGGGTAATGTTCACCTCGCTCGCGACTTTGACGGAACGCGCACGATCTTAGTGGGCGCTGCAGGCCGCGAACGAAGTCGGACGTAGCGGGGCGACAGGGGGATTACCGATGACCGTGGACGTTTTCACCGAACGCTTGGCCAAGGTGCGCAAGCGTTTCATCTCGACGCTGGAAAGCAAGATCGACGACGCTTACAGCGCGCTCCCCAAGTTAGCCGCCGCCGACCCGGGATCTGCGACGACAGCGGCGGAAACCTACCGGACCATGCACGGCATCGTCGGCGTCGGTCCGACCGTCGGTTTTCCGGCGACCGGTCGTGCCGCCCGCGAGGTGGAAGCGAGTTTGCTCTCGCCCCAACATGACGGGCGCGGGCTCTCCGCCGAAGAAGTCGCGCTGTACGAAGAACGCCTTCATGCGCTGCGCGACGCAGCGCGGCGTGAACTCGAATTCTTTCATGCGCAATGACCGCCAGCACACCAAGACACACACCCATGACAAAAGCATCGTGTTTACGCAGCGTGTTCGGGTTCGGATTGAGCCCGATGCTGCTTCCCCTCCTTCTGTTCCCCTTGGCCGCGCTGGCAGAGGTTCAAGATCCAGTCGGGACAGTCGGTTCGGTGCAGCCTCAAGTCCGGCCCCTGCCGGCGCAAACCGAGCCGCCGCCACAAGCGCAGGCGCAAGCGCAACTGCCGCCGGTGGCGCCACACCGAGTGAAACTGCAGCGCGGGGCGCTGCCGGCTGCGGCTGTGGTGGTCGAGCCGGACGCCAGAGCTGTGCGGCCCGGCAATGTCGTTGCCGATGTGACGCTTGCCGATATCGGTTTCGTCAACGGGCTTCGGGTATCCAACCTCGGCGGGCATCAGGAATTGTTCGTGCCGCTGCCGCAAGACGGCGACGTGGCGGCGACCGACTTGTTGCTGGCGATCGATGACATCAGCGCGTATGACGCCAAGCGCAATCTCGAAGTGCAGGTCAACAACCGCACCGTCGCCGCCATCGCGCTCGACGGCAAAAGCCGCGGCCGCAGCGTGCGTATCCCGCTCGGAGGCCTACGCCCCAAAGACGGTTACCTGAAGCTTTCGTTTCTTTATTCCGGCGCCGCAACGTTGGATCGCTGCATCGACGTGCGCTTCGTCGGCGACATTCTGACCATAAGGCCGGAGACGGCGGTTGCCGTCGATGTCGGACCGGTCAACGGGCTCGACGTGTCGACTACGGCCATGCTGATGCCGCGGGACGTCGCAGTCCTCCTTCCAGCTCGGCGCGTGACGGAAGCCGAACTCGCGACCGCGGTAACCGTCGGCCGTGCGCTCATCTCCAGCGGCCGGCGTGTGACGTTTCGCTCCGGCTACGACGCGGTCGCTGAATTGAGCAAACGCGAAGAGAGCGGCCGATGGACCCAAGGTATCATTCTCATCGGGGCGCTTGCCGAAGTAGCCAACGTCGTCGATCGGCCGCTTGCACGCATGGCCGGCGCAGTCGAGTCACTCGGCACGCTGGCGGCGGTCCGTGTCGGCGGCACACCGGCGCTGCTGGTTTCGGATAGCGGCGGCGTTCGCGCCGGCCGGCTGTTCGCGAGCCCGCTGCGGGCCGCGACCCGCGGCGTCAGCTCGGCATTCGTCGGCGAGGCCGCTGCTACCGACACTTCGACCGTTCGCATGACCTTCGATCAGCTCGCGGTTGCGCCGGCGCAGGCTGACGTGTTCGGCCGGGCCGATCTGGTGATGGCGATTGACAGTCGCCGGTTGCCGCCGGAAACCAGGGCAGCGCGTCTTCTGCTTGACGTCATGGTCGCGCCCGACGGGGCGGGTGAAAAGGCCGTCGTCAGCGTCTTTGTCAACGAACGGCTGCTCGGCAGCGCGGTCGCTGCGACCAGTGAACCGACCCATCTCGATCTTGCGCTCCCGGAGGGGCTCTTCGGCACGGTCGCCAACGTGCGCGCGGTGGTTCAGCGCGACAGCTTACAAGGCAACTGCCGGTACGAAGCGCAGGGCTATCCGGCGCAGGTCCTCGGTTCTTCGGCGCTGATATTGGCGGCGGCGAGCGGCACACTGCACGATTTCTCCGACCTGACGCCGCACTTTATCCGCGGGGTCAAGCTGTTACTGCCGGAAGGAATCGCCGAGCGGCCGACGCAGGTGCTCGCAATGCTGTCGCAAGTTACCGATCAGCTGTCGCCCGAGGTTGCGCCGCTCAGCGTCAGTTTCGCGGGCGGCATGACGCCGGACTTGCCCTTCGTCGCGGTGAGCGATCGTCCGCCTGCAGGAACCAAGCCGCGGGTGCAATTCGATCGGGGACGCGTCGTCGTCACGGACCGCAGCGGGCGGACGCTCCTTGATCTTGGTGGTTTTGTCGATGGCGCCGTCGCGCAAGTGGTCAGTGCCGGCGACAATGCCGGCCTTTGGATCAAACCGTTGGCCGCCGACGGCGCCCTGCCGGCGCCGAGCGAACTTCGCCTCGATCATGGCGACGTCGCCTTCATCGACCGCAACGGGGTGGCGCTCGCCATGTCGACGGAGCGCGATACCGTCGTGCAAGTTTCCTATCCGGACCAAGTCTCGTGGCTGACGGTTGCCGAACGTTTCCGATCCTGGATCATTGGCGGCCTTTGGCTCTGTGCGACCGGAGCGTTGTTACTGGTCCTGCAGCGCCTGTTCCGCCGTCGGTCCGCTCAAGCGAAAAAATAAGCGATGGCGCTGTCGCCAGCAGACCGCGCGCTTCACGCGCGGCTGCTGGGGTGCCGAGATCGAGTTTCTAAGTATTTGTACGAATGGGCTTTCGATTGTCGAGGTCCGACGTGTTACGTGCGATTTTTGCGGCCTGGAATTCAGACAGATCAGCCATGGGCGAAATCAGCGACGGAGCCGCCGTTGTAGAGGGCAACGCCGGCTCGAGGGATGTCCCGGACGACCCTCCGCGCAAAGCGGTGTCGCTGCCGACTGAGATCGTACAGAAAGCCATCCTCAACAGCGCCGACTTCGCAATCATTGCGACCGACGCCAAGGGCGTCATCCAAATCTTCAACGCCGGCGCGGAGCGGTCGCTGGGCTACACCGCCGGCGTTGTCATTAACAAGATGGTACCGAGCGAATTCCATGATCCGCAAGAAATGATCGCGCGCGCCGATCAATTGAGCGCCGAGTTTGGAACCACAGTCGCGCCCGGCTTCGGCGCACTGACTTTCAAGGCCGCGCGCGGAATCGAGGATCAATACGAGTTAGAATACGTCCGCAAGGACGGCAGCCGCTTTCCCGCCGATATCACCATTACGGCGCTACGCGACGAGCGGCATGAAATCATCGGCTATCTTGAGATCGGCGTCGACAAATCCGCGAAGGTCGCGATGATCGCGGCCGACAAGGAAAAGCATCGACTGAAAGACGAATTCGTCGCCACGGTCAGCCATGAGTTGCGCACCCCGCTCACTTCGATCGTCGGTGCGCTCGGCCTGCTCACCGGCAATGCGGCCGGGAAGCTGCCAGAACCCGCAATGCACTTGCTCACGATCGCATACACGAATGGCCAACGACTCGTTCGTTTGCTCAACGACATTCTGGATATCGAGAAAATGGAGTCGGGCAAAGCGGTCTTCGATTTCAACCGGGTCGAGGTCCGATCGTTGGTCGAGCGGACGATCGAGGAAAATCACGCACTCGCCGAAGGTTGCGGCGTGCGGCTTCGGCTCGACGCGGCATTGGTGGCCTTCGATGTGCGCGCCGACTCTGACCGGCTTGTGCAAGCCATCACCAATCTGCTCTCGAACGCCATAAAATTCTCGCCGCCCGGTGAAGAAGTGGTCGTGGCCGTCGAGACGAGAAACGATGCGGTCCGCATCTCCGTGCGAGACCACGGCCACGGCGTTCCGGAAGCATTCAAGCCGCACATTTTTGAGAAGTTCGCGCAGGCCGACGCCACGGATGCACGCCAGAAGGGCGGCACCGGTCTCGGGCTCAGCATCGTCAAACAGATCGTCGATCGGCTCGACGGCACCGTCGGCTTTGGGGACGCGCCCGGAGGCGGCGCCATTTTTAACATCGATCTGCCGAACTGGGCGGATGCGGTCAGACGCCAGTCTCACCTCGTTGGCATGGCGCACCTTCGCATATTGCTCTGCGAGGACGATCCTGAGGCGGCAATCGTGCTCGTCGATCGGCTCGGCCGAGAGGGATTTCCGACGGACGTCGCGCTGACGGCAAACGAGGCTGTTGCGCGCGCGGCGACGACGACATACGCCGCCGTTCTGGTCGATCTGCAGCGCCCGGATGGCAACGGCATCAGCTTGATCAAGCAATTGCGCGAGCAACCACAAATTTACAATGCGATGCTGGTGGTCTTGTCCGCTGAGCTCGATCCGGCGCCCGATGAGGAGCGGGTCGCCGCCATACTGAATATAGTGGACTGGCTTGACGCGCCGCTCGACATCGCCCGTCTGATGCGCGTGCTCGATCGCCAGATTGTCCGCAATGGGACCACACGCCCGCGTATCTTGCATGTGGAGTCCGATCCGGAATTGCTTCGCGCCGTGGCGGCTGCGCTGGGCGCCAAGGTCGAAGTCATGTCAGTCGATTCGATCGACAAAGCGCGCCGGGCGCTCGCCGCCAACCGCTTCGACGTCGCCGTGCTCGATGTTGCGCTGGCGGCGGGTTCCGGCATCGACCTGCTGCACGAATTGCGTGACAGCGAGGGCGATGCAATACCTCTCATTGTATTTTCGCCGGGCGATACAAATCCCGCATTCGCCACCCAGCTCCGATCGGCGCTGATCAAGTCGCGGACCTCAATCGACAATCTGATCTCAATCCTCCAAAAGCGGCTGCTGGGTAGCTCCCAGCCGTCGCATCACGAAGATGCCGCATGAGTTCACTGCGCGTGCTTCATATCGACGATGAGGCCGACATTCTCGATATCGTGGCGGCTTCGCTCAGCCTCGACCCTAAATTCGAGGTGCGCGGTTGCGGTTCCGGTGCGGATGGGCTCGCCGCGGCCGCGGAATGGCGGCCCGATCTCATTCTCCTCGACGTGATGATGCCGGTCATGGACGGGCCAACCATGCTCACACATTTGCGGGAGAATCCTCAGACCGCCGACATTCCCGTCGTTTTCATGACCGCTCGAGTGCAGCAGCGGGACCTAGCGCACTTCAAGTCGCTAGGCGCTGCCGGGGTGATCTCGAAACCGTTCGATCCGATGACACTCGCGGCTGCGGTGCGCAATTGTATGCAGCCCGTCCACGCAGGGTGACAAGGCCACCGCGCGGAGTGCGCTCACGTTCGCTGCAGCTTTATATCGCTCAAGGCCCTCGCTACCCGTCCGAACCCGCAACGGGACGCGGCGCGCAACGCATGGTAAAACTATACTCAAAATATAAGTATTAATGCGAATAATATTACGCAATTTTGCGTATTTGGCCGCAGTAATACTTGGTGTGTTAGCTATATCGACTTTATTTCAAAGAAATAGGTCTCGTTTGATCTATAAGCCTTCGCCGAGGTGCGAGGCTAGGGGCCGCGCGCAGGGGAGGACCAAGCAATGCGCGCCGTTGCAGATCATCCGGGTGTGGGGCTCTGTTCGCCCGCGGCTGCTCCGGCGTTCACGCTGCGCCGCGTCTTCCGCCGTCCCTCGACGCGGAAGGGCGGCTAACCATGGCGCTGTCGCCTTCAGACCGTACGCTCGGCGATCTTCTTGTCGGCCGACGCGTCATAACCCTGCCGCAGCTGGACGAAGCGGTCGCGCTGGCGGAACGGTGGAACGTGCGGCTCGGCGATGCGCTGCTGTCGCGCAACTGGATCGATCCACGGCTTTACTACGAGACCTACGCGCAAAATTTCGATCTACCTTTCGTCGACATGGTTCGCGAGCCACCCGATGGCGCGCTATTGCTCGCCGCGGACGCCGATCTTTATGCGAGCCGGCTGACCATGCCCTGGCGCCGCCGCGACGGCCGCCTGGTCATCGCCACCGCCGAGCCGGGACCCGAAACGGTCCTGTTCGCCCGCGGTCGGTGGGGCGCCGAGATCGAATTCGTCGTGGTCTCGAAATTCGACATCGTGTTTACGATACAGACGGCGTTTGCCGACGCGCTTTCGCGCCGCGCAGTGTTCGAACTGGCGGAGTTCGATCCGCAAATGTCTGCGCGCACGGTTCTCACCGCCGGGCAGATGATCGCAGCCTATGCTTTTCTGACCGTGATCCTGATCGGATTGGCCTTCGCGCCTCTCGGCACGCTCATCGCGCTCAATATTGCGATCAGCATTTTTTATCTCGGCAATTTCATCTTCAAAGGCATCCTGGTGTCGGTCGGCGGCGGTCGTGCCGCCGAGATCGACGAGACCATTGCGATCGAAGCACGTGCGCTGCGCGACGAGGAGCTGCCGATCTACACCGTCCTCGTCCCTATGTTCCGCGAGGCGGCGATGCTGCCACAGCTGGCACAGGCCTTGCGCAGCCTCGATTATCCGCTCGGCAAGCTTGACATCAAAATCGTGCTCGAGGCCGACGATCGCGCGACCATCGAGACCGCGCGCACGCTCGGTCTCGAAGGCGTGTTTGAAATCATCATCGTGCCGCCGTCAGAGCCGCAGACCAAGCCGAAGGCCTGCAACTTCGCGCTACGCTTTGCGCGCGGCGAATATCTTGTCATCTACGACGCCGAGGATCGGCCCGAGCCCGACCAGCTGCGCAAGGTGGTGGCGACCTTCCGCCGCTCGCCGCCAAATACCGCATGCCTGCAATGCCGCCTCAACTACTACAATGTGGCCGAGAACTGGCTCACCCGTATGTTCACGCTCGACTACACGCTGTGGTTCGACCAGGTGCTGCCCGGGCTCGAGCGTCTCGGCTTGCCGATACCGCTCGGCGGCACCTCCAATCATTTTCGCACCGACGTTTTGCGCGAGTTGCACGCCTGGGATCCCTTCAACGTCACCGAGGATGCCGATCTCGGAATCCGCATCGGGCAACGGGGCTATCGTGTCGGCGTCGTCGATTCCACGACCTTCGAGGAGGCGAGTTGCCACACCGGTCAATGGATCCGCCAGCGTTCCCGGTGGATGAAGGGCTATATGCAGACGGTTTTGGTGCATACGCGCCGGCCGTTACATTTTTTGCGCACCGCCGGCCCACTTGGATTTCTCGGCTTCGTTTTCTTCATCGGCGGCACCGTGCTCGCCGGTTTGCTCAACCCGATTTTCTGGTTTTTTTATGCGGTCTGGCTCGCGGCGAGCGCCGCCAAATTCGATCCCCTGTTTCCTCAGTTTCTGCTGTTTCTGTGCCTGTTCAATCTGCTCGCCGGCAACGGCGCCTTCACCTATCTGATCATGCTGGCGCCGATCCGGCGTAATTGGCTCTATCTCATACCGTTCAGCTTCACGCTGTTTGGCTACTGGGTCCTGATCTCGGTCGCGGCCTATAGGGGACTCTGGCAGCTCATCCGCAATCCATTCTTCTGGGAAAAGACCCAGCATGGAATATCGCGATACCCCGCGGCGCAATTCTCCGGCGCCGGAGACGCCCCATGAGCCGCGCGCTCGCGGCCGCGCCGATGGCTTCGCTCGCGTTCGTGGCGATGCTGGCTCTTGCGGCCATCGCGGTACGCAACGGCCTCGTCGCCGACGACGCAGTGCGGCTGTGGGCGGGCGCTAGCACTGCGGCCGACGGCGGCATCCCGATCGGGCGGATCATCGCGGGTTATCCGACGTTGCCTTTTCTGACCACGACACTTGTGGCCTGGCTTACCCCTGCCGGTACGCCGGCCCCTGCGCTGGTGGCGGCTGGCCTGTTCGCGCTCGTCACCACCTTTTGCTTTCTTTCGTTTCGCAAGGCCGGGCTGTCGTACGTTGCCGCCGTCATCGTCACACTGCTGATCGCGCTCCACCCGGCACTGTTGCGCGCAGTTCTCGCCGGGCCGGCCGACATGTTTCTGGCGGCATTTCTTTTAATGCTGTGCCTTGCGCTCTATGACCTGCGCGCCCGTAGCGGCACGTCGGAAGTCATGGGAATCGGGCTGGCGCTCATGGGGCTCGCCTTCGCGCACCCGATCGGCGCGGCGTTTGCTTTTGCCGCGGTGCCCTTCCTGGCCTTTGCGCTCAGCCCAGTGCTGGTCGCCAGTTCGGCATTGAACGTCACCATTGCGTTGGTCTTTCCGGCGCTCTTTATGGTCGGCGCCTTCAGCTACGTGTCGTGGGTTTTTCCAGGCGATGGCTGGAGCTTCTTTGCGGCGCCTGCGGAAAGTCTGTCGCTGTGGACCGCGGCCGTGGCGCGCGTCTTCGGCAATGGGCTTACCGGCATTTTGACAATCGACGCGAGCCTGGCGATGGGGGCGGCGCTCATCATTGGCGCGCCTGTCGCGATCGTGTTGCTCGCGCTTGTCTATCGGCGGCGGCTGCTTGTCGTGCCGGCGGCGGTTTTTGTCGCCGTTGCCATCGCGGCAACTGCGATCAGCGTCTTGAGCGGCTTTTTTGGCGACCCCACCGCGCTCGTGGTGTGCGCTCCAGTTCTCGCGGCGACCGTCGTGATCCGCGTTCCGGTCGCGCGCGAGCGCATCGTCATCGTTACCGCACTGCTTGTCCTCGGATGGCTCGGCGGATTTTTAGGTCTCACTTTGGTCGACCCCATTACCGTAAACCGATTTCACGCCGCTTTCGAGCGTGGCGCGAGCGAGCGGCTCGACGCGATCGCAGTAGGCGGCGCTTCCATTGGACGCGACGGAGTCCTGGTCGACACCGACAATGCCCCCGCCTTCGTGCTCGGGCGCGGCCGCTCGCGCGGAATTCTTGGTTCTGACAGCGAGCTATTTGCACTTGCGATGCTGTTCGCCCGCGTCGAAACGCCGTTCATCGCAGTACCGGACCCGCAGAGCACGACGGGACTGAATGACCGATTGAACAAGGCCTTTCCCTCGCTGTTTCGCGATGGCCTGCCGGGTTATCGAGTAATATACCAAAACAATACTTGGCACTTGCTTGAGAAGCGAAAAGAATACACGATATCTAGGCAATAATATTAAAATATACAATAAAAAAATGCGCGATGTAAGTATAAATGCGGAGCGGTGATGCGGATACTTGTGGTCGACGATTCGGAAGACTCTCGGGATATTGCCGAGGCGGCGCTGTTGTCCGCGGGCTACGCCGATATCGTCACCGCGGCCTCGGGCTGGGAGGCCATCCAGATTCTCGATGTCGGCCGCACCGCCGATGAGAATCCGTCCGTCGATGTCGTGCTGCTCGACATCCTCATGCCGGAAATGGACGGCATCGAAACGTGCGCGCGCATCCGCAACGATCCGCGCTACGCCGATTTGCCAATCATCATGGTGACGGCGCTCGACGACGTGACCTCGCTCTCCAACGCGTTCGTCGCCGGCGCAACCGATTATGTCACCAAGCCGGTCAACCGCATCGAACTCGTTGCGCGGGTGCGCGCGGCGCTCCGCCTCAAGCAGGAACTCGATCGGCGGCACGCGCGTGAGCTTGAATTGCTGACTTTTCTGTCAAGCTGGGGCGACCGGCGGGCAAGTGAGTTGATCGATGAGACGACGGGTTTGTTCGCCGGCGAAGTGGCTGAAGCCTACCTGTCCGCCTTCGACGGCGATGAAGCGATCTCCGTCATCGCGCTGACGCTCGACCGGCAGAACGGCAATCCTACGAACGGCGGCGGTGAAGCCAAGACCGCGATTGCGTCGGCGGCGCACGCCGTGCGCCGGCTTCCGGCGGCCGTCGGCCTCGTGGCTGCGGCCTACAAGAATGGAATGCTCATATTTGTTGCGCCCGAGCTCGGCGCCGAGTTGGCGCGCAAACTCGGCGAGGACTTGCACGCGACCGTGCAAAAGCTGCGGCTGCCGAATTCGGAGTCGGCTGTATCCGACTACGTCACCGCCAGCGTGGCGGTGATCACCGGGCGCGCGAAGCGCCACATCGATCGCATCCAGCTCCTTACTCAGGCGATCGCCGCCGTGCAACAGGCAGCGACCGCGGGGGGCAACCGTGTAGCAGTCTTTTCAGCCGATGCCGCGGGCAAGGGTGGCAACCGGATATCCGAGAATCTGTTGCGCAAAGAGATCGGAACGACCGCTTGACGGTCAGTTAGTCGCCGAAAGCCGTTGGGGACAGGCGCGGCGACTTCGTAGTGTGGGGGTAAAGCGTGTTGCGTCGCGTTGCGTCCGTGCTTGTATTTTTTTGCCTGCCCTCCGCCGCTTGCGCGGGCGCATGGACTTTGCCAGAAGGCTCCGGAGATTGGTTCCTCACCGTCGACGCCAGCACGGCAACCAAATATTTCAACGGCACTGGACTGGCCTCTACACCGCGTTACAGCAAGGAGGACATGCAGGCGTGGATTGAATACGGTCTCACCGATCGGCTGACGGCGATCATCGATCCGAGCTTGCAGAACGTCAATATTGGCTCACCGACCAACGCGGAGCGCACCGGTCTCGGCTACACGGAGTTCGGCGCACGCTACGGCCTTTATAATACGCCCGATTGGGTCGTGTCCGCTCAGGCGACGTTGCGAATACCCGGCACCACCGACGTTTCGAATCCGGCAGCAGTCGGTTACACCGACGTCCAAGCTGATTTGCGCGCGCTGGTCGGGCACAATTTCAATATCGGCGGCACACCGGCCTTCTTCGATCTGGAAGTAGCGGAGCGCCTGCGAACCGCGGGGTACCCGAACGAGTTCCGCGTCGACGGCACGCTTGGCGTTCAGCTGTTTCCCCGATGGATGCTGCTGGTGCAGAGTTTTAACGTCGTTTCGGAAGAGTCGGGACTGTCGATCCTGGGCGGCAGCTACGCCTACTACAAGCTGCAGCTCACCGCGCTGTACACGATCACACCGAACTGGTGGGTGCAATTCGGCGGTTTCTCGACCTATGCCGGTTGGAATGCGCTGCAGGAAAACGGCGCGGTCGTCGGCCTCTGGCACAAATTCTGATCGGGGCGGAAGGCGATGCGCCCGCGACGAGCCGGCTCAATGCGCGCCGATTGCCGCGTGATCGCGATCGCAAATCCTCGTCCACGCGCAGGCGAGAACGCGTTCCGCCGGTTTGTTTTGGACGGTGAAATCGGTGTCGGCTAAGCCGCCGGCGTGAGGATCGGTAAGCCAGCTCCAAACAAGGACGCCTTCGATCGATGGCCGATCCAGGGCCTCAAGCCAATCGGCAATGACCGCGGACTGCAGCTGCGGATCTGGCTCGCTTTTGCGCTCTTCCGGGCTTTCCCATGGCTTGGCCGCGGCGCCGGTCGCCGATCGCAGCCCGATTTCACCGACCACGACCGGTTTGCGGTAACGAGATGCTGCGGCCTCAAGACAGTCGGCCGCCTCGCGCATGATGCGGCGGTGGGCGTCACGATCAGTATCATCGCCGAGCGGCGGATAAAGCGTGGCGCCGACCGCATCGAGACGATCCCAGAACGGGACCTTTTCCACACCGTCGCAGTTATGCGCCAGATAGAACAATCTACCGGGGTAAAGCTTGCGCGCCGCGTCGATCAAACCCTGCCATTCCGGCCGTTGCTCGGTCCAGGAAAGTTCGGTGCCGATCGCAAGCGCTTCTGCCCCTTCCCCCGAGGCTATTTTTGCCACGTTGCTGAGTTCGCGTTGGTAGTTGGCAAACCATTCATGCCAGTCCGCTTCAGAAGTCATGGCGACGGCACCGGCCCAACTTGTCGGTATCCAAACATGTGGCTTCACCACAACCTTTAGACCGAGCGCGTGCGCGTCGCGGATCGCCGCTCGCAACTGCCCGTCGCTAGTGTCGGAGCCGCGCTCAAGCTCGGGGCTCGACGGAGTCTGTTGCCACAGGAAGAAGACGATCGCGACGGCGCGGGCGCCAAGCATTTTGGCGCCGGCTAGCGATTGCCGGGCCGCCTTGCTGCCGAACGGATGGGTTTCAGACGCGATGACGTTGAAGCCATCAAGGTGCGCCTTTTCGGTAGGCTCGGAGCGTACACCGACTAGGCTTGGCCCGCCGACCAGCACAAGCAAAGCAATAACGAGACAGTGCCGCGTGCGCTGAGCTTTCATTTAAATTGTCGTGATCCGAAAGCCAATTTTTCGTTCGCATCAAGGGAACGCCCGCAGCGTAATAATGAGTCAAGAGCCGGTATTTCCAAACAAAAATGCGCCTACGTAAAAATAGCTAAGTGGGAAGACTTATTAGATTAGAGCCGATCCGGGAAGTTCTTGAATCTGATGAATCGGATGTGATTCATTGTT
>CAYWNY010000086.1:0-15830 GCA_964459765.1 uncultured Hyphomicrobiales bacterium | reverse complement strand
GCCTTGCTGCAAACGCCTCATCATGAATCCAAACTTCCCGGATGGGCTCTAAGAGACATGACGCGATTAAATCGCGATGACAACAATTCCTAAACTCGAATGCGGTTCACAACCTTACCTCTCACGTTTTCAGAAAGCCTGACAGCATTCGCCTGGCGTCGGAGGCGCGAGCTTCGCGCCACGGCTGAGCCGCCAAATCGGTCCCGAAAATGACCGACAAAGTATGCACGTTTGACAAGTGAAATTGCGATAGCGCGACCATCAAAATGTACAGCCGGAGCCCGTCGAGTCCGTTCGGCAGTCGCCCGGTTTTGGTGCCGCGCGTGATAAGTTGCTCTATCATCGTCAGAACGGGTGACGACATTTCGGGGATGCGCGACGATTTTCGCATATATTTCGCTTTGAGCAAATTCTCCGCCGACAATAACCTTACGAGGTACTGGTTGTTCTCGAAGTGGTAGGCCATGAAATCAAAAAGTTGCAGCAAACCTTCGCGCGGGTCGAGATGTTCGACGTCGATCTGAAGCTCCCGTTGGCGTAGCGCGCCGAGTGCCTCCTCCAAAACCGCCACATATAGCCCTGATTTACTGCCAAAATAATGATAGAGCATGCGCGGATTGCAACCCGCTTTGCTGATAATCCGGTTTATGCGCGCGCCGGCAAACCCGTGGGTCACGAATTCGCGCGTGGCTGCGCGCAGAATTTGCTCACGGCTCTCCGTTCGTTTGCGGCGTGCGCGCCGGCGCGGCGCCGCCGGCGAACTCGGTTGCTGCGACGAACGTTCTGTCTCCCGAAAAGTCATGCAGGCGCTTTCCCTGAAAATTGAGCGGTGAGCTCTCGCGCCAGCGCAAGCAGCGCAGTGTCGCTTCCGCGAGCTCCGATGATTGAAAGCCCGATCGGGCAGCCCTGCCAGTATCCGAGAGGAAGAGCCACTTGCGGCGCGCCGCAATGTCCAGCAATTGACGTTAGCGTTAGCGCTCTTTGATAAAAATCGCCGACGAGATGCGCCGATGCATTCCTGGGCAGCGCGACACATGGCGTGGTCGGAATGACGACAGCGGTCCCGGACGGTACGAGCGCCTCGAAGCGCGATCGGACAGTGACCCGAAACTGGCAATAGTATTGGACCTGTTCGGGCGTTACGGCGGCGGCGCCGGCGAAGCGCTCGGCAATGTCCTTGCCAAAATCCGGCCCTGCTTCAGTTATCCAGACGCCGAGACTCTGCCAGATTTCTGCGCCTTGGAGGACGCGATAGCATTCCAAAAAGTCGCTTTCGTGCCCATCAAATACAGTGATTTCGCTCGAAAAATCTAAAATCCCGCCTTTTCTTTTTAGTTCCTGATCGAGCGCCGGATCGACGAGTGCGAAGGCATCTGGCGCCAGCGAGAGCGTCGTAATTGGCTCCGCATGGTGTCGAGGCAACAACGCCGTTCCAACATCTGCCAGCAATTTTCCGTCGCGCGCGAACCATCCGACGGTATCGTACGAGGGCGCGAACGGAACGACACCATCGAGCGAAATCGCGCCGTGGCTTGGGCGAAAGCCAAACAGGCCGAGAAAATTCGCCGGCACTCGAATCGAACCACCGGTGTCTGTGCCTAGCGCAAAATCGGTGAGACCGGCGGCGACCGCCACCGCAGATCCGCTGGACGACCCGCCGGGAAGTCGCTCGGGACAAACGGGATTGATTAGGCTATCGTAATGAACGTTGCGGCCTTCAAGGCTGAACGCGAGTTCGTCGGTGACCGTTTTGCCTATTAGTGCGGCTCCCGCCGCCAGCGCCTGTTCAACGACGGGGGCCGAACTCTCCGCCGGCTTTTGTTGAGCGAGCCAGGTAGGATTTCCTGCGCCGGTCCGGCAGCCGGCGACGTCGATCAGATCCTTTACCGCGAACGTGCGGCCATCTAGCACGCCGCATCCCGTCGCCTCGCGGCGGCAGATTGCATGAGGAACGAAGGCACCGTAGTCGGTCGGCGTCGCCTGCTGTGCCAATATCACCCGTTTTGTCCTCAGCGGGCCGAGACCGCGGCCAGCGATTTGATCACGGCGTCGGAACCGGTCACGAAGCCAAAGCACTTCTTGACGTTCCAGATCGTGGCCTCAGTGCAGAACTTCGGCGAGGTGGTGGCGCAGCAGTCTTCGACCATGATGCAGCCGTAGCCGAGAAAGTTGGCGTCGGTCAGTGAATGCAAGACGCACTGGTCGGTATTGACGCCGGCAAACAGTATCGACTTGGTGCCGAGGTTGCGCAGAATGCTATCGAGCGGCGTGTCCCAGAAGCCACTGATGCGGTACTTGTCGACTTTGATGTCCTGCGGCTCCTGCTTAAGGTCTTCGACCACTGCGGCCGCCCAGGAATCCTTTTCCAGCACGTGTGCGCCGCTACCCGGTAGCGGATCGCCAAGACCAATTCCCGCGCCGTGCGGCTTATACAAATGAATTTGGTTGGGTGGCATGTTGGCGAGGTCGGGCCTGTTCCCCCAGTTGACCCAGATCACGGGTATGCCGGCCTTGCGAAGCACCGGAAGCAGTTGCTGCAACGGCGCGATCGGGGCGCGATCCGGCGAGTAATCGACGCCGAGGTGATCGACCCAGCCGCCCTTGGCGCAAAAGTCGTTCTGCATGTCGATGACGACGATGGCCGTGCGGCGCAGATCGACATTGACGTCTTGTGGCTCGCATTTGATCGTGACGGGCACGGGCGGTGGCGCCGGCATTGCCATGTCGACGATCTGTTCGGACGCCCGCCACAGATATTGGGACCCGAAGCCCAGCGAGCCCGACCGTAACTTCGCGCGCTTTTCGACTGCTGACATAGAACGCTCTCCCTCGCCGCAATCCAGCTGCCGTCGCAAAACAGCTTAATCCTCGTTGCAAGTTTACTGCCAAAAAAATGCCCGTGAATCGTCCGTACGCCGCGGTGGCGAAAACTCCTGCGTCGACCAAGAGCGGCTAAATGCCTAAGAGTGCTGCATTATCTGCGCAACTAGTAAGCATATACTTATTTCTAAATCGAACCGACAAGGGATTTATGAGCGAACTCAGACGTTTAAGCCATGGCATGGCCTTTGCAATTTGGCAGAGTGCGGTCAATTTCATGTCCCCTAGCGGAGGAGTCCCTTATGTTTTCACGTCGTCTGGTTTTAATCGGCGCATCCGTCGCGACGGCTGCCGCCGTCAGCGTCTTCGTTCCGCATGTCGGGAGCGCTGCGGCAGCATTGAAGGTCGGCATTCTCATTCCGGGTTCAAAGTCCGACAAAGGTTGGATGGAATCGGGCTACGACGGACTTGTCGCGTCGCAGAAGAAGTACGGCGATAAGATCAAGGTGCAGATGATCGAGAACATCAACTACGCCGACATGGATCAGGCTTTGACCAATCTCGCGTCGAACAACGACCTGGTGATTGGCGTCGGCGGCCAGACCCAGGCATCGGTCTACAAAGTCGCGAAGCGTTTTCCGAAGGTGAAATTCTCGATTGTCGGAGGCAACGAAGGCGAGTCGCTGCCGAACGTCGCGGGCTACGATGTAAAGCAGGCCGAAATCGCCTTTGCGGCGGGCGCCGCTGCCGCCATGCTCTCCAAGAATGGCGCCGTCAGCTACGTCGGCGGCCTCGAAATTCCCTCCATCGTCAACGCCGGCAAGGAATTCGGCAACGGGGCGAAATACGTCAACGCCAACATCAAGTATTTCGAGAATTACACCGGCGACTTCGACGACGTGGCCAAGTCCAAGGAAGCCACACTCGCGGCCATCGCGCAGGGTGCGGACGTTCACTATCACATCCTCAACCTCGGCCTCCGCGGCATGGAACAGGCGGCAAAGGACAAAGGCACCCACATCATCGGCAGCTACACCGATCGTTGCGGTACCGATCCGCTTTACGTAGCGTATTCGATCACCGGCGTCGGCTTTCAGGTGCAATATGCTATCGATCAGGCGGTAGCTGGCGACTGGAAGCCCGGCTACAAGGAATTCGGTCTGAAGATGGGGCCGCAAGCGTCGGACATGATCATTTGCAACGCCACGCCGGAGCAAAAGGCCAAACTTGACGAGATCAAGAAGGACATCCTCTCCGGCAAGATCAAAGTTCTGAAGGGCTAAGGGCGGCGGCGCCGCCTCCGTTCGGATCGCTCGAAGTGAGAGATCCCACGCAAACACTGACCGAACCGCTCCTGGCGCTACAAGGCGTCACGAAGCGGTTCGGTTCGTTGGTGGCGGTATTGGACGCCTCGCTCGACATCATGCCCGGCGAGGTGCACTGCATTCTCGGCGAAAACGGCGCCGGCAAATCTACCCTCTGCAATCTGGTCTTCGGTGTACACGTGCCCGACGAAGGCGAGATGCGCTTTCGCGGGGAAATCTATCGACCTGCCGGCCCATCCGATGCGCTCGCGAGGGGGATCGCGATGGTGCATCAGCATTTCAGCCTGGTGCACGACATGACTGTGGTCGATAACGTGATCCTCGGTCAGCAGCGTGGTTTGGTGAACACGCGCGCATGGGCACTCCGGCTAGAGCGCCTAGCAAATGATTACGGCTTCGCGATCGATCCTTACGCCAAGATCGATGACCTTTCGGTCGGCGAACGCCAGCGTGTGGAAATCGTGAAATGCCTGATCCGCGAACCGCGCCTTTTCGTGCTCGACGAGCCGACGGCGGTTTTGCTGCCGGACGAAATTACGGCCCTTCTGGCCATCTGCCGACGCGTTGCCGCGGGTGGCGCTGCCGTGGTGTTGGTCACGCATAAGCTTGCGGAAATTAAGAAAGCGGCGGATCGGGTGACAGTGCTGCGTGGCGGTCGCGTGGTCGCGCGATCGGATCATCCGGCCGA
Source organism: uncultured Hyphomicrobiales bacterium (assembly GCA_964459765.1). GTDB lineage: Bacteria > Pseudomonadota > Alphaproteobacteria > Rhizobiales > Xanthobacteraceae > BOG-931. Next base: position 10,997 of record CAYWNY010000086.1, on the reverse strand, counting down.
AGAAATCGACGCGCTGGTGCGGGCGATGATCCAGGGCGATGTCAAAGCGCTCGACAAGTCAGCCGCCTCGACCCTGGGCGTCGGCGAGCCCGACCGCACGCGAGCGGGAAGCGTGGCGAGCGAGACACCGACACCCGAAGCGGTGCAGATCGACGGACTGACCGTGATCGACAGCCAGGGCGTCACCCGGCTCGACAATTTTACTTTGGCGATCGGACCCGGAGAAATCGTCGGCGTCGCCGGCGTAGAAGGCAACGGCCAGAGCGAGCTAGCGGCGGCGCTCTCGGGCATGCTTGAGCCGACCAGCGGCCGGGTCTTTCTCGGCGATATAGAAACTACCCACCTAAGCCCAAAAGAAATCACTGCCGCCGGCATTGGCGTCGTGCCCGAGGATCGTCACGCGGTCGGTTGCGTGGTCGAGATGAGCGTCGCCGAGAACATCTTTCTCAACCGACTCGACGCTTTCACGTCGTTCGGCTTCCTGCGGCGCAAGGAACTGGTTCAGGCGGCCCGCGAACTGATGGCGCGGTTCGATGTGCGCGCCGCCGGGCCTGACATCGCATTTTCAGCGCTCTCGGGAGGCAACCAGCAAAAGGCCGTGCTGGCGCGGGAGATAACGCTTCCCAAGCTCAACTTTCTTCTCGCCGCGCAGCCAACGCGCGGGCTCGATGTCGGCGCCGTTGCGGCGGTGTACGGACACGTCCGCGTGGCTTGCCAGCAAGGTGCAGCTGTGCTGCTGATTTCATCCGAGCTCGACGAACTGATTGCTGTGGCTGATCGCATCGTCGTGCTCTACCGCGGCCGGATCATGGGAAATTGCGCGGCCGACCCAGACGAGCGCCAGCGCATTGGCGCCATGATGGCGGGGCAGGCCCAATGACCGACGCGGCCGTGACCCTTGGGAAAGCCGTCCGCGGATGGCTGCGGCCGTCGGTCGTGATTTCGATTTCCGCGGTCGTAGTCGCGGGTTTGCTCGGGCTCGTACTCATTTTCGCCATCGGTGTTTCGGTGCCCGAAGCGCTGTCGGCGTTTATCGATGGGACCGTGGGCTCGCCCTACGCGATCGCCGCTTCGATCAACCGCAGTATCGCTTTCGCGCTGGTCGGCATCGGCTTTGTCATCGCCAACCGCGCTAATCTGGTGAATGTCGGTGGCGAGGGACAGATCGCTGTCGGCGGGATTGCCGCGACCGCAGTGGCGCTTTACGGCGGCGTCGCCGATCTGCCCGCGGGCCTGCCGTTCTTGATCCCGCTCGTCGCTGCGATGATCGCAGGCATGATCTGGGGATCAATTGCCGGAATCCTGAAGATCAGGGTCGGCACCAATGAAGTCATCAGCACGCTGCTTCTATCTTTCATCGCCGTTTGGCTCGTTTATTGGTGCGTTCAGTCGCCGGCATTGTTACGCAAGCCGATGACCAGCTCGGCGACGCTCCCCGAATCACTGGAAATTCCCGATTCCACCAAATTACCGCTGCTCACCGGTGACTATTCGTTTCCCGTAAACATCGGCTTGCCGGCGACAATCATCATCGCGATCGTCGCCGGCTTGCTGCTGACCAAGACGCTGTTCGGCGTGCAACTGCGCGCGGTCGGCTTCAATGCCGTCGCGGCGAGCCGCGCCGGGATTTCGTATCCGCGCATGGTGATGCTCGCGCTCGCCATTGCAGGCGCGCTTGGCGGACTGGCCGGCGGTTTCATGCTGCTCGGCGACCAAGACGTGCTTAAGGACGGATTTTCTTCCGGCTACGGATTCGACGGCCTTGTGGCCGGGTTATTAGCGCGCGGTTCGGTGGTCGGCGTGATCGCCGCGGCGTTGCTGTTCGGTTTTCTCCGCTCCGGCGGCATTAACATGGAGATGGTTGCCGGCGTGCCGACAGCCTTGGTGATGGTGATTCAGGGTCTCATCGTCGTGATACTGGCCGGTGCGGCCTATTTCATCGGGCGGCGCTCATGACGTGGGAGCTATTCGCGGTCTTCATTGGCTCTTCGGTGCGGCTTGCGGTTCCGCTGCTGCTTGCCGGGACCGGCGAACTGGTAAGCGAGAGGGCCGGCGTGCTCAACATGAGCATTGAAGGTATGATGTTGACCGGGGCATTTGGGGCAGCGGTGGGCGCATGGGCCACGGGCAATCCAGCGCTTGGTCTTCTGACAGGCATCGTCGCCGTCGTGCCGGTCGCGCTGTTGCAGGCCTTGCTGAGCAACACTCTGCGGGCCAATCAGATCGTCACCGGCATCGGCATCAACATTTTGGTGCTCGGCGCGACGACGCTTGCCTACCGGGAAATCTTCGGTGCGCGTTCGCGTGAAGAGATTCCCGGCCTAGCTAAATGGAGCCCGCCGTTTCTGGGCGATGTACCCGTATTTGGCGAGGCCGTGTTCCAGCAAGTGTGGCTCCTCTACGCCGGCGCGCTTATTATTGTGCTAACCGGTTTTGTGCTGCGTTACACGGCGCTCGGCATTGCCATTCATGCCGCCGGCGCTGAGCCTCGTGCGGTCGACAAATCGGGCGTCTCTGTCATCCGGATCCGTTACATGGGCGTGATGTTTGCCGGCTTTATGTCGGCATTGGCAGGCGCTTTCCTATCAATCGGCGACATCCACACCTTTACCGAAGGCATGACCCGCGGCGCCGGCTACCTCGCAATCGCGGCGGTCATCTTTGGCAAATGGACTCTAACCGGCACCGTGCTTGCCTGTCTGCTCTTTGGGGCGGCGACGGCGTTGCAGTTTCAGTTGCCGACGCTCGGGGTCAATGTTCCCAACGCCTTCTTGATAATGCTGCCTTACTTGCTGGCACTGCTTGCGGTCGGCGGCTTGGCTGGCCGGCAGACTGCACCGCGCGCTCTGGGTGAGGCCTACATTCGCCGCTAGCGGATCACGACCCTGCGGCGCCGCGCGTCACAACGAGTGCGGAATTTCGGAGTGCGAGTGCCTGAAGCGACGTCTCTGTGGGCCCGCAGCGGACCTAAGCCTCACGGCTACAAAGGCTCCTTACGAACTTGTCGCGCCTTCGGCCAAAACAAAACGAAACGTTGATCCCCGCCCAGGTTGTGACTCGACCGAAATGTTGCCGCCGTGCCGCTCGACAATCTTTTTGCAGATCGCTAGTCCAATGCCGGTGCCTTCAAACTCCGCTTGTCCGTGGAGGCGTTGGAACATGCCAAAAATCCGTTCGAGATTTGTCGCGTCGATTCCGATACCATTATCTTGCACCGAGAAATTCCATTTATGCTCGTCATTCATGACAGCGCTGACGTGTATTTTGGGAATTCCGGACTTCTGGTACTTGATTGCATTGCCGACGAGGTTTTGAAACAATTGGTCCAATTGAACCTCGTCGGCCATGACCGCGGGCAGAGGATCATGCGTCACCAGCGCGCCGCTTGCGTCTATTACGCCACGCAGGTTGACGATTGCGCGTTGCAGCGATTTTTCGCTTGAAATGTTATGCAGCTTCAGGCCGGTCGTACCAACCCGGGAATAATACAATAGACCATTGATCAGCCTCTGCATTCGGCCGGCTGCGTCGAGCGCAAACGCAATGAACTCATCGGCATCATCGCCGAGCTTCCCCTTGTAGCGTCGAGACAAAAGCGCCAGATATTCCGACACCATCCGCAACGGCTCCTGCAAATCATGGGCGGCAACCGTAGCAAACTGTCCCAGCTCCTCGTTCGAGCGGTTTAATTCCTTCATTTTTTCTGAGAGAAGCGCTTCAGCCGTCTTTCGGGCGGTGATGTCCCGCGTGATCTTGCTGAACCCGCGCAATTCGCCCTTTTCGTCTAGCAGGGGGATAATTATTACGTTCGCCCAAAAGCGCGAGCCATCCTTGCGCACGCGCGAACCCTCTTCTTCGTATTTTCCTTGGGCGACGGCCTCAACCAGTTCCCGCGAGGGCTTTCCCGTTGCCAAATCCTCAGACGTATAGAACCGTGAAAAATGCTGACCAATGATCTCGCTTGCCTTGTAGCCCTTGATGCGTTCGGCTCCCTCATTCCAGGTGGTGATGTCCCCGTTGGGATCGAGCATGAAAATTGCGTAGTCCTTGACCCCTTTGACGAGCACGCGGAATTGCTCCAGTTCGTCGACCGACCGGCGCAATTCCTGAATCTGTTCCAAGATTAGCACTTCAGCGTTTTTGCGTTCGGTGATGTCCTGCGTTACCTTGCTAAATCCCCGAAGTTCACCGTTTCCACGGCGAACAGGGGTTATCAAAACGTGAGCCCAGAAGTGGGAGCCGTCCTTTCGCAAGCGCCGTCCCTCTTCTTCGAACTTTCCCTCTGCAGCTGCCTGGATCAGTTCTCCAGCGGGCTTTTCTTTTGCCAAATCTTCGGGCGGATAAAAAACGGAAAAATGCTTGCCGACGATCTCATCGGCTTTATAGCCTTTGATGCGCTCCGCTCCCTCATTCCAGCTGCCGACGTTTCCCTTTGGATCAAGCATGAAAATGGCGTAGTCCTTTACGCCCTTGATGAGCAGCCGATATTGCTCTTCGCTGTCTCGGAGAGCGCTCTCTGCCAACCAGCGTCGGGAGTTGTCGCGCTGGACACACCAAAATGCCGTGCCGGTGATCAACAGCCCCAGGACTATTCCGAAGAACAAAATCGCATTGGTCTGGCTTGAATGTCGTCTCGTATCCGCATCGCGTATCGCAAGCAAACTGCGCTCTTCACTTTGCATCTTGCTAACGATCGCCAGGAAATCAGTTGCAGCCCGCTCGGCCGGTTGGCTTCGAATGGCATCTTCCGCTGCCGCAAATCCCTGGGTCCGGCGCAGACTAATGTTCAGGTCCGCGCGTTGCATTCTCTCGGCAGTAAGCTTTTCGAGGGCTGAAAACGTGCGTTGCTGTTCGGGGTTGTCTGTCGTCAAGCTGCGAACCGCAGCCTGATGTCGCGTTAAGCTCGATGTGGTGGCCCGGTAGCGTTCAAGGTAGGTCTCGTCCCCGGTTAAAACAAATCCGCGCGCGCTTTCTACGATCGTCTCCATTGCCAATTGCACATCTTCAAGGTTTTCCAGAACCTCAAGGGTGTGCCGAACCCACGCGCTACTGTCGTTTGACGCAAGCACGCTGCGATAGGCGAGAATACCCACAACGACCAAGACTGCCATGGCGGCCCCGAACGCAAGCTGCAGGACGCGTTCTTGAAGAGCCTTTGTATAACTAGCGCGTTCTGTGTTCCTTTTTTCAGCCCGCGGTATCGGCACTTCGTCTACGCCAGATTTATTCTCGCCGCCTTGCGCACGCGGTAAGTCGTCTTCCCCGACAGACGGCGGAGCACGGCCGGTATTCATTATTCATTCTTTCCCTTTAGGCGTGTGCCGGATTTTGTGAACTGACGCGAACGGCCGACAATTCACATCCGACAACTACCGGTGCAGGTGGCTATTTGTTATCTTGTACGCGAGGGCAACGGTGCGGATGCTTGCGGCCTGCTTAACGTGCCCAGCAAATTCTCGCCGCAATTTGCTTCAAGGGCGGTCCAATGTCTGCTGTGGGTCCCGTCTCGGACATACGGCGGGGTGGCGAGTAACCTAAGCTCAGCGAGCGTATTCTGATTGACCGTCAAGGGTATCGGTTCCACACCCAGATCATCGCCATAATGGGCCAAAAGCAGAAGAGCCCTTGCCAACCGCATCTCGCTGGAATTGAATTGGTCGACCGAGTCCGCTTCAACTCTCGCGGTTCTGGTCAACAGGTGGTTGAGAAAATAATCTGCAAAATCCGAGTCCTCAGGGACGATGCGGCTTAAGATTTCCTTCGTGAGCCGCACGATCTCGCACGTCGATAGCGTAGTGACGGTAGCCAGGCGCAGCGGCTTTCCGGTCATGGCTCCCTCGCCGCAAAATTCGTCCGGGCCACGGGTCGCGACCACCGATTGCCTCCGATAATCTTCCATTATCGGAGCCAATAATGGATGACCTTCAAACGAGCCTGGTCCGATTGATCCGACCGAACGGCGACCTAATGACATTCCCTTGGGCCCGCTAGTCCAAAAACTTTTCCATCCTAAGGTCAGTGAAGTGATCCATCGGCCTCTGATCGTCGTTTCCCCGGGGTATTGCCGGCGAGTTCTTCACGAGTTGCTCGCCCGCTGGCTTGCTTGCCTTTGGAGCTTTCAATGAACGATGTCGTTCGTCTCGCTCGGTCGCCTCGGGATTCACTCATGCATGATGATAATGAAACACATTTGGATATCGAACGGGCATTTCGCGATGTCTTTCGCAGATCGCCCAACGCCATAGATCAGGTGCTGAAGCCATACGGCGTTGGCGTTGTGACCAAGGCGACACATCATTGCATGTCCAGTCGCGGCGTACACGTACACGGAACGGATTTGGTAACAAGCCGAATGCTCGGTTGCTTCCGAGATAATCGGATGTCCCGCCGGGAGTTTTTGTCGATGGTGCATTCCAAAGCCGAACAATGAAATGGGAGTGACGTTATGTTGGCCTCTGCCGTTATATATTTTGTCACGTTGGCGACGTTCGTCGCGGTTGACATGGTTTGGCTAGGCACGATGGCGTCGCGCTTCTACAAGCCGATGCTGGGGGACATAGCGATAGCGGGCGTCAACTTGCCGCCGGCGATACTGTTTTACGCGATTTATCCGATTGGTCTTATGATCTTCGCGATCGAGCCAGCTTTGCGAGCCGGCTCATGGGTGAACGCGCTAATTTATGGGGCCCTGTTCGGGTTCTTCACGTACGCGACCTACGACCTGTCCAATCAGGCGACGCTTCGCAATTGGACGTTCACGTTGACCGCGGTCGATGTCGTCTGGGGAACATTTCTTGGTGCGCTGGCTTCTGCGGCGACGTTCTGGGTGGTCAGCAGGTTATTACCGACCGCGCCGCATTGAGCGCTGTCATCGCAGCCGCTAACCATTTTGCCGAGTTGGAGGAACCGGAAAAAAGGCTGACGTGCGCCTCTGGTATTCGCGAAACGCCTCGCCGCGGGAAAGGAGCATGTGAGCTTCGAGCGGCGGGATGCCCGATACGTATACGAGGACCCAATACATGCAGATGGGGGCAACCAGCGATAGCCAGCCGTATGGATTGTGACCGGAAATATCGATGGCGACGACTGGAACTCCCACCCAGAACAGCCAGTCGAAAAAATAGTTCGGGTGACGGGACCAAGCCCAAAGACCGATGTCACAAATGGCCTTTTGGTTGGCTGGATCAGATTTGAAAACTGTCAACTGGCGGTCGGCGACTGCCTCCCCGACGAAGGCAACAAGGAGCAATGCCAGTCCGGCCAGATCCTGAAAGCGCACCATAGGGTTCGGGTTGTGGGCGGCAATCGACACCGATACCGAGAGCAACGCCCCGACAACCGCCTGCGATTGCAGAAACCAGAACATACGCCGAGGAGCATCGGCGCCCCATTGCTTGATCAGATCTCGATATCGAGGATCGTCCGCGACGGCTCGCGTTCGTCGCGCGATGTGAACGCCGAGCCGCAGGCACCAGCAGGCGGCGGCCATTGCAATTGCGATCTGCCGCCAGTGCGGCGGTATTGGCAGGAGCGCTGCGAAGACGGCGGTCACCCCAACGCCCAACGACCAGGAAACATCGACCCAGCCTGAGTTGCCAGTTTTCTGTTGCGCAAGCCAAGCCAGCGTCATGATCAGGCTCAACGCCGCCCAAACGAACAGCGCAGTAATCGCGAGCTGAATAAGGCTCACCGTTGACTCACAGGCGAACGAACGGCTGCACGATCCGACCGATCAGGCCCTTGAGTCGCAATTCCCCCTGCATTGCCACGAGGCAAATGCAGTCTTGTCCTTGCTCAACCACAGGCCGATGATCAATCGTCTCGTCACCCAGGTCGAAATCGCCTGGGCCATAGCGGGCGCCGTCCTGCCTAAAAGCGCCGGAAAGGACGCAGGTCATCTCGATGCCGGTGTGTGTGTGCTGCAGCATCCGGGTCCCGGGGCCGGATTTGAGCAGAAAGACCCGGGTGTCGCTGGGGTAGGGCAGTTCGATTGGCCGCAAATGCACGGATGGAGCGATCCACTTCCAATTTCCGAAGCGGTAGCGACGCACGAATTTCGGGAGCCTAGGAACCTCGGTCTCGGGCACCGTGGGAGTTTCGATTGCCGCGGTCGGCCGTACCGGTTCATTCAACCGGGCGTCAACTGCGGCGAGCGCGTTAGTGGACATCGCAGCCGGTGGAAGGCGCGCCATTAACGCCCCCCCGACCTCCTCCATCGAACGCATGAAGGCGCGACATTGCGGACAAGACACCAGATGGGTGGCGATAACAACGTGCTGTCCATAGTCGAGCACAACAGCGGCGAAGGCCGCCAACATTTCGTCCGTGGGATGATGTTCAATGCTCATTACGGTTCGCTCACCAGATTGCGAAGCCTAACCATCGCCAGGCGCAATCGGGATTTGACGGTGCCCAGCGGAATATCTAGGAGCTCCGCGATTTCGGCATGCGCTTTCTCTTCGAAGAATGAAAGTTCCACAACACGCATCTGGTCTGAAGACAATTGCGAGAGGGCGGCACGCACCCGCTGTTCGGACCGGGTCGCGGCTAGCTGCGAGTCCGGTTGGGGCGTATCATCGACCTGAAACTCGATCTCGGCGTCCGAGGTCTCTGTAAGGCCGCGTTTCTCGCGTCGGTGCGCGTCAATCCGGAGATTGCGGGCAATGGTGAAAATCCAGGCCGCGGCCCCGGTGCTTGCCGGGTCAAAAAGTCCCGCCTTTCGCCAGACCGCCAGCATGGTTTCCTGCGCCAATTCCTCGGCGCCCGGTTCGGTCACTCCGGATCGCAGCATGAAGGCTTTGACGCGCGGGGCAAAATATTCAAACAGCTTAGCGAAAGCGGTACGGTCCTGATGAATAGCTATCGCCCCTATTAGGGGGGCCCAATCTACGCGACCGGTATTCGCCTCTCCGTCAGAGGACATCAGTAAGGCAAGCCTCCGCGCAGGCCTTAGCCGCCTCCCCGTTCGCCGCCATGGCAGGGCGAGCTTCGCTATGGGGGCGGCAAGACCTTGAATAGCCAGATGCATGACCGTCATAACGATCAGCGGCGCGTCTTGGATCACACACACGAATTCGCGCCGCTAGTGATCCAAGCGATCGCATCGGTCGTTTCCCTGACATTCGAAGCCCGTGTCGCATATTGGCGAAGACGGCGGCTTCGGCAAGGCTCAGCGGACCGTTCAGTCGAATGCGCAACGATATTCGTCTTAAAATAGCGGTTGTCGGAACTGGCATTTCAGGGCTCTCGGCGGCTTGGCTGCTATGCCAGCGCCATAATGTGACGGTCTACGAACGCGCCGATCGAATCGGTGGCCATTCCAACACCGTCATGGCGTCGATCGGCGGACAGTGCATTGCAGTGGATACCGGCTTCATCGTCTTCAATCGTAATACTTATCCCAATCTAACGGCTTTGTTTGAGCTGCTCGGGGTCCCAACGCAAAAGTCCGAAATGTCCTTCGCAGTCTCGATCGACGGCGGCGCACTCGAATATTCCGGCAGCGGCGTTTCCGGGTTATTCGGTCAGCCCAGCAACCTCCTCAGTCCCCGCTTCTGGTCGATGCTTAAAGACCTCCTGCGCTTTTACCGACAGGCGTCTCTCGACGCAAAAGTCCTTGAAGACGGTCAGATCAGCCTCGGCGATTACGTGTTGAAGGGCCAATATGGAGAGGCTTTTCGAAACGATCACCTGCTGCCGTTGGCGAGCGCCATTTGGTCGGCCGCCCCGGCAGAAATGCTGGCCTACCCAGCCGCTGCCTTTATCCGCTTCCACCACAATCACGGCTTGTTGAAGCTGAGAGGGCGTCCTCTTTGGGAAACCGTAGTCGGTGGCAGCCGTACATACGTCGAGCAGCTGTCTCAATCGTTTTCAGCGCGAATCAGGCTCAATACTGGCGTTCGTGAAGTGCAACGGATGAACGAAGGTGTCGTGGTGACTGATTCCAAGGGGCATTCGGAACAATATGACCATGTGGTCATGGCAAGCCATGCTGACGAAACTCTTAACATGCTCACCGATCCGAGCACTGCGGAGCGTGATCTCCTCGGGGCGTTCCGATACAGCCGCAATCTCACGGCGCTGCATAGCGATGAAAGCTTTATGCCGAAGCGACGGACGGTATGGTCCAGCTGGAATTATATCGGTTCCAGAGACGCGGTGCGAGACGATATTTGCGTAACGTATTGGATGAACCGTCTACAGAATATCGAAAGCAAAAAGCCGCTGTTTGTTACGCTCAATCCGCCGCGCCCGCCGAGTGCCGGGACATTGCTCCACAGTGAAGTTTACGAGCACCCGATTTTCGACGGCGCCGCTATCGCCGCTCAACGAAAGCTGTGGCTGCTGCAAGGCAAACGGAACACCTGGTTTTGCGGAGCGTATTTCGGCGCCGGTTTTCACGAAGACGGATTACAGGCGGGACTCGCCGTCGCCGAGCAGCTTGGCGACGTGCGGCGACCCTGGCAGGTTGCCAACGAGTCCGGGAGAATTGTTCTTACCGCGAGAACGACCGACTCCAGAGCATCGGAGCTCCAGATATGACTCTTCGCTCGTCGCTCTATGTCGGATGGGTTATGCATCGACGACTGCGGCCGCGGACGCACAGCTTCCGCTATAAGGCGTTCTGGTTACTGATCGATCTTGACGATCTCATCGAACTTTCCGGAAAGCTGCGATGGCTTTCCTATAACAGGCCGAATATTTTCAGTTTGTATGACGCCGATCACGGCGACGGAACCGCTACGCCGCTGCGAACTCAGGTCGAGCAACAACTCGGCGAGGCGCATGTCGATATTGATGGCGGCCGGGTTCATCTTCTCTGCATGCCGCGCACGCTCGGCTATTGCTTTAATCCGCTGAGTATTTTCTTTTGCTACCGAGCAGACGCCGCGCTCGTCGCGATGGTCTACCAAGTACACAACACCTTCGGCGAGCGGCATAGCTACGTAATCCCGGTCGAAAATCACGGTGAGACGCTTCGCCAGCATTGCCGAAAG
>CAYWNY010000085.1:0-15879 GCA_964459765.1 uncultured Hyphomicrobiales bacterium | reverse complement strand
GTTCCGCACGGCCGGCAAGGATGGACAAGCCTCTGCGGTGTCGACCTTTGGAGGGTCGACGAGACCAGAGAAGCCCGCTCCGTCGTTGCTTTAAGCCGCGTCCCCCGTTGAGCGCGGGGTGCGCCGGTTTCGCCTCCGGCTGCCGGTTAAGTGGTTCGGAGCTCAGGCGGCCGAAACTCTTTCAGCGAGTCTCGGCGTTTGCTCCGGGCGGCTGTCCGGCCTCTTGTCCGGATGCCCACCAACCGACACGCGGCCACAGGCACGTGCGAAATTGGGCGGACGCGGACATAATCGCATTAGTCTCTCGATGCAAGAGTTTTTTTGCTTTGCCGCGGTTTTTTGTCCGCGCGCCCGCGACATGGTTACGCGAGCGTTGCGCTTCGCGTCTCGGCAGCTCGATCCGGCGATTGAAAGCCGGCGTTGATCGACCTAAAGTCGCAAGCGGACGAAGCGAGGGCTGCGACATGCCTGGACTCTTTCGTGCCTATGGTTATACCGCGCCCGGCACCAAGGTGCCGAGCTATTTCATCGATAGCACTGCGCCTTTGAACGTCGACGACGAGTCCAAGGATCCTGTGCTGCCGCGCGATCTCGAAAAAATCGAGCCGCCAGATAAAGCGATCGACGCAATCGTTGAGCACCTCCGCGGCGCCGAGCATCCCAATCTCGTCGTCATGGTGCACGGCTTCAACAACCCCCTCGATGATGTGCTCAAGCTGTTCGCCGGTGCGTCGCGCTCTATCGCTACCGACAGCGCGGTCACGGACCGCACGGGGCTGGTTTGTGTCGGCTATCGGTGGCCGTCCGAAGGGATGGGCTGGTCCTGGCCCAGCACGCTTGCGGCGCTGCCATCGCTACCGACCTGGCTGTTGGTGCCGACCGTGCTGCTCCTTGTTCTGGGCGGCTCGATCATCAGCGGCTGCCCGGCAGGGGGCCACGTCGCGCTGCTGGTCGGATTGATCCTGTTTGGCATCGTGCTCGCCGGCGCCTTGTTGCGTCTGGTTGTCTATTTCCGCGACGGCTTTCGCGCGGCGACTTACGGAGCGCCGGACCTGGTGGAAATTGTCCGCCAGATCGATCGCCGCCTCCATGCGCACGATCTTGAGGATCATCATCACGACGCCGCGGCGGCCAAACATGCTCGCGACGGCAAGTCCGTTCAGCTTTCTTTCATCGGTCACAGTATGGGCGCGCTCGTCGTCACCAACGTGATCCGCATTCTGAGCGATGTATTCGACCGCCGCATCCCGAAGCGAAATCTGAACGCTGGACTGCTCGATGCGTCGATCCACACTTCGCTGCCGGCTGAGATTGGCAACGTCTTCACCGTCGCGCGGTTCGTGCTAGTCGCGCCGGACATTCCCGCAGAGGCAATATTGTCCAACCGGGCCAATTACCTCGCCTCGTCACTGCGGCGGTTCCGTGAGGCTTATCTGTTCAGCAGCGAAGGCGACGAGGTTTTGCGGCAAATCTCGACAATGGCGAACTACTTTTCGTTCCCGACCAAGAGCTGGAAATTCGGCTTTCGGCTCGGCAACACCGAGATTCTGACCAGCAACTATGGCGTGATCGATACCGGATCGCGGCCGTTCTTAAGTTTTTTGCGGATCGGCTACTACAAGCTGCAAGACCTTTACCAAGCACTATTCAGGGGACGCAAGGAGCAGGCCGAGTTTGAAACTCTGCAGACCAGGCTGGCCGAGGTCGTCAGCTATTTCGATTGCACGGATTACGTCGAACCGAACGCCGGCGGAAAAGGTGTGCTCACATTCGCGCTCAAGACCAAGGCGCATAATCCCGATGCCCGAATGTCATGGCGGTCGCATCTTCACCTATTGTACGCTTACTTCCGAAAGACAGGGCCCGATGTGCACAGTGGGTACTTCAAAGGGCCGTTTGGCGAGCAACTGATTTATCGCCTCGCTTGCCTCGGCTATGGCGGAACGATCGCGGCCTTCGGCGATCGGGACCAGCTCTCAGCGCAGTGCCAGCAAAAGCAAATCCGTGTTCTGCTGTCGCCGGTGCTTGATGCTCAAGGCACTGGAACCCGCACCGCCGAGATCGCCTAAGTCGCAACCGCGCGCATAAGCCAACATCCACGGCGTTCATGCTAAGCCTAAGGGGGCTCTGCAGCGTGGTGATCGTGATCGATAGGCTCGTCAGTCGATTGGAAATACCGCGACGATTGCGTGCCGTCGTTCGGGCGCGTGAATCGAGCCTGATTGTGCTGGCGGCGTTGGCCGGTGCTCTCGCCGGGATAGTAGCCGCAGGCATGGGCACCGCGGTCGACCTCCTGCATGAGTTCTTCTTTCATCTCGACCCGGGCGTGCGCCTGTCCGGCCTGTCGCGGCTCGACCCGGTCGTGGCGATCTCGGTGCCGCTCGTCGGCGGCCTCCTCTTCGGCATCGCCCGCGAACTGATCGTGCGCTGGCGGCCGGAGCGCGAAATCGATCCGATTGAAGCCAATGCGCTCCGTGGCGGCCGCATGTCGCTCCTCGGCAGCATCATCGTCGCCGCCGAGACCGTGTGGTCGAGCGGCGTCGGCGCGTCGGTCGGGCTTGAGGCCGGCTATACCCAGTTCGCCGGCGGTGTCGCTTCGCGCATCGGCATGGCGTTTCGGCTGCGGCGTGCGGATCTGCGCATTCTGGTCGGCTGCGGCGCCGCCGGCGGCATTGCCGGCGCCTTCGGCGCGCCGCTCGCCTGCGCCTTTTATGGTTTCGAGCTCATCATCGGCGGCTATTCGCCGAACAGCCTGGCGCCGGTCGCGGTGTCGGCGCTGATCGGCTATCTCGTGGCGCAGGCGGTCGCACCGGCCGCGCTTGGCGTGGTCGCTCCGACCGCGACGATTTCCACATTCCAAGACCTAGCCATCGCGGCGGTGATCGGGCTCCTGTGCGCGTTCGCGGGTATTCTCATTATGCGCGGGGTCGCGCTGTGCGAGATGGCCGTCGTGCGGCTGAAGCTGCGGCTGGCGTTGCGCACCGCCGTCGGCGGCCTCGTCGTCGGGATTCTCGCCGCGTTCGCCCCGCAAGTGATGTCGTCCGGCCACGGCGCGCTGTACTTCACCGGCATGATGGATTTATCGCTGTCGACCGTAGCGCTGTTTTTTGTGCTCAAGATCGTCGCATCGGTCATCTCGCTCGGCTGCGGATTCCGCGGCGGCTTGTTCTTTTCCTCGCTGTTGATCGGGGCGCTTGGCGGTCATCTGCTGGCGGTGGCGCTGGCGACGATCTGGCCGGACGGGCATTTCGATTTCAACGCCTATGCCGTGATCAGCATGGGCGCGCTGTCGGCGGCGGTGATCGGCGGACCGCTGACCATGACCTTCATCGCGCTGGAAACCACCGGCGATCTATGGCTGACCACAGCCGTGCTGATTGCCGTGATTGTTTCCTCGCAGGTCACGCGCGAAATGTTCGGCTACTCGTTCGCGACCTGGCGTTTCCATCTGCGCGGCGAAACCATCCGCAGCGCCGCCGATATCGGCTGGATGCGCGACCTGACCGTCGGCAAAATGATGCGGCACGACGTACGCACCGTCCCGGTCGCCGCGACCGTCGCGGCTTTTCGCGAGGCATTTCCGCTCGGCTCTCCGGCCTTCATCATCGCCGTCGGCGACGACCGCCGCTATGTCGGGATGGTCGCAGTCGCCGACGCGCACGCCGTCGAAGTATCGCCGGAGGCGCCGCTCAAGGAGCTGGTGCGTCACGGCGACGACTTCCTGCTCCCCGGAATGGCGATCAAGGAAGCCGTGCTCGCTTTCGACCGCGCCGAGGCGGAAGCGCTCGCCGTCATCGACACCTATCACGATCGCCGGGTGATGGGGCTTTTGACCGAGGCCTTTGCCTTGCGCCGCTATTCCGCGGAGCTTGAACGCCGCCGGCAGGAGCTGCTTGGCGAGGGTTGATCGCGGTCGGATCGGCGCTTTGACGTGCGCGGCGTTGGCGCGAGCGCTGGCTTTTTGCAGTCGCTGCGCCTATAATTTTCCAAAATTTTTAAAAGCGTCAGGGCGAAGAGCTTTTATGAAGCGATCCGTCGTGGAAGCCCATGCGGTCGGTCCGGCCGACGACCGTGTGCCGCGGACCATCGCCGAGTCGACCTATCATCGACTGCGGCAGGATATTCTCTGGGGCCAATTCGCTCCGGGGTCGCCGCTGCGCTCCGACAAGCTCCGCGCCCGCTACGGCGTCGGCGTCAGCCCGTTGCGCGAGGCTTTGACGCGCCTGGTTTCCGAACGGCTGGTGACGTCGGTTGGGCAGCGCGGCTTTCGCGTCGCGCCGCTGACCGCCTACGACGTCGAAGACACGATGGCGACCCGCATCGTGATCGAAGGGGAAGCATTAAAGCGGTCCATCGAACGCGGCGATGTCGCCTGGGAAACCGCCGTGGTTAGTGCATTTAACGCCCTGTCGCGGCATCCGATTCCAAAGGCGCCCGGCCCCTCGACCGAGGTCTGGGCGGGGTACCATCGCCGGTTTCACATGGCGCTGCTTTCGGCCTGCGGATCGCGCTGGCACATGGAATTGACCGTTCTGTTGTTCGATCAGGCGGAACGCCATCGTATTCTTCGCTCGAAATTCGGTCCGCAGATCAAGCTCAAGCGCGATACGTCCAGGGAACACAAACAAATTTTTGATGCGACGTTGGCGCGCGACGCCGATGCGGCGGTGCGGGCGCTCGATCGACATTATCGCGTGACCGCGGAGCAGGTCGCCTCGGTGCTGGCGCGCGTGCCGCGGGTGGTCGCCGAACGCAACTGACGCATCCGGCGCCCTGACGCTTGACTCGCCGGTATCCACAATTTAGAAATTTTGGAAAATTTTGTAGGGAGTGACGGGACGGCCAACCTGCACCGAGAATGATCGTTCGATCCGGCGATGCTGGCGCTTAAAGCTCCCGAACGTTCGACACCGCTCTCGTTGCCGGCGCCGCCCAGCAGCAAAGGAGCGCGTCATGTATCAGCTGAGCAGAACGGTTCCCGTCAATGAACCAAAGAAGTCATTCTTAAGCCGGCACGACGTCTGGACCGGCTTGCTGATGAAGGCGAACAACGCGTTACCTTACGTGCCCGAGATGAAGAAGTGCGAGGTCGTGGAGCAGGGCGACGGCTGGCTCATCCGCGACATCATGCTCAAGGACGTGCCGCTGCGCGAGAAAGTGACGTTCGAACCGGAACAGCGCGTGATTTTCGAGCGGACCAAGGGCTCGGAACTGGGGCGGATCGAAAACATCATCGGTGAGGATGATAAGGGAAACCTCACGCTCACCTTCGCATTCAGTCTGCGCAAAGATGGCGTCCCCGAGGGCAGTGACGCCGAGAATGCGCATTTCGCGCCGATGGAGAGCGCCTATCTGAACGCGGTCGCCTCGACGCTCGCCGCGGTGCGGCGCACCGTCGACGAAAAGGGCCGCGAATTTCTGCCGCCCAAACACGCGACCGACGCCGCCGGCGATACCAAGTGGATTTACGACTATTACCGCGCCGTCGACGCCATGGACATGGAGCGGACGCTCGCCCAGCACACCGACGACACGACGTTGACCTTTGCCAATCACCCGACGGTGCACGGCAAAGAGGCCTACAAGGCCGCGATTGGGCACCTTTGGGGCAGCATAAAGGGCCTGTCGCACAGCATGACCGGGGCATGGTCCATCAATGACGGTCAGGTCGGCATCGCCGAAGCGATCGTGCAATACACCCGCCTCGACGACAGCCTGGTCGCCATCAAGTTCTGCTCGGTGCTGCGACGGCGCGGCGACAAGATCGCCGATCTGCGCATCAACGGCGACGCGACGCCGCTGTTTGCTCCGGCGAGCTAACGCGACCACCGCGCGCGCACGTGATGAGTGCTTCGAATGCATCCGACGAGCTCAAGCGGCCATTGATCGGGCGTTACGTTCCAAGCCTGCGGTGGCGTTGGTCCGAGGATACCGGCCTGGTCATCGTTTTTCTCCTGATGATTCTCGGCATCGGTATTCCGCATCCGGAGTTTTTCAGCTTCGGTTCGGTCAAAACCATCCTGCGGCAATCGGCCCTGGTCGGGATCATTGCTTTCGGGATGGTGTATCTCGTCGCCATGGTCGAGATCGACCTTTCGGTCGGCGGGATTTTCGCGGTCGCCTCTACGCTGCCGGCGGCGCTCATTAAATTTTATCACCTCGATCCGTGGCTTGCGGTAGCGCTCGGACTTGCCTCCGGCGCGTCGCTAGGCGCGGTTAACGGGGTTTTGACCAGTCTGTTGCGGGTGCCCCTGATCATCGTTTCGCTCGGGACCTTGTCGGCATATTTCGGACTCCATCTCATCCTTTCCGATGGAAAAGCGATCTATGGGCTGCCGAAGGACCACCCGTTCTTTCGCTGGTTCGGCAGCGATTTTCTGGAACTCCCGGCATCGGTCTGGACAGCAATCGTGTGCGCCATCGTTCTCTATTTCGTGTTCGCGCACACCCGCTTCGGTGCAACCGTTCGCGCGATCGGCTCGAACATGCCGGCGGCTGAATTCATCGGCGTGCGGACCGGCCTGGTCCGCATCTACGCCACGGCGCTGGTCGGCTTTCTCTGCGCCTTATCCGGCGTCATGACGCTCGCCTATTTCAAGGCTGTCGACACGTCGTCGGGTCGCGATCTTGCCCTGCAGGTGATCGCCGCCGTGGTGATCGGCGGGACGTCGCTCGCCGGCGGCTCGGGCACGATCATCGGAGCGGCGCTTGGCGTGCTGATCATCACCACGATAGACAGCGGGCTCGTGTTCTACGGTGTCAATCTGAACTACTCGGAGTTCGTTACCGGCCTGGTGATCGTCGGTGCGATCGCGCTTGATCGGATCGTTAAGCGGCGGAACGTGCGGTGACGCGCGGTCGCGGTCACCCAGCACACAAAGAATACTGACCAAGAGGAGGAAGAGATATGACGGCAAGTTCAACGAAGAGTAGCCTACCGCGTCGGTTGTCGCGGGCCGGATTGTTGATGGGCCTGACCGCCGCGCTGTTGTCGGGCGCGTCGGCGAATGCCGCGCCTAAGGACAAAGTTACCGTGTCCGTGGTGCTGGCGCTCGCGGCCGGCGAATGGAGCACGGAAATTCTCGCCGGTGCGAACGCGGCGGCCAAGGATCTCAACGGCAAGGTCAATGTCCGCGTGACCGGACCGACCACTTTCGATCCGCAGCGCCAGGCGCAGATGTTCCTTGCGGAACTTGAAACCAAGCCGGATGCCATCGTGGTGGTCAATGTCGCGCCGCCGCTGTTCACGCAACCCGCCCTCGATGCGCAGGCGAGAGGCGCGAAGATTGTCTGGATCAACGTGCCGCCGATGCCCGATGTGAAAAATGCGCTGTTCGTTGCGTCCGACGCCTTCGCCATGGGGCAGACCGGCGGCGAAATTATCGTTGCCGAGCTCGAAAAGAGCCTTGGTAAGCCGGCCGCTGAAATTACTGGGGACGTCGTCAGCGCCGTCGAGGTGCCGGGCTTGTCGGTGCTGGAAAATCGTCTGGCGGGACAAGTCAGTTATCTCAAGAAGAAGATGCCGAAGATTACTTTCCTTCCGGAATTCGATTCCAAGCCGGATCGCGAGCGGAATTTCACCTTGTGGGATCAGGCGATCCGCAAATCACCCAACGCGGTGGTCTATCTCGATACCGGCGAAGAAGGCGAGGAAAACATCCCGAAGATTTTGGCGACCGACAAGATCAAGCGTCCCTTCGTCGCTTGCGATACCCCGGAGGAGGTGCGCGACGATATCGCGCAGGGCCTGATTACCGCGGCAGTGCCGGCGAACTTCTTCAGCCAATCCTATCTGGCCGTCTATATCGCGGCGCGATCGGTGCTCGAGGACAAGCCGTTTCCGGTCGGTTGGGTGAAGGTGCCGCATGTCGTCGTCGATAAGAGCAATATTGCCTCCTATCAAAAGGCCTGGGAGAAACCGGAGACGGGATTGCGGGCGTTCTACAGCGCGCAGATCGAGAAGACGCGGGACAACATCCCAGCGAACCTCCCCGACCCGGACCTCTATACCCACCCGCAGCAGTAATCGCATCCGGGTGGCGCCGCCCGCTTGCGGCGCCACCCGCATTTCATCTGCCGACCGTTCGGAACGAAATGCCGATGTCAGTCATCTACGCGGCAAGAGACATCAGCAAGCGCTTCGGCGCCGTCCAGGCGCTGAGCAACGTCGATTTCGACGTCGTCGAAGGCCAGGTCAACGGATTGGTCGGCGCCAACGGCGCCGGCAAATCCACGCTGCTCAAGATCATCGCCGGCGCGCTGTCGCCGGATGCCGGCGAGTTGAAGCTCGATGGCAAGGTTCTCGCTATGCACTCGATCGAGGATGCGGGGCGGGCCGGAATTGCGATTGTTTCCCAGGAGCTCAATCTGTTCCCGGCATTGAGCGTTGAGGAAAACCTGCTGCTGGCGCCCGGCAAGCGCACATGGCGTGGCCGGCGCGCATTCGCGCGGCGGGCGCGCGACATGCTGCAAAGGCTGGGCGTCGACGCGGCGCTCAACACACCGCTCAATCGGCTGCCGCTCGCCGATCGGCAGCTGGTCGAGATCGCCCGGGCGCTCCTGCAGAATCCGCGCGTCCTCATTCTCGACGAACCGACGTCGTCGCTGCACGTTGCCGAGGTCGAGCGACTGCACGACATCATTCGCGGTTTGCGCGCCTCGGGTATCGGCATCATCTATGTCAGCCACTTCCTCGAAGAGCTACTCGAGATATCCGACAACCTCGTCATTCTGCGCAACGGCCGGCGGGTGCCGGAGAAGATCAAGCCCGAGATCGGCCAATTGCAATCCGTCGTCACTGCAATGCTTGGCGAAACGCCGGAATCGATGACGGAACGCGCACAGCGCGTCGACGCACCGGGCGCTGCCGATCGCATCCCTCGCATTGAAGTCGGTCCGCTCAAGATTGCCTGTCTTAAAGGGTCGGCCAATTTGGCGATCGACCGGCTCGAAGTACCGCCGGGGATGATCGTTGGTGTTGCCGGGCTAGCCGGCTCGGGCATCGAAGAATTGTTTGCCGTCCTGTTCGGTCGCGCGAAACCGAAGTCGGGACACGTGACGTTGCCGACCGGGATGCCGTTGCCGGCGAGCACCGCCGGCGCGGTCAGAGCCGGCGTCGCCTACACGCCAGCCGACCGCAAGCAATACGGACTGATGCTGCGGCAAAGCATCGCCGAGAACGTCGTCAGCGTGCGCGCGCTCACGCTGCGGCGCGACGGCCTGGTGCTGCGTGCGGAGGCGCTGAGAAAAACCGCAGCCGAACGCTGCCGCGAACTTGGCGTGGTCGCCGTCTCCATGCACCAACCCGTCGGCTCGTTGTCGGGCGGCAACCAGCAGAAAGTGGTTTTCGCCAAGTGGATCGAGGCCTCACCGTCGCTATTGGTGCTCGACGATCCGACGCGTGGCATCGACATCGGCGCCAAACGAGAAATGCACCGGATCATGCGGCTTCTCGCCCAATCGGGCCGAGTAGTGCTGTTCTACTCGAGCGATCCGGGCGAGATCGTCGCGGTGTCCGACCGCGTCATCGTCTTTGTCGATGGTGTGCTGACCCGCGAACTCGACGGCGCAACGCTGACCGAACATGAACTCGTGACCGCGATCAACACCGGCATAAAGCCGGCGGTCGCCGCGGTTGCCTGATGCGTGAAGGAGAATGCTAATGGCTGGCCTGGTCGAAGGAAAATCCATCATCGTTACCGGCGGCGGCGGCGGCATCGGCGAGGGGATAGCTCGCGACCTAGCCGCGCAAGGCGGCCGCGTCACCGTCGCCGACATCGATCTTGCCGCTGCCGAGCGCGTTGCCGCTGCCATTCGCAAGGATGGCGGCGAGGCGACCGCGGTCAAGGTCGATGTGGTCGATCGGACGAGCGTGCAGGCCGCGATTAAAGCGGCGGTGATGGCCTATGGCCGCCTGGACGTCATGTTCAACAACGCCGGTATCAGCAAGGCTGGTCAGTTTCTTGAAGCATCCGAGGCGGATTTCTCCCGGATCATGAACATCAATGCGCTGGGCGTGCTGATCGGTATGCAGGAAGCGGCCAAACAAATGATCGCGCAGGGCGACGGCGGCAAGATCATCAACACCGCTTCGATCGCGGGAAAGGTCGGCGAGCAGATCGCCACGATTTATTGCGCCAGCAAGGCCTGCGTGATCTCGCTGTCGCAGGCTGGCGCCGAAGCTTTGGGCAAGTACAACATCACGGTCAATTGCTTCAGCCCCGGCTTCGTCAAGACGCCGTTGTGGGACGGGCTGGACAAGGATCTGATCAAGGCCGGCTATCGGGATGAACCGAATGCCGTTGAAGAGCTGGCCAAGAATCGAGCTATCTTGGGGCGCGTGTCGACGCCGCAAGACCTCGTCGGCGCAACCACGTTTCTCGCCTCCGATCGGTCCAATTACATCACCGGCCAGAATCTGATGGTCGAGGGCGGCGTACGGATGGTGTAGCCGGCGGCGGGGCACCGACGGCGCGCGTGGCTAGCTCGCGCCGAGCATCGTGCTGCGCAGCCAGCAGAATGCCGGGTCGTAGGCAAAGCGCGAATGCCAGATCAGATGTTCGGTGAAGGACGGCATTTCGAACGCCGCCGCCAGCGTGCGCAAACCCGACCAGTCCGGCGCCACCTCCATCATGCGGGTCGGCAAGATACCGACGGCGCGGGTGCCGCGCACCAGGGCCGGGATGACGTTGAAGCTCGGAACGTTGATGATCGGATTGGCGCGGCTGCGCGCGCTGCCGATCCGCAATTCGCTGGTCTGCATGGTGACGCCGGTGAACTGCGCCATGACATGCGGAAATTCGAACAGCTCCTCCAGGGTGATGACGCCGCGCAGCGGATGATCATTGTCGACGACGCAGCAATAAACTTCGGAGAACAACACGTCGGTGCGCAACAGCCGGTCCGCGGCCGCTTCCGCCTGGCTGTAGGAATTGCCGGTCACGCACAGGTCGACGGTGCCGCTGCGCACATGGTCGAGCGGCGAATTGATCGGCACGATATCGTAGCTCAGGAGCGGCGCCTGCTTTTCGATGCGCCGAAATATCGCGGCGAGGTACACCATGGTGCTGTAGTCCGACGCCATGATGCGAAACTTGCGGCGATCCTGCCGCGGATCGAACAGCGGTTTGGCGGAAATCGTCGAATCGATTTGCAGGATGGTTTGCCGCACCGATATCGCCAGCGATTGCGCGAACGGCGACAAATCGTAGCGGCGGCCGTTGCGGACCAGAAGTTCGTCGTCAAACTGATCGCGCAGCCGCCGCAGGATGCCGCTCATGGTCGACTGGGTGACGTTCATCTTGCGCGCCGCGCGCGTGACGTTTTTCTCCGCAAGCAGTGCGTCGAGCGAGGTCAGCAGGTTAAGATCAAAATTCATTATTTTTTACAGCTGGTTGGCTCGAAGTCCCAACCATCGGCCCAGCCGATACCTCAAGTTGGAAAACTCAATTTGTCAATAGCGCGCCGAGCCGTCACCCTCGCGTCACAGAAATAAAATGACAGGAGGGAAACGTGCAGTTGGCAGCAAAGACTGTGCATTTTACCGCCAAGCAGGAACGCCCCGCGTTCGCTGTTTTGCTGGAGCGCGTGCGCGAGCTTAAGCCTGTCTTTCGCGATGCGGCGCGCGACACCGAAACCAACCGGCGCGTTTCGAAGCAAACGATGGACCGTCTGCGCGATGCCGGGCTGACCAAACTCGTGCGGCCCGCGCGCTTCGGCGGCTTTGAATACGGTCTCGCCGAATTGGCGCAGATCGCCTTCGAACTCGGTTCGGTGTGCGGCTCGACCGGTTGGTGCGGTTCGCTCGCCATGTGCTACCAATGGATGACGTCCTACTTTCCGCTCGAAGCGCAACAGGACGTCTGGAGCGATCCCGACAATCTGGTCGCCGGTTCCTACCAGCCCAGCAAAGAAGTCGAAGTCGTGCCCGGCGGCATCAAGCTCGCCGGCACCTGGCCCTATGCCAGCAATTGCGAGAACAGCCAGTGGCTGATGCTGGGTGCGCTCCTGCAAAACAGCAAAGGCCCGCCGGAGCCGATGTGGTGCCTGGTGCCGATCACCGACATGGTGGTCGATCAGGATACTTGGTTTACCAGCGGCTTGCAGGGGACGGGCAGCAAGACCGTGCGAATCGAAAAGCCGGTTTTTGTTCCCGAACACCGCATGATGCGCTTTGCCGATGTCGTTTCCGGTTCCGTCCCGGGCAAGAAGATCGACAACAACAATATGAGTCATTTCGGCTTCACGACGTTTGGGCCGACCGCGTTGGTGTCCCCGGTGCTGGGCATGGCGCAGGGTGCGTTGGAGTCTTTCATCCAGATGGCGCAGACCAAGGTACGCGCGGCGAAGCCGGGCATGATGGTCGCGATGGCGAGTTCGCCGCTCATTCAAAGCAGGATCGGAGCGGCATCGGCGACCATCGATTCGGCATTCACGTTATTGCTGTCGAGCGTCGCCGCGGCCGAGGACAAAGTCCGCCGGGGCATACCGCTTGAGGCCGCCGAGCGCGTTGCCATTCGCCGCAACCAGGGATTTGCCGCCAAGCAGTCGGTCACGGTGGTGAACGAGTTGTTCGCCAAGGAGGGCGCCGCCGGCAGCGATCTGTCCGCGCCGCTGCAGCGTTTTTGGCGCGACGCCAATGCGGCGGCGTTGCATCTGAGCCTCGACTGGGAGCCGATCGCCGCAATGTACGGTCAACAACGGCTCGGGCTCGAGCCGGTGGGCCTCTACTGAGGCATGGTCTGATGGCCGAGGCGCAGCAAATCACCTCCGACGCCAAACGCGCGCTGCGGCGTCTGGCGAGCGCGGTGAGCATCGTGACGTGCCGCCATGACGCACGCCCCTATGCAATGACCGCAACATCGGTCAGCGCATTGAGCATGGAGCCGCCGGCGCTGTTGGTTTGCGTCAACCGATCGGCCGTGTTCCACCGCGCGCTCAACCTGGCGAGCGAATTCGCGGTCAACATACTCGGCCGTACCCACATCGATATTTCGCGGTTGTGCGCCGGCGGCGCGAGACCGGAGGCCCGCTTCGATGTCGGCGATTGGGACACCCGCGCGCTCGCGCCGATACTGGCTGACGCGCAGGCGGCGATCATCTGCCGCAAGGACAAAGAGTTGGAATACGGAACACACACTGTCTTCACCGGACGTATCGTCGCCATATCCGTTAACGGCGATGTCGATCCGCTGATTTACGTCGACGGGGAGTACACCGGTCGCGCCGCTTGATGGCTTCACATAGCGGCTGCGGCGTCTGCGGATGTTGACATCTTTGCCGGGAACGGCTGAGCATGCCGCAAAACATTTTGGTTCGGGGAGGAACCGCACGTTATGGATGTGGACGCGCGCATTGCTGCGCTGACCGGGAAGATGCTGCGACGGAAGTTCTTCGCCGTCCTGTCAAAAGCCTCGGCGACGCCGGACAAGCTGAAAGCGCTGCTGCCGGCGCATCTCGAATACATGATTGGACTGGAAAAGCGCGGCGTGTTGTTCGCGTCGGGGCCGTTGAGCGACGGCGCTGGACCGCCGAGTGGCGCGGGTTTGAGCATTCTGCGCGCGGGGAGCGCCGAGGAGGCGCGCGCGTTCGCGGAGGCCGATCCGTTCGTCAGCAGCGGATTGCGGTCATTCGAGCTTAAAGAATGGACGATCATGGAGGGCACGCTGGGTTTGCGCGTGAATTTCTCCGATCAGTCCGTCGAAGTGTCGTAAGGAGTCGGGATGGAAACGGTTGGCTTTGTTGGCGTCGGCAAGATCGGCATGCCGATTTCGACCAATCTCATCAAGCACGGCTACCGCGTCGTCGGCTACCGCCGCGGCTCGCTGGCCGAGTTTGAGAAGATCGGCGGCGTGCCGGCGCGCTCGGCGGCCGACGTCGGCGCCCAAGCCGACATCATATTCTCCTGTTTGCCCTCGGACACGGCGCTTGACGAAGTCGTGCAGGGCCCCAACGGATTGGTGGGTTCAGCGCGGCCCGGGCAGATCGTGGTCGAGCTCGGCTCCTATCCGGTTGCGGTCAAGGCGCGGCAGATCGCGCCGCTCGCCGAGAAGGGCGCGGTCTTTGTCGACGGCGAAGTTGCCGGCACGCCGGGCATGGTGCTGGCGCGCAAAGGCGTGGTCTTCCTCGCCGGCGACGCGCAGGCCTGTAAAAAAGTCGAACCGGTGGTGGCGGCCTTCGCCGATTCTTGCATCTATTTCGGCGCCTTCGGCGCCGCGAGCCGCGTGAAGCTGATCAACAATCTTCTGGTCTCGATCCATATCGCCGCCACCGCCGAAGCGATGGCGCTCGGGGTCAAGGCCGGCGTCGATGTCGATCTGATGATCAAGGCGATCGCCAATGGCAGCGGCGGTTCGACGCAGTTCGGCATTCGCGCGCCGTGGATGGCGGAACGGCGCTTCAAGCCGCTGCAAGGCCCCATCCCCGGGCTGCAGCACTACATCGAGATGATCGGGGAATTCGCCGACGAAGTCGGGGTGGCGACGCCGCTGCTCGATCGTACCGCCCAGCTGTTCGATCGATTCGTAGCGATGGGTTTATCGGATTGCGACGGCGCGGCCATGATCGACGTCATTGGCGCGCTGCCGCGAGAAAAATCGCCGAAGGAAATTTCCCCTAGCGGGAACGATGCCGACCAAAAAGGAGAGTTGCATGATTCGCGTAAGTAAGATCGCTCACGCCACCTACGACACGCCGGACCTCGACCGGCAAACCGAGTACTACACCAACATTCTCGGGCTTTCCGTGGCGGCAAGGGAAAAAGACACGGTCTATCTCGCCTCGACCGTCGATCATCACTCGGTGGTGCTGCGCAAAGGTGGGCAAGCTAATTGCGTGCGCTTGGCCTTCCAGATCGCGCCCGACGCCGATCTCGGGGCGTTCGAGAAACAGGTCACCGCCCACGGCGTCAAGACGGAGCGCCAAAAGGACCCCGGGCCGTCGATCTCCGAGGCGGTGGTGTTCGTCGATCCGAAGGGCACAACCCTCGAAGTGTTCAAGCGCGATGCCTTCTCACACCAGAAATTCCAATCCAAAGGCATCGTGCCGCACAAGCTTGGCCACGTCGCCTTCCATTGCGCTGACGTCAAGCAGGTCACCAAATTCTACGTCGATGTGCTCGGCTTTCGCGAATCCGACTGGATGGCGGATTTCTTCTCGTTCCTGCGCTGCGGTCCCGACCATCACACGCTCAATTTCATGG
The DNA here is from genome assembly GCA_964459765.1 of uncultured Hyphomicrobiales bacterium. Lineage (GTDB taxonomy): Bacteria > Pseudomonadota > Alphaproteobacteria > Rhizobiales > Xanthobacteraceae > BOG-931. Next base: position 680 of record CAYWNY010000085.1, on the reverse strand, counting down.
GGACCGGTTCGAATCGCCACTTCCACACTGCATTCGAGTTGCGCGATTGGGGCCACATGCACGAGGCGTGCGATTTTCTCAGCCTCAACGGCTACAAGCTGCTGTGGGGTCCAGGCCGACACGGCATCGGCCATAATCTGTTTGCGTATCATCGCGGACCGAACGGGCTGATTACCGAGACGTTCTGCGAACTTGACCGGATGAATGAGGAACTCGGCTATTTTGAGCCGCGCCCCTGGCACCGCGACAATCCGCAGCGGCCGAAAGTTTGGACGAAGGATCCGTCGGCCTCCAATCTCTGGGGCATCATGCCGGGCGACGAGATGATGCAATAGCGGCGGACGGCGGACGCGGGCTCTTACCAGGCTGCGTCCCATACCGGGGAGGGTTTATGCAAATCATGCGGCGCCCGATCGGCGCCTTGGCCGCTGTTGCGCTCTGCGGCATTGCGGCGCCGCCGGCGTCCGCCGCCGAACCGATCAAGATCGGCTTTAGCATGGCGATGACCGGCGGCGTGGCGCAAAACGGCAAGCAGCTCCTGATCGCGCTTCAGCTGTGGCGTGACGACGTCAACGCCAAAGGCGGATTGCTCGGCCGGCCGGTCGAGTTCGTCTACTATGACGATGATTGTGTTGCAAAACTCGTTTTTCATTGGTGCTCAAAAATTCTGCGGGCTGCTG
>CAYWNY010000084.1:0-15879 GCA_964459765.1 uncultured Hyphomicrobiales bacterium | reverse complement strand
TCTACGCCGAGAAGCTCATTGCCGAGGGCATCGTCACTGAGGGCGAGGTCGGCAAGATGCGCGCCGATTGGCGTGAGCGGCTCGAGGCGGAATTCCAGGCCGGCCAATCCTATTCGGCCAACAAGGCTGATTGGCTCGACGGGCGCTGGTCGGGCGTCAAAGCGGCGCGGGACCTCGCCGACGCCGAGCGCCGCGGCCAGACCGGCGTTAATCTCGATCGGCTGAGGCAGATCGGCGAGCGGATCACTGCGGCGCCCGAAGGCTTCAACATCCATAAGACCATTCTGCGCTTCCTCGAGAACCGCCGGACGGCGATCATGAGCGGCGATGGGATCGACTGGTCCACCGCCGAAGCGCTGGCCTTCGCTTCGCTCTTGGACGACGGCTTTCCGGTTCGCCTTTCCGGCCAGGACAGCGAACGCGGCACCTTCTCGCAGCGCCATTCGGTGCTGATCGATCAGCAGACGGAAGCGCGCTACATCCCGCTCAACCACATCCGCGACGGGCAGGCGCGCTACGAAGTCATCAACTCGATGCTGTCGGAAGAGGCGGTGCTCGGCTTCGAATATGGCTATTCGCTCGCCGAGCCGAACGCGCTTGTGCTGTGGGAGGCGCAGTTCGGCGACTTCGCCAACGGCGCGCAGGTCGTGTTCGACCAGTTCATCTCCGCGGGCGAGCGCAAATGGCTGCGCATGTCGGGCCTCGTCTGCCTGTTGCCGCACGGCTACGAAGGGCAGGGGCCCGAACACTCGTCGGCGCGGCTCGAACGCTTCCTGCAGATGTGCGCCGAAGACAACATGCAGGTCGCCAATTGCACGACGCCGGCGAATTATTTCCATATCCTGCGCCGGCAGCTCAAACGCGAGTTCCGCAAGCCGCTTGTCCTGATGACGCCAAAATCGCTACTGCGCCACAAACGCGCGGTGTCGCGGCTTGAGGAGATGGGGCCGACGACGTCGTTTCATCGGCTGCTGTGGGACGATGCGCAGCTTCTGCCGAACGAGAAGATCAAGCTCGTCGCCGACGACAAGATCCGCCGCGTCGTGATCTGCTCCGGCAAGGTCTATTACGATCTCTACGAAGAGCGCGAGCAGCGCGGCATCGACGACATTTACATCTTGCGCATCGAACAGCTTTATCCGTTCCCGACTAAAGCGCTGATGACCGAGCTGTCGCGTTTCAAGCAGGCGGAGATCGTCTGGTGCCAGGAGGAGCCGCGCAACCAGGGCGCCTGGGTGTTCGTCGACATCTTTCTCGAGTGGGTGCTCAATCAAATCGGCGCCAAGCATCGGCGTGCACGTTACGCCGGCCGGCCGGCTTCGGCCTCGACCGCGGTCGGCCAGATGTCGCAGCATCAGGCGCAACTGAAACAGTTTCTGCAAGACGCGTTGGGATAGCAGACGACACCTGACCTCCGTCGTCTGACATCTGCGCGCGTCTGACCGTCGAATTGGGGAAAGAGCATCATGGCCGAAATACGCGTGCCGACGCTGGGCGAGTCGGTGACCGAAGCGACCATCGGCAAGTGGTTCAAAAAGCCGGGCGATGTCGTTGCCGTCGACGAGCCGCTGGTCGAGCTGGAGACCGATAAAGTCACGATCGAGGTGCCGGCGCCGGCGGCCGGCGTGCTGACCGACGTCGCGGTCAAGGACGGTGATACGGTCGCAGTCGGTGCACTGCTTGGCGCCATCAAGGAAGGTGCGGGAGCGGTCCCGACCGGCCGGCCGGATCAGAAGACCGAACGGCCGAAAGCCATCGGCGCGGGGCCGGAAGAGATCGCCCCTAAGGACAAGGCGCCGCCGGCCGAAGCGCCGCCGCCGCCCAAGCCGGTCGCTGCCGCATCGGGTACGCTCGCGCCGTCAGTGCGCAGGATCGCCGCCGAGACCGGGGTCGATCCCGCGGCCGTTGCCGGCACTGGCAAAGACGGCCGCGTGACCAAAGGCGATATGCTCGCCGCCATCGAACGGGCGGCGGCGCAGCCGACGCCGGTGGCCGCCCCCGCTGCGGCCGTGCAAATGCGGGCGCCGTGGCCGCCGGACGATGCGGCGCGTGAAGAGCGCGTGCGCATGACGCGGCTGCGGCAGACCATCGCCCGGCGGCTGAAAGACGCGCAGAACACCGCCGCCATGCTCACGACCTTCAACGAGGTCGACATGACCCACGTCATGGCGCTGCGCGCGCAATACCGCGAATTGTTCGAGAAGAAGCACGGCGTCAAACTCGGCTTCATGGGCTTCTTCGTGCGCGCCTGCGTGCAGGCGCTCAAGGAAATCCCGGCCGTTAACGCCGAAATCGACGGCACCGACATCGTCTATAAGAACTATTATCACGTCGGCATCGCGGTCGGCACCGAGCGCGGGCTGGTGGTGCCGGTGGTGCGCGATTGCGATCAGAAAACCATCGCCGAGATCGAGAAGACGATCTCCGATTTCGGCAAACGCGCGCGCGAGGGCACCCTCAAGATCGATGAATTGCAGGGCGGCACGTTCTCGATCACCAACGGCGGCATCTACGGCTCGCTAATGTCGACGCCGATCCTCAATGCGCCGCAGTCCGGCATTCTTGGCATGCACAAGATCCAGGAGCGGCCGATGGTGGTCGCCGGCAAGATCGAAGCCCGGCCGATGATGTATCTGGCCTTGTCCTACGACCATCGCATCGTCGATGGCCGCGAGGCGGTTACGTTTCTGGTGCGGGTCAAGGAATCGCTCGAGGAGCCGGCGCGGCTGGTGCTGGATTTGTGATTCTCAATCCGTCATGGCCCGGCTTGACCCGGCCATCCACGTCTTCGGTTCGCCATGAAAGATGTGGATGCCCGCGACAAGCGCGGGCATGACGATGCAGAGGTGATCGCGTTATGGCTTCGTACGACGTCGTCGTTATTGGTACCGGTCCAGGCGGTTATGTCTGCGCCATTCGCGCTGCGCAGCTGGGTTTGAAAACCGCGGTGGTCGAGAAAAATGCGACCTTCGGCGGCACTTGCCTCAATGTCGGCTGCATCCCCTCGAAGGCGATGCTGCACGCCTCGGAGCTTTATGAGGAGGCCGGCGAAAATTTCGGGCAAATGGGCATCAAGGTCGGCAAGCCGAGTATCGAGCTGCCCGCTTTGCACAAATATCGGCTGCAAAATGTCGAGGCCAACGTCAAAGGCGTCGCGTTTCTGTTCAATAAGAACAAGATCGATGCGTTTTGCGGCACCGGCCGCATTGTCGCGCCCGGCCAGGTCGAGGTGAAGGACGCGAGCGGCAAGACGCAGATTGTCGAAACCGAGAACATCGTCATCGCCACCGGCTCCGACGTCGCCCGGCTGCCCGGCATCGCGATCGACGAGAAGCGTGTGGTGTCTTCGACCGGAGCGCTGGAGCTTGCCAAGGTGCCGGAAAAACTCGTGGTGGTCGGTGCCGGTATCATCGGCCTTGAATTGGGCTCGGTCTGGCGGCGGCTCGGCGCGCAGGTGACGGTGGTCGAGTTTCTCGATCACATCGTGCCGGGCGTCGACGGCGAAGTAGCGCGGCAATTCAACCGCATGCTGCAAAAGCAGGGACTGACGTTCAAATTGTCGTCGAAAGTTTCCGGCGTCGACGCCTCCGGCAAGACGCTGAAAGTCAAGGTCGAGCCGGCCGCCGGCGGCGCCGCCGAAATGCTCGAAGCCGACGTCGTTTTGGTAGCGATCGGGCGGGTGCCGTTCACCGAAGGCCTCGGCCTCGAAGGCGTCGGTGTGAAAAAGGACAACCGCGGCCGGGTCGTCGTCGACGCGCATCTGCGCACCAATGTCCCCGGCATCTATGCGATCGGCGACGTCGTCGCCGGGCCGATGCTGGCACATAAGGGCGAAGAGGAAGGCGTGGCGGCGGCCGAAACCATCGCCGGCCAAGCCGGACATGTGAATTACGACGTGATCCCCAACGTCGTTTACACCGCGCCGGAGATCGCAGCGGTCGGCAAAACCGAAGAGGAACTTAAGGCCGCCGGTGTGGCCTATGCGGTCGGCAAATTTCCCTTCAGCGCCAACGCCCGCGCGCGCGCCAATCTCGCGACCGAAGGCTTCGTCAAGATCCTCGCCGACGCCAAGACCGACCGCGTGCTCGGCGTGCATATCCTCGGCCCCGACGCGGAGACCATGATCGCGGAAGCCGCCATCGCCATGGAGTTCGGCGCTTCGTCGGAAGACATCGCGCGCACCTGCCATGCGCATCCCACACTCTCGGAAGCGATGAAGGAAGCAGCGCTTGCGGTGTTAAAGCGCGCCATCAATTTCTGATTTCCGAGGGCCGTATCCGGCAACGATGACAATACGTCAGCATTGGCCTGTGATTGTCGCAGGCGCCGGCCCGACCGGGCTGACGCTCGCCGGCCTTCTCGCCCGTTACGGCGTCGACGTTCTTTTGATCGAGCGCAACCCGCAAACCGTCCAGGAACCGCGCGCGGTGTCGATCGACGATGAATCGCTGCGCACCATGCAGTCGGTCGGCGTCGTCAACGAGTTGGTGCCGAATTTAGTGCTGGGTTACGGCTCCGAATATTTTTCGCCAAGCGGCCGCCGCTTCCTGAAAGTCAAGCCGACGACGCTCGAATACGGTTATCCGCGCCGCAACGCCTTTCGGCAACCGGTGCTCGAACGGATCCTGCGCGATAATCTTGGCCGCTACCCGAACGCGGCGGCGTTGTTTGAAACCGAGCTGATCGAGTTCGCCCAAACCGACAAAGCCGTAGCGCTGCGCCTTCGCCAATCCGGCGGTACCGTCGAACGGACCTGCGACTATCTGATCGGCTGCGACGGCAGCCGCAGCTTTGTCCGGCAAAGTCTTGGTATCGAGCTGCGCGGTTCTACGTTTCGCGAGCGCTGGCTGATCGTCGATGTCGAACAGACCACCGATCCGGCGCGCGATACCAAGGTTTATTGCAACCCGCAGCGCCCGTGTCTTTCGCTGCCCGGTCCGAACGGCACGCGGCGGTTCGAATTCATGCTGCACGACGGCGAACGGGATGCCGATGTGCTTGAGCCCGAGCATGTCGCCGGCCTCCTGCGACTGTACGGAAACGACGACCAGGCCGTCCTGCGGCGCAAGGTGGTCTACACCTTTCACGCCCGGATGGCCGAGCGCTGGCGTGGGGGACGGGTTTTCCTTGCCGGCGATGCCGCGCATTTGACGCCGCCATTTGCCGGTCAGGGCATGAACAGCGGCGTGCGCGATGCGGACAATCTCGCCTGGAAGCTCGCCGCCGTCGTTAGCGGGCAGCTCGGTGACGGATTGCTCGACACCTACGAAGCCGAGCGGCGCGACCACGCCGCCGACATGATTCAACTAGCGATCCGCATGGGCTACGTCATGATGCCGCGCAACCGCGTGCAGGCCTTTGCGGCGCGCACATTCTTCCGCGCGCTTGCCCTCTATCCGGCGGCGCGCTCCTACTTTGCGGAGATGAAATACAAACCGAAGCCGCGCTTTCATCGCGGATTTCTGCTGGATGCGCCGGCTGCGCGCGACCCGAAGCGTTCCCTCCTCGGCAAGCTGTTTCCGCAAGCCGCGGTGATGACCGGCGACGGCTTGCGCTATCTCGACGACGTGCTCGGCGACGGTTTCGCGCTGCTGGCGCCGCCCGGCACGCCGCCGCAGCTTCTTGCCGGCTTCGGGCTCGCTGGCGGCGACAACCTCCCGCTCCGCGTCGTCGCGGTGCTCGACAAGGAGGACGCTTCGCCGGTCGAAACGCCGGTCATAGCGGCGCGCGATTTCCGAGGCGAGCTGGCAAAGCTGCTCGCCGGATATCCTTCAGGTCTCTATCTCCTGCGTCCGGATCGCTATGTCGCCGCGTTCTTTCCCGCCGCAGAGGCGTCGGCCGCGGCGGGTGGCGTCGCCAAGCTCGTGCGCCAGACTTGGTTGGAGCCTACTTCGGGATCTGCGGCACGATCAGATGAAAGAGTTTAAGCGACGCCGCATTGGCGGCGCTGATGGCCGCGGTCTCTTTCGGCCCGAGATAAACGCCGGCGCCCTGCTCGACATCGTAGTCGCGGTTTTCGAGCCGGATGCGGCCTTTGCCTTCCATCAAATAGATCAGCTGGTGCTGGTCGGAGGTTTCCGGCGTGAAGGTTTCACCGGATTTGAGCGAGCGCACGGAGCCGTGCACGTTGTGCGCTCCGCACAGCGCATTGTTGAGCACTTCGACCACTTCGCCATGGCCGGTCGAGGGTTTCCGTGGCAGACGATTGGTATCGATGAAGGTCAGCGACATTGTTTTTCTCCCTACCGGCCGTTTTAAGTTTGCACCCAGATGCGGCCGTCCTTGCGCTCCCAGCGCAGGTCGTCGTCGGTGCCTTCGAGGATCGTGGTCTTGAAACGATTAGGCGCCTGGAATTCGAAATAAAACAGCGGCTCGGTGGCGCGCAGCCGATGTTTCTCTTCGGCTGGGATGAAAATCATGTCGCCGGGACCGACCGGGCGGGTGCCTTCATCGGACTCGACCGTCGCCTTCCCACTGATGATGAAATAGAAATGTTCGCAGTTCTTATGCAGATGCAGCGGTGACGCCGCGCCCTTTTTGTAATGCATGACACCAGCGAGCATGTCGTCGATCTTGGCGAGCTCCTGATTGACGAAAAAGATGCGTTCACGGCCGGGCACGACCGAGATCAGCGACGGCAACTCCGTCTCCTTGAAGATATAGGCCACTGCATTTCCTCCAAATTGCACACCCAGCGCGGCGCGCTGCGCCGGCTGGCATTCCGCTGACAGTTTAGGGAGTTAATCGGAAGCGGCCAAGCTATTGGTGCCGCCTACTCGACCACGATTTTGACTTCGCTGCCGGATTTGAGCCGGTCGCCCGGTTCGAGCCCGTTGAGCACGCGAAAGCGCTCGACTTGGCGATCGGCCACGGCCATCCGGCTCGCCAGCTTGTCGACGGTATCGGTCGGTCCGACGGCCACGATTTGCAGTCGCAGCGGCTTGGCCTCTTCGATCTCGGCGAGGCTCATGCGGCGGAAGGTGCCGACCGACTCGCGGAACACCCGGTCCGTCTCCGGCGTCCGGTGCTTGCAGGCAAAGATGAAGCGATAGACGTCGCTACCAAAGCGGACTGCGTAGAGCCGGAAGTCCCATTGATCGCCCTTGGCGGCGGCGGTGGCGCCGGAAAAGCCGTTGATGGTTACCTCCTCGACCGTAGCCGGGTCGATATTCTCGATCCAGCCGGAGGTCAGGTATTCGGCGAGCTTCTGCTCCGACGGCACTCGCACCACGTCGAGCCGCAGCGCTTGACCGCCGCCATGCTTGACGCCGAGAACAGCCTGCGCCGTATTGTCGAGCGCGAAGCCTTCCGGCGCGCTAAAAGTGAAGCCGAGCCGCGGATGCAGGAAGCGCCGGCCGCGGACAAAGCCTTCGCTCGGATCTTCGCCGAAGACGATGCCGTCGATGCCAGAAAGATATGCTTCACGGTCGCGTCCAAGCGCGATCGAGCCTGTGGTGCCGCTGCCGCCAACTTGGCGTGCATTAGCGGCGGCGTTGGCGACGCGCTCGGGCGTCGCCGGATGCGACGACAGGAAGTCGGGGGCGCGCGGATCGATGACGCTCATGCCCTGTTGTTGCGGCTTGAGCTCGGAATTGTGCTCCATCGAGGTTAGGAAGCGCACCGCGCCGTAAGGATCGTAGCCGGCGCGGGACGCAATGCTGATGCCGATTGCGTCGGCCTCGAATTCCTGCGCGCGCGAAAAGCTCGCCAGTGCGAGCTTCGACTTGGCAAGCGCGAGCGCGCCGATTTCCGGATCGCTGATCACGTCGCTCACCACGCGACCGACGAGCGCCGCCTGTTTTGCCTGCTCCTCGCGGATCGCCGCGTGCCGCGCGACCACGTGCCCCATCTCATGCGCCAGCACCGACGCCAGCTCGGACTCGTCGTTGGCGAGCGCAACCAGCCCGCGGGTGACGTAGAGCTGCCCGGTCGGCAAGGCGAAGGCGTTGATCGACTGTGAATTGAGCATCGTGACTTTGTAATGTAGATCGGGTCGATCCGACGCCGCCACCAAACGCTCGACGGTTTGCTCGATCATCGCCTGGAGCTTGGGATCGATATAGACGCCGCCATAAGCGGCGAGGATGCGCTGATGCTCGCGCAGGACCGCGGGCGACATATCGGAGGTATCGGCTTGCTTGGCCGGCGCCGGCGCTGGCGCCGTTGCCTGAGGACCGGTCCCCGGCGGCGAAGCGGTGCAGGCGGCGAGTAAAACGGCCAGCAGCGCGGCGCCCGGGGCGATGCGCCCAAGCTTGGCCATTTCAACGATTGCCGAACCGCTCACGCTCGACCGTCCCCTGTCGCCCCTTCGTCACTCGCGATCAACAAACTCGATTTGCTCGGGCCTGGCCGCCTCGATCCAAGGACCGCCACGCTCCTCGATCCATCCGCGTATCCGCACGCGGCGGCCCGTGAGTTTCCTCGGTTCGAGACCCGCCGCCGTGAAGCTACGCTCGTTTCGCTTCAAGATCGTAACGGTGAAATCCTCGGTCCACCGCCGTCCGAAGTTTACGTAGATGGTGGCGCCGCTTTCGCGCACTGACACCACCCGACCCTCGACCAGTGCAAAATGGCCCAAATCGCCCAACAGGTCGGCGGGTTTCTCAGCGTCGCGCAAGTCATAATACGAACTGGCCCAAAGGCCAAGCTTGGCGGTGCGGCCGACGCGCTCGCTAGTCAACAACTCGGCCGCGCAGGTGCGGCTGCCGACCCGGGCGGCCACCCGGGCGAGCCCGGCTGCGAGCAGTTCCGCCTGCGCGAGCCGCATGCCGCCGTCGCCGGCGGCGAAGACATACGCCACCATGCGGCCGTAGCGGTCGTTCGTTCGCGCCTCTGCTTGTTTGAGCACGACTGCCTTGTCGGCGACGAGCGCGGCAAGCGCATCCCTGGCGGACGCTCCACCCGGCGCGGCGTCGGTTTCTCCGGGGAGCGGCAGCGGGGGAACTTCGATCGCGGCGAGGCGGACTTCGCGCCCGTCATCAAGCGCGAGTGACCGGCCATCGATCACGCGGCCGGCGCGAGCTTGCGCGATCGTTTCGCCGCCGCACGCGCTCGTTTGCGGCCGCTCCTGCGCGTTCGCGCCGAAGCATCCGCAGGCCAATAGGGCCGTAAAGGCCGCACCAAATACTCGGTCCCACCCGCGCATCGCGGGTCCAAGCGAAAGGCCGGAATGGGGCGGCACTTGGGCGCTGGAACTTATGCCTTTGGGCGCAACGGCATAGCGCGGTTGCGGTTAACCGGCCTTGCGCTGTTTTCCGTGATTGCGGGAGGGTTTCGCTGCGGCCGCCGCGGTTTCCCGCGCCGCCTTCTTTCCGGGGATCGGCAGCAGCATTTCTTTCTGCCCCGCGGCGGCCTTGCGGCCTTTCTTCGCGGGGCGCGCCGGTGGCGCTTTGGCGGTTTGCTTCTCCGTCTGCACCGAGCGGCGCAGCGCATCCATTAGATTGATGACCTTGGCTGGCGCTTGCTCCTTCGCAATTTCGATCTTCTCGCCTTTGGCCTTCTTCTCGATCAGCTCCTGCAGAGCGTGTTCGTAATGATCCTCAAATTCCTGCGGCTTGAAATGTCCGGTCTTGGTTTCGACGATGTGCTTGGCGAGATCCATCATGTCTTTGGTGATCTTGACGGTGGAAATGTCGTCGAAAAATTCGCTCGAATCGCGCATCTCGTAGGGGAAACGCAACAGCGTGCCCATCAATCCCTTGCCGCGCGGCGTGATCGCAATCACGTGCTCGCGGCTGGTGAGAACAACGCGCCCGATCGCGACCATCTTCATCTGCTCGATGGCGTCGCGGATCACCACGAAAGCGTCCTGGCCGACCTTGCCGTCGGGCGCTATGTAGTAGGGGCGGATGTTGTAGAGCTCGTCGATTTCGCTCTTCGGCACGAACTCGTCGATGTCGATGGTCTTGGTACTGTCGAGCGCGACCGCTGCAAGTTCGTCGTCAGTGACCTCGATATATTGGCCCTTGGCGACCTCGTAGCCCTTGATGATCTCGTCCGACGGCACTTCTTCGCCGGTCTCGGCGTCGACCTTGCGATAGCGGATGCGATTGCCGGTCGCCTTGTTGATCTGATTGAAGCTGATCTTCTCGCGCTCGGAGGTGGCCGGATATAGCGCGATCGGGCACGACACCAAAGACAGCCGCAAATAGCCTTTCCAATACGCACGCGGGGCCACGATTAACTCCTGACAACGGCGACGTTCGACTATGAAACACCATCATACCGCGTTCGGGTCCATGGCGGGAGGTAAGGGTGCCGGGTCGTTTATGGTTTGTTCCAGCGCCTGCCGTTACGGTAAAATAATTGCCTCAAATGATTCGCATTTCGGGGTCCGCCATCCCGTCGGCCGCGCCTAAGCTCGCCAACAAGCCGCGTTTGAAGACATTCCACGCCACCATGTTGGTCACCCGCGCCGAGGAATGGTGGGTGGAGGCGGCGACGCCTGAAGAAGCGCAAGCGCTGTTGGCTGCCGGAATAGGGCAGCGCGCCTCGCTCGGCGAGCGTGTGCACGTCGAAGTGGACGAGATGGTCGAGGACGCTGGCTGAACTTGGCGTGTACTAAATAACAATCCTTCGGTCGCTTCAGTTTTACGTCTGCTCCTGGCAGCGTTATCGTTCTGCCAGGCGACACGTGGTACTTTCACTGGGCAAAGTCGGGCGAATACGTCTCGCGGGTAAGGGTCTTCGGTCCGTTGGGCCTCGAATACAAAGAGACTCAAGATGATCCAAAGAAACGCAGTTCAGTCTCGTTGACCATCCCATGCAGGCCACTTCGCTGGAGTCGACATCCGCGACAATGACCTATCACCGCGTGACGGTTGATTGCGTCAAAGTTTTCTACCGCGAGGCTGGTCCGAAGAATGCGCCGACGCTCGTGCTGCTGCACGGGTTCCCTTCGTCCTCGCGCGAGTTTGACACGCTCATCCCCCTGCTCGCGACGCGGTATCATCTGATAGCGCCGGATTTTCCGGGCTTCGGTCAGAGTGACGCCCCGCCACCGTTGTCGTATGTGTACACCTTCGACAATTTGGCTAAGACGATCAGCGCTCTTCTCGAGCAACTCAAGGTCAACAAATACAGCTTCTTCCTTCATGACTATGGCGGCCCGGTCGGCTTCCGCATCATCGCGGCGCATCCGGACCGGCTGCAGGCGTTGATCGTCCAGAATGCCAACGTCTATCAGGAAGGCCTGGGCGCCAAGTGGGCCGGCATTGCGCAATATTGGGCCGATCCGAAAGCGCATCCCGAAGTGTTTGATGCGTTCGTGTCGTTCGCAGCGACCGAACAGCGTCACACCCTCGGCACCTCGCACTCCGAACGTTATAACCCGGAGACCTGGACCGACGAGTATGCCCATCTGTCGAAACCCGGGCAACGGGAGATCCAGGCCGATCTGTTGTACGACTACCGGACGAATGTCGCGTCCTACCCGGCGTGGCAAGCGTGGTTGCGCACACACAGGCCGCCGACTCTGGTGGTCTGGGGGCGGAACGATCCATCGTTCATCGCTCCCGGTGGGCAGGCGTTCAAGCGCGACCTGCCGGATGCCGAAATCCACCTGCTCGATGCCGGCCATTTCGCCTTGGACGAGAAGAACGACGAAATCGCGAGCCTGATTCTTGCGTTCTTGGCCAAACATACGGTCTGACCGGACGCTCGGACGCGCTCTAACCTTACGCCGTCTTCTGCTCGCTCAAGCCCAATTCGCGGATCGTCTCCTCGCGCATGATGAATTTCTGCACTTTCCCGGTAACGGTCATCGGGAAGGCGTCGACGAATTTGACGTAGCGCGGGATTTTATAATGGGCGATTTGCCCCTTGCAGAAGCCTTGAATCTCGTCGGCCGCGGCGCTCACGCCGGGCTTGAGCTTGACCCAGGCGCACAGCTCTTCGCCGTACTTGAGATCAGGCACGCCGACCACCTGCACCGCCTCGATCTTCGGGTGGCGGAATAAAAACTCCTCGACCTCGCGCGGATAGACGTTCTCGCCGCCGCGGATCACCATGTCCTTGATGCGGCCGACGATGTTGCAATAGCCGTCTTCGTCGAGTGTGGCGAGGTCGCCGGTATGCATCCACCGCGAACGGTCGATCGCCTCTGCGGTGCGCTCCGGCTCGTCCCAATAGCCGAGCATCACCGAATAGCCGCGCGTGCATAATTCGCCCGCCGTGCCCGGCGGCACGATGCGGCCGTCGGTGTCGACGATCTTGATCTCGACATGCGGATGGACGCGGCCGACGGTGCCGACGCGGCGCTCAAGCGGATCGTCGTGCGAAGTCTGCGTCGAGACCGGGCTGGTTTCGGTCATGCCGTAGGCGATGGTCACTTCGTGCATATGCATGTCGGCGACACAGCGCTTCATCACTTCGATCGGGCAGGGCGAGCCGGCCATGATGCCGGTGCGCAGCGAGGAGAGATCGAAGCGCTCGAACTCCGGATGGCCGAGTTCGGCGATAAACATGGTCGGCACGCCGTAGAGCGCCGTGCAGCGCTCGGCTTCCACCGCTTGCAAGGTGGCCAAGGGATCGAAACCTTCGGACGGATAGACCATGGCCGCGCCATGGGTGATGCAAGCGAGGTTGCCGAGCACCATGCCGAAGCAATGGTACAACGGCACCGGGATGCAGACCCGGTCGCGCTCGGTCAGGCGCTGCGCTTCGCCGATGAAGTAGCCGTTGTTGAGGATATTGTGATGGGTCAGCGTCGCGCCCTTCGGCGCGCCGGTGGTGCCGCTGGTGAATTGAATGTTGATCGGGTCGTCGAATTGCAGCGTGGCCGAAAGTTCGGCGAGTTCCCGACGATGACGCTCGCCGCCGATACCGACGATGTCGTCGAAGGCGAGAAAGCCGCGCTGCTCGCCGCCGCCGATGCGGATCAGCGTGGCGAGCTGCGGCAGCCTTTTGGCCTGCAATCGGCCCGGCGGGCTGCGGTCGATTTCCGGCGCCAATTCCCGCAGCATGCCGACATAGTCGCTGCTCTTGAAGGAGCCGGCGGTGATCAGCGCCTTGCAACCGGCCTTGTTGAGCGCGTGATCCAGCTCGGACAGCCGGTAGGCCGGATTGATGTTGACGAGAATGAGCCCGGCCTTGGCGGTGGCAAATTGGGTGATCGCCCATTCGGCATTGTTCGGCGACCAGATGCCGATGCGGTCGCTGGGAGCGAGGCCAAGCGCCAGCAGACCGGTGGCAAACGCGTCGACCTTGGCTTTGAGCTCGCCATAGCTCCAGCGGATGTTCTGCTGGCGCACGACGAGCGCGTCGCGATCGGCAAAGCGCTCGGCCATGCGGTCGAAATGCACGCCGATGGTATCGCCGGTGAGCGGTGTTGCCGAAACGCCGTGCGCGTAGCTTTGCGTGAGCTTGGCCATCATTTCTCCCGGCACCCCGGAGCCGTCGCGGCGAAGGCGCCGCCGGCTCGCGGCTGGTGTCTTTTGTTATTTTGCCGCAACAGGGGGCGGGCGTCACGGTATGCGATAGAACGGGTCCGGCAACAAAAACCCGCGCTCGGCGTGCCCGCCTTCGAGGTCGCTTGGCTGGTCGCCGACATTGGCGATGATTGTGTAACCCTGCGCCTCGATTTTGGCGCGTTCCATCGCCTTGCAACGCGCCACCGACCACTTCGACGTGTCGTTGGGCCGCATCATCAGCTCCGCCCAGCCGCGATAGCCGACGGCGCGCAGGTTCCGTGCCGTCGCCGCGCGTTCCGGTTCGTACCGGCCGGTAATGAAGAAGACCGCCACGCCGCTTGTGCGGGCGCTGTTAAACAGCGCCAACGTCGGCCCGGATCGCCTTGGCTTTTCCCATCTGGTCCCAGGCCAGCATGCCGCACGGGCCGCTCGGAAGCCGCTGGCAGGGGCCGTGGGGGATGTAGCCAAAATCATTGGCTTTGAGTTGCCGCCAATTCGACAGCGACGTCTCGTCGATGTCGAGCACGAGAGCGGGTTTGGTCACTTGCGGCGCGCGCCATCGTACCCAATCCTGGGCCGCTTGACCGACCGCCTGCAGGTCGCGCTGATAGTCGCCGTTGTCGTGATAGGCCGTAACTTGGTCTTTGAGGTCGCCGAGATTGGCCGGCTGAAAAACCGCGCAGCCGGTCAAGAGCGCTGTCAGCAAAGCACCGGCAAAACAACGGCCGACCACGATCGAAACGTTTTTCTCGTGAAGGCGCGCACAGCCCCACCCAACTTGTTCATGCTTGCATCCCCCGACCAAGCAATCCACAGCCATGCGAGCAGCCAAAGCCTACTACTTTAAATTGTCGCAGGGAAGCGTCGGGTCAATGTCATCGAACAAATCGAGGGCTGCGATCAAATGGGCGATCAAACAATTGTCGCCAATTCGGCATAAGCCTGCGGCAGCAGCCGCGCCAGCAGCGCCGCCCATTGTCGCTGGCCCGTTGCGTCGGCGATCAAGTCCTGGCGAATTTCGATCAGCGCATGCGGCAGGCCGCGGCGCTCGCCGTGAACCGGGATGGTGTAATCGGTCGTGTCGCTGACGACATACGGCTCGTTGTCGCCGACGACGAGCCCCGGTTCTTTCCGAAGCAGCGCCATGAGCGCGTGCGCGAGCCGCGGGTCGCGATGATAAAGGAGCGAAACCTGCCATGGCCGCGCCTCGCCCTTAAACACCGGCGTGAAGCTGTGCAGCGCGACCAGCGCCGTCGGACGTCCGGCTTGGCGGCGGCGCTCGAGCTCGGCCTCGATGCGCGTGTGATAGGGCCAAAAAATCGCGCGCGCGCGTGCGTCCTTCTCCGCTGCGGTTAAATTCATGTTGCCGGGAATCGGCGTCAGCTCGCTGATCTGTGGGATCGACGTTGCGACGCCGGGCGGCCGGTTACAGTCGATGATCAGCCGCGAATAATTCTGTGCGATCAGCGTGGCGGCGAGCGTGTCGGCCAAGCCACGTGCGACGCTGGCGATGCCGATGTCGTAAGCGATGTGGCGGGAAAGCTCCGCCTCGGAAAGACCAAGCCGGCCGAGCGCACGCGGCACGGCGTTGCCGGCGTGATCGGCGACCAGCACCAGCGGCGACGAGCCGTTTTCTTTGTAGACCGTGACCGGCGGGGGCTCATCTCCAGCCAGTAACGCGTTGGCGACTTCGTTCATCGGCGTCAGGATGGAACCAATACGTACACTTTTGGTTTAAAACATGGTCCACGATATGGCCCAAGAAATGCATATATATTCACGGCATGATCCGCATGCACGATGTCGTTTGGTCCATTATTGTAGATCGATTGCCTCGATGTCCGATGGTAGAGCAGTGAGAATTGCAGAGCTTTTGCGATGAAGATTCGCGCCGGTTACGAAATCGCTTATCAGTGTCCGCAGCCGACGCCGATGATTTTGATGTTGAGCGTGCATCCGTCACGCATCGCCGATCTGATCACGCTCGACCGGATACGGATCAATCCGGCGATGCCGGCCAACGCCTATCACGACGGCTTTGGCAATTTCTGCCATGTGGTGCATGCGCCACCAGGCCGCATCACGTTGTCGGCGGATTTCTTGATCCGGGACTCCGGTGCGGCGGATGAAGTTGCGCCGGATGCCAAGCAGCATCCCTTGGAAAAGCTGCCGGTGGAAACGCTCGTTTATCTGCTCGGCAGCCGTTACTGCGAAACCGACCGGTTCACCCAGCTCGCATGGGCTCAGTTCGGCAATGTGCCAAAGGGCTGGCCGCTGGTGCAGGCGATCTGCGATTACGTCCACGACCGCATCACCTTCGGCTATATGCACGCGAGCCCGACGAAAACCGCGTGGGACGCGCACGCCCAGCGGCGCGGCGTGTGCCGCGACTTCGCGCATCTCGCGATCACGTTGTGCCGCTGCATGAACATTCCGGCGCGCTATTGCACCGGCTATCTCGGCGACATCG
>CAYWNY010000083.1:0-15948 GCA_964459765.1 uncultured Hyphomicrobiales bacterium | reverse complement strand
GAGCGGACGCCTTGCATCAAAACGATACCACCCGGCTTCTGGTCGCTATCGGCATACGACAAGACTACAGGCTTTACCGTCCCCAATCCGATCAATCGCTACGCGCTGGGCAGCGACGATCAGCTGAAGCGAAACCACGACGGGACATTTACGCTTTACCTGCAGCGCGACAATCCGGGACCGGACAAGGAAACCAATTGGCTGCCCGTCGCGCCCGGACCGTTTTACCTCATCATCCGCGTCTACGCCCCGGTGCCTGAAATCGCCGCAGCGTTAAAGGAACCGGCGACCTTTGCAGGACCCCCGCCGCTGCTGGCGGTCGGCTGACAAAGCGCATGATCCGGGAAAGCGGAAGCCGGCTTTCCGAAAAGATCATGCGCCAACGAAAAACCTGCCCGCGCTTGGCTTCGGTCCAACGCCGAGCGCACGCATTCGCCACGACAATTTGATCGGGCGATCGTCGTCAGCACAATATTGTTACCCAGCCGACCCTTTGAAGAAAATAGAATTCTGCGAGTCGGGCTTGCGAAGGAGCATCGTCCCGTCGGCGGACGTTGCCCGGAAATTGAGCGATAGAATGGACGAACGAACGAAGCCCGTTTCGGTGCAGACGCTGGCCGCTCGGATTGGCGGTCATGAGTCGTTGACCAATGCGGTCATCCCGCCAATCCACATGTCTGCGACCTTCCTGCGCGATGCGGATAACGGTTATTCCGCCGGTTACGTTTACGGGCGCACCGACAATCTATCGGTGCAGCAGGCCGAGCGCCTGATCGGTTCGCTGGAGGACGCTGAGGAGGCGCTCATTTTCAATTCCGGGATGGCGGCGGCGACCGCGGTCATTCTGGCGCTGGAAAAGCCGACCCACATCGTCGCCTCGCAGGTGATGTATTGGGGCTTTCGCTCGTGGCTCCTCGACATCGGCCGCTTCGGCCATCGTGTGACCTTTGTCGAGACGTCTGATCTGGACGCGATACGACGCGCGATCCGGCCGGGGGAAACCGGCCTCATCTGGGTCGAGACCCCGAGCAATCCGCTGTGGACCATCACCGATATCGCGGCGGTCGCCGCGATCGCGCGCACCTTCGACGCCGTGCTCTGCGTCGATTCGACCGTCGCCACGCCGATCCTGACCCGGCCGCTGACGCTTGGCGCCGATATCGTAATGCATTCGGCGACCAAATATCTCAACGGTCACTCCGATCTTATCGCCGGCGCCCTGTGCACCGCGCGCAAGGATCCATTGTGGACGCGCATCGGAAAAACCCGCGGCCAACTGGGCAGCGCGTCGAGCGGCTTTGACGCCTGGCTCCTAATGCGCGGCATGCGCACACTCGACGTGCGGGTGCGCCGGCAATCGCAGACGGCGGCGGCGCTGGCCGCGCGGCTCGCCACCCATCCCGCGGTCTCGGCGGTGCTTTATCCGGGCCTCGAGACGCATCCCGGCCACGACATCGCGCTGCGGCAAATGGCCGGCGGCTTCGGCGGCATGTTCTCCATCCGCATCAAAAACGGCGAAGCCGCCGCCATCGCGGTGGCTGCATCGGTGCAACTGTGGCAGCGAGCGACATCGTTCGGCGGCATTGAAAGCCTTATTGAACATCGCGCCTCCATCGAAGGCGAGGGATCGCCCTGTCCGGACGATTTGCTCCGCCTGTCGGTTGGGCTTGAAGACGCCGACGATCTTTATTTCGACCTCGCCCACGCGCTCGCCACCGTCAGCTAGCCGCGCTTGCGAACGCCCGTTGGCTGCGCTACCCACCGCAACAGTATGAGTTCAGAGCCCACCGACTATCTGCAGGCGACGCCGTTCGTCGATTGCAACGATCCGGCCATCGGCGCTTTTGCCGAGACCGCCGTCGGCAATGCGCATAGCGCAAAAGAAAAGGCGATCGCGCTTTACGCAGCCGTTCGCGACCGGATCCAGTACGATCCCTATGTCGACGTGATGGATCCCGCCACCTAGCGCGCCAGCGCCGTGCTGCGCGCTGGCAAAGGTTTCTGCGTCGGCAAATCGTCGGTGCTCGCGGCCGCGGCGCGCTTGGCCGGCATCCCCGCCCGTCCCGGCTACGCCGACGTGCGCAATCATCTGACCTCGAAGCGGTTGCAGGACCACATCGGCGATACCTTCTACTGGCACTCCTACACCGAGCTGTTTATCGACGGAAAATGGATCAAATGCACACCGGCGTTCGACAAGGCGCTGTGCGAACGAGCCAAAATCGCACCGCTCGAATTCGACGGCATCGCCGACAGCCTGTTTCACCCCTTCGATGCGGCCGGCCACCGCCATATGGAATATCTCAGCGACCGCGGCGCCTTTGCCGATGTGCCGTTCGCAACGATCGTCGCCGACTTTCGGAAATTCTATCCGAAGCTCGTCGCCGCAAGCCCGAGCGCCGCAAGCTTCCGCGACGAAGTCACCACCTGATTTTTTCAGCGCGCGTTGATAGCCGACGGGGCCGCTCGTCGGTTAATTGGACAAAAAGTCCACGCGCGCGGTCTCCTCGAGCACCGCTTCGGGAATACTGTGGCGCACCGATTGCTCGCGCTCTTGCGCATTTTGGCTCGCTTGCAGGTAGGCGCCGAGCCGGCGCGCACGTTCGATGATGCGATTGTTTTCCGGCAGGCGCTCGGCTTCGAAGCGCCGCAACGCCGTTTCAACATCGTCAACCGCAAGCGCGGCAGCCAGCGCCGCCGCATCGTCGGTCGCTTTTGAAACTCCCGCGCCAACATGCGGGCGGGCCACGAACGCGGCATCGCCGATGATGGCGACGCGGCCGAAGGCCATGCGCGGGCTGGCGAGGTCATAGATCGGCTGCAGCAGCGGCTCGTCGATCAAACGCACAACCTGCCGCAGTTGCGGCGCTAATAAACGCTCGGCCGCAGCACGCATGCCGGCGATCGCCCCGCGACGAATGAGCGTGGGTGGAATCGAGATGTGATGGACGGTTCCTGTCTCGTCGGTGAGCAGTGACGGAAGCTCGTTAAGCTCATGCGCTGGCCGGTACCAAATGACGTTGAAACGCCGTTTTCCAGGCCGCAGATCATTGTCCGGACCGGCCACTGGGTAGCCGAGAAACTGTTCGCCCGGCGGCAGGCAGAACGTCATCGCCTCGAACAGTTCGCGATGGATCGCGCGCGGCAACTCGCTTTCCGCAATCATGCCGCGCCACGCCACGTAGCCCGCATAGCGCGGCGCGATATCCGGCAGGCACGGCTGCCGCACGGTCGAGCGAAGCCCGTCGGCGCCGATGAGCACATCGCCAGCCGCCGCACTGCCATCGCTGAAGTTGGCGATGACGCGCTCCCCGACCGCCGCGAAGCCCTCGAAGATCTTTCCGCGATGATAGCGGTCGGAGGCGAAGGCGGCACGCAACAACCGGTAGACACGCTCCCAAGCGGTGAACACTTGCGGACAGACGCTGGTCGCGACCACGCCGCCGTCGCGATCGAGCATCTGGCGCCGCGCGATCGTGACGCCGAGCTCGCGGGTATCGAGCCCGAGTGCGTCAAGCTGCTCGATCAGCGTCGGTTGCGCCACAATCCCGGCGCCGCGTCCCGCAAGTTCGCCGGTCACGCGCTCGAACACCTCGACTTGCCAGCCGCTGCGCTCGAGCATGATGGCGGCAAGAAGCCCGCTCATCGAACCGCCGATAACCAAAGCGCGCTTTTGCGACATTGCGGCACCTTGCAATGCGCTGAGACTATTTGCCAACAGCCGGGCGCGTTCGGTATGGTGCCGACAATCGCGGGAGGAGCGCCATAGCCCTGACAATGTTGGAGAAAAAACGCAGCGACCCAATGGCGTCATAACCGGCCAACGGCGCGCAGGGCAGACTTTAGGCTCGTCGCCGATGGACCTCGTCTAAAAACAATCTGGGGAACTTGCCGGCACGTCGTGCGGGCGGCCAAGGCTTAGGGATGATCTTTTCATTCGATCTTCTGATCAATGCCGTGATTTCGGGCATTCTCATCGGCGCGTTTTATGCGGCGGTGACCTCCGGCATCACGCTGTCGTTCGGCATTCTCGACATCGTCAACATCGCCCACCCCGCCTTCATCATCCTCGGCTCCTACGTCGCCTATATCGTCAACGCCACTTTCGGTCTCGATCCGATCATCACCGCCATTTTGGCGACGCCGGCGTTCTACGCGCTCGGTTCAGCGATCTATCAAATCTATTTTGTATCGTTCGAGCGCCGCGGTCAGGAATCGATGCGCGGGCTGGCATTTTTCTTCGGGCTGTTGTTCATCACCGAAGTCACGCTCGTTCTCTATTTCGGCGTCGATTACCGCTACGTCGAGGCGCCCTATATCGGGCCGACCTTGCATTTCGCGTCACTCGACATCCCCATGCGCATCCTGGTGCCGAGCCTGGTGTCACTGCTGCTGATCGCGGTGCTGCAGCTTTTTTTGACCCGCACCTTCGTCGGCCGCGCCATCATGGCGGTGGCGCAGGACCAGCTTGCGCTGCGGCTCTTGGCGGTCGACCCGATCCGCATCAAACGCATCGCGTTTGGCATCTCGATCGCGACCGCCTCGCTTGCCGGCGCCTTCCTGATCATCATCCAGCCGGTCGAGCCGTCGGTCGGACGTGAATATATCGGCCGCGTCTTCGCCATCTGCGTGCTCGGCGGCATGGGGAGCCTGCCGGGAACCGTGATCGCCGCCATGCTGGTCGGCATCGTCGAGAGCCTGACCGCGACTTTCTACGGGCCCTCGTGGGCGCCGGCGGTGTCGTTCGGGTTCTTGTTGTTGACGCTGGCGGTGCGGCCGGCCGGCTTGTTGGGACGCTGACCGTGCGCACCCCCGTATTCTTTGTCATTTGCTTGATTGTCGGCGCCGCCGTTTATGGCGCCGCCGTGGCGCTCGGCAACGACTATTATTTCTTCGCCGGCTACGTAGTGCTGCAATACATCGTGCTGGCGACGGCGTGGAACATCCTCGGCGGCTATTGCGGCTACGTGAATTTCGGCTCGGCGGCGTTTTTTGCGCTCGGCGCTTACTCCACCGTCGCGATGCATCGCATCTATCCGGTGCCGATCCCGATTCTCGTCGCCATCGGCGGAGTGGTGTCAGGCGCGGTCGGCTTCGCCATGGGGTACCTGACGCTGCGGCTGCGCGGCGCCTTCTTTGCCATCGCGACGCTTGCGCTCGCGGTGGTCCTGCAGACGCTGATCGTCAACTGGGATTTTGTCGGCGGCTCGCGCGGCGCCTATATCGTGCGTCCGGAATCGATCCCGCCATTCGGCAGCTACATAAAATATCTGTTCTTTATCATGATTCTGCTGGCCGTCGGCGCGATCACGATAGCCCGGTTGATCGAGCGCTCGCGGCTCGGCTACGGCTTTGCCACCATCCGCGACGACGAACTGGCGGCGGAAGCGACCGGCGTGCCGACGCTGCGGTTAAAGCTCATCGCCACCACCATTTCCGGCGGGCTGATGGGAATGGCTGGCGCACCCTTCCCCTATTACATCGGCTTTCTGCAGCCGAGTTCGGCGTTTGGCCTCGATTATGCCGTCAACTCCATCGCCATGCCGCTGATCGGCGGCACCACGAGCTGGGTCGGCCCGCTGATCGGCGCCATCCTGCTTGGCTCGCTGCAGCAAATCGCGACCGTGACGATTTCGTCGGCCGTGAATCTGCTGATCGTCGGCTTTTTGCTGGTCGGCTTTGTGATCGCGGCGCCGAACGGGATCATCGGCTTGGTGAAGTTCGAGCGCCGGCCGCCTCGCCGCACCAACGGCAAACAAGTCAGCGCGGATGCGCTTGGGCCGGCGCCATGACGATCACCGGCACCGAGGCTGCAGGCGCGCCGCTGCTCGCCGTCGATAGCTTAAGCAAACGCTTTGGCGGCTTTGTCGCGCTGCAGGGCATTTCCATTGCGGTCAATCGCGGCGAACGGATCGGACTCATAGGGCCCAACGGCTCCGGCAAGAGCACGCTGGTCAATTGCATCTGCGGCACCCTGCGGAACGAGGCCGGCTGGGTTTCGTTCGACGGCCAGGCGCTTGACGGCACCAATGCCCACCAGCGCACGCGCCGCGGATTGTCGCGCACCTTTCAATTACCGCGGCCGTTCGCCAGTCTGAGTCTGCTCGACAATTTGCGCATTCCGCTGCTCTACGCCGTGGCGGCGCGCGGCCCGGGCCGTTCCGGCTCCGCCATCGAGGAGCGCTGCGTCGAACTCCTGCGCGAGGTCGGCCTCGACAGCAAGGCCAAGCGGCTGCCGCGCGAATTGACGCAAGTGGAAATGCGCAAGCTCGAACTCGCCCGCGCCATGGCGGCGGAGCCGAAGCTTCTGATCGCCGATGAATCGATGGCCGGCCTCACCCACTCGGAGGTCGAGGAGATCCTGAACCTGCTCATGCGCTTGAACGCGCAAGGCGTCACCGTGATCCTGATCGAGCACATCATGCGCGCGGTGATGAGCTTTTCGCAGCGTCTGGTGGTGCTGGTATCGGGGCACAAAATCGCCGACGGCCAGCCGAATGCGGTGATGCGCGATCCGGAAGTGGAGAGGGCTTACCTTGGCCAGTAGCCTGACCATTGCCGGCATTCACGCCGCGTACGGGGCGGTGCGGGTGATCGACGACGTCTCGCTCAAGATCGGCGGCGGCGAGACCGTGGTGCTGCTCGGCACCAACGGCAATGGCAAATCGACGCTGATGAAATGCATCATGGGCCTTGTCCGGCCGAGCGAGGGATCGATCATCGCCGAAATCGACGGCGTCCATCACGATCTCGTCGGCCGAGCCACCGAAGAGATCGTCGATCTCGGCATTGCGCTGGTGCCGGAGGGACGCCGCCTCTTCCCCAAACTCACGGTCGAGGAGAACCTGCTTCTCGGCGCCTTCCGCCGCACGGCGCGCCGCGAGCTTAACCGCAATCTCGAAGTTTGCTTCGAAACCTTCCCGCGGCTGGCCGAACGGCGCAGCCAGCTTGCCGGCTCGATGAGCGGCGGCGAGCAGCAAATGCTGGCGCTCGGCCGCGCGCTGATGCTGGCGCCGAAAATTCTCCTGGTCGACGAACCGTCGGTGGGCCTGGCCCCGATCCTGGTCAGCCGCACCATCGACGCGATTGCCGAGATGAAAGAGCGCTACAGCCTCACGGTGTTGATGGCGGAGCAAAACTTCACCCAGGCCATCCGCATTGCCGATCGCGGCTATGTGATCGTGCACGGCAAGATCGCCTTCGAAGGTGGCTCGACCGATGAGCTCAACAACAACGATTTGATCAAGAAGTTTTATCTGGGTTTGTAGTCGCGAACTTCAAAACGCGGAGGGCTCGAACGTGACTGGCCAAGATCGAAGCGGCGCGCTCTTGAACTACGGTACGATCAAAGAACTCGTCGCCGCGCTTGCCGCGGGCAAGATTTCCGCACTCGAACTGACCGACCACGTCATTGCCCGCATCGAGGCAGTCGATCAAAAGCTTAACGCCGTCATTGTGCGCGATTTCGAGCGCGGCCGCGAGGCCGCGAAAGCGGCGGACGCAGCACTCGCCCGCGGCGACCGACGGCCGCTCCTCGGCATTCCGATGGTGGTCAAGGAATCCTTCGACGTCGCCGGTCTGCCGACGACATGGGGCCTGCCGCTGTTTAAGGGCTTCGTGCCTATGGAAGACGCGCTCATGGTCGCTCGCGTCAAGAAGGCCGGCGCCGTCGTTCTTGGCAAGACCAACGTGCCGCTGTTTCTCGGCGACTGGCAGAGCTACAACGATATTTACGGCACCACCAACAATCCCTGGAACCTCGGCCGCTCGCCGGGCGGTTCGTCCGGCGGCTCGTCGGCCGCGCTCGCGGCCGGAGTCGGGCCGCTGTCGCTCGGCTCCGACATCGGCGGGTCGCTGCGCATTCCGGCGCATTTCTGCGGCGTCTACGCGCATAAGCCGACGCTCAATCTCATCCCGGCGCGCGGGCACGGCATACCCGGCATGGTGATGCGGCAAAGCGATCTCGCCGTCGTCGGACCGATGGCGCGCACGACCGCCGACCTTGAATTAGCGCTCGACGTGACGGCCGGACCGGACGAAACGCGCGATGGCACCGGCTATCGCCTTGAACTGCCGGCTTCCCGCCACGAAAAGCTCAAGGATTTTCGCGTGCTGGTGATCGACGAGCATCCATTGCTGCCGACGGAAACGGCGATACGCACGGCGCTCGACGGCCTGACGCAAGAACTGGTCAAAGCTGGCGCCAAAGTGGCACGCTCCTCGCCGCTGTTGCCGGACCTCGCGAAGTCCGCCCGCATCTATATGCGGCTCTTGATGTCGGCGTTGTCGGAGCGCTGGCCGCCGGACATTTACGCGCTGGCGCAAGCCGACGCCGCCAAGATCAAGGATGACGACACCAGTCTCAATGCCGAGCGCTTCCGCGGCATGGTCATGAGCCATCGTGACTGGGCTGCCGCCGACGTCGAGCGGATCAAGCTCCGTCAGCAATGGGCGCAGCTGTTTCGTGAATGGGATGTCGTGCTCGCCCCCGCTTCACCGACGACGGCCTTTCCGCACGACCAGAAGCCGATGGCCGAACGTCAGATCGATATCGACGGCCGGCGCTTCAATTATTTCGACCAATTGGTATGGCCCGAGATCGCCACGAATCCGGGTCTGCCGGCGACGGCGGTGCCGATCGGCGTTTCCGCCGACGGCCTACCCATCGGCATGCAGATCGTCGGCCCCTATCTCGAAGACCGCACCACGCTCACCTTTGCCGAGCTCGCCGAGCGGGAGTTTGGCGGTTTCGCGCCCCCGCCCGGTTATGCCGACTGAACTTTGAGAAGAAACATGATCTGGAGCGTGTGTAGACTCCAGCATACTTTGAGGAATAAACACCTTCTGCAGCGTGACCGGAATTTGGCGGAACATCTGGTGCTTGGGCAAGTGCTCAAGTAGCCTGAATACTCCAGGATTTTTTTGATTCGACAATGCAGGCGCGGGCACTAACGATTCGGCTGGTGCGACTAGCAATGGCCGCGTCGTTGCTCGTTCCCTGTCTGCTTTTCGGTTTCGCTAGCTGGAGCAGCTACCGCAACACTAAAGCTTTGACTGACGAACGGCTCTTGCGGTCGCTCGACGTCGAACAAGAAGGAGCCTCGAACACCCTCCAGCTGGTCGATCTGGCGCTGGACAGTACAGCCGATCTGATCGCCGGAATGTCGGATGAGCAAATCCGGGCCAACCAGGAACGGCTTTACCGCGAGACCAGCGGGCTGGTCGGCAAGATCGCTGCCATCCAATCGATTTGGATTTATGACCGCCAGGGCGGCGTCCTGTTGTCATCTTGGATGCAGCCGCCGCCCAATTCGAATTTCGGCGACCGGGATTTCGTCAAGGCCTATGCCAACGGCAGCGACGGAACCTATTACGGTCAAGTCTACCAATCGTCGTTCAATGCGCAGCCATTCTTCACGGTGAGCATCCCGCTCAAGCAAAATGACCGATTCGTCGGCATCATCGAGTGCTCGGTACTGCCGAGCAGCTTTTTCAGCTTCTTCTCGTCGATGGCCTACACGGAAGGTCTCGAATTCGCACTGGTCCGCAGCGACGGCATGATGCTGGCGCGCTATCCGAAGGCGCCCGCAGGAGCACCCGACCGGCTGGACGAGCGCTCAGGTTTTCACCGCTCGACCGCGCAATCACCGGCCAGCGGCATCTATACCGCGACCTCTCCGATCGATCACGTCGAGCGGCGTTTCGCTTATCGCCACCTTAACGGCACGCCGCTCTATATCATCGACGGCATCGCTACGAGCGTCGTCGCAAGCGAGTGGATGTCGGGAATGGCGGCGCATTTGATCTACGGCATTCCGGTAACGCTCACGCTTTTTCTGACGCTGTTCTTCGTTCTGCGCCGTACGCAACGGCTGTACGCCGAGATCGACCGGCGCGCGGGCGCCGAAGAGGCGCTGCGTCAATCGCAAAAGCTCGAGGCGCTGGGACACCTCACCGGCGGCGTCGCCCACGACTTCAACAATCTCTTGACCATTATCATGGGCAACCTTGAAATGGCTCAACGCTCGCTGGAGTCATGGACCGACGGCGCCCAGATCAAACTCGCGCGACGGCTGGACAACGCCATGCAAGGCGCGCAACGGGCGGCAACGCTGACCAAGCGGCTTTTGGCCTTCGCGAGGCGCCAGCCGCTCAATCCGACCGCACTCGACGTTAATCGCGTGCTCAACGGGCTTTCGGAGTTTCTGCGCCGGGCGCTTGGCGAAGACGTGTCGCTTGAAATCGTCGGCGGCGGCGGCGTTTGGCCGGTCGAAGCCGACGCCGCCGAGCTCGAGGCGGCTATTGTCAACCTTGCCGTCAATTCCCGCGACGCCATGCCCAGCGGCGGCAAGCTGACCATCGAGACCAGCAATGCTTACCTTGACGACTCTTATTGCCGTAGGAACGCCGACGTCCGCCCCGGGCAATATGTACAGGTCGCCGTCAGCGACACCGGCGCGGGAATGACCAAGGAGACCCTCGATCGCGCGTTCGAGCCGTTCTTCACCACCAAGGAATCGGGTCAGGGCACCGGGCTCGGCCTCAGCCAGGTTTACGGATTCGTGAAGCAATCCGGCGGACATGTGAAGATCTACAGCGAGCCTGGCGAGGGCACGACCATCAAAATCTATTTGCCAAGACTGGTCGGAAAATCCTTGCCGGCGGCGGAACCGAAGACATCGCTAAGCCGCGGTCGCGCCGGCGAATGCATCCTCGTCGTTGAAGACGATCCTGAAGTGCGCGCCTATGTGGTGGAAGCGCTCGGCACGCTCGGCTACGAGGTCCTCGAAGCGGGCGGCGCGGAGGACGCGCTTCGTGTGCTCGGCGAGAGCGCCGCCGTTCAAATGCTTCTGACCGATGTCGTTATGCCCGGCATGAACGGCCGCAGCCTCGTGGCAGAGGCCGTGCGCCGCCGGCCGGACTTGAAAGTCCTGTACATGACCGGTTACTCGCGCAACGCCATTGTTCATCAGGGGCGCCTTGACCCCGGCATCGAGCTCTTGCAAAAGCCGATCACCACCGAACAACTCGCCGGCGCGGTTCGTAAAATTTTGGACGCGTGAGCGGTGCCTGCGGAGTCGGCCCGCGCCGCTTCACTGCACCGGGAAATCGAAATAGGTGTCCGGAAACGGCTCGCCGCGCAGCGTGAAATGCCACCACTCCTTCTCGTAGGGGCGGAAGCCATAGCGGCGCATGGCGGCGGCAAACAGCGCGCGGTTCGCTTTGGCCTGCTCGCTGATGTCCGACGCGGCGTACCACGATCGCGGGCTGAAGAAATCGAACGGCGTGCCCATGTCGAGCTCGCGCCCGTCCGCGTGCGCCAGCGTCAGGTCCACGGTCGAGCCGCGTGAATGGCCCGAACGCGACGAGATGTAGCCGTCGCGAAACAGCGTGTGCTTGTCGACGTCGGGATAGAACTCCGCTTTCGCGGCGGTGTCGGAAATATCCCGCGCCCATCGCTCGAAATTAGCCACCGCCCGGGTCGGGCGATAGCAGTCAAAGACTTTCAGCACCAGGCCCTGCGCCGCCACATCCCGGGCCACTGCGGCGAGCGCGTTCGCAGCCGCCGCCGTGAGCAGGCAACGCGGCGCGTCATAGCCGTCGATCGGCCGACCGACGAAGTTATGTGCGCCGGCGTAGCGCGCTTCCACAATCAGCCCGGGCACGACGGTCGCGGCATCGACGAAAGCGGCCGGTCGTTCTTGCGCCGCAACCGCGCCGCCAGAGGCGGCAATCGCCGCGGCGAGCGAATAGCGAATAGCGAGCAGCGAATAGTGAGAGCGGCGCTGTCTGTCGGGTTCCATTCGCTATTCGCTATTTCACGACTTCGCCTTTGTTGACACACTCATTGACTTCAACGGTCACGTGCGAAAGTCCGCTTAAGCCTTCAAGCCGCCGCTTGTAGACCACCGGCGCTTGCGGGTGGTCGGAGACGACCGAGGCGATCACCGCAACATGGCCAGGGCCGAGCTGCCACAAATGCAGGTCGGCGAGCCGATCATGATCGACCTCTATTCGCTCGCGGATGCGACCGGCCAATGCCGGATCAGGCACAATGTCGAGAAGAACGCCGCCTGCCGAACGCACGAGGCTGTAACCCCAAGACAGGATCACGATCATGCCGATGAGCCCTACAAGCGGATCCATGAAGGTCCATCCGAACGTCCACGCGAGAGTCAGACCGGCGATGGTCATCACCGAGGTCAGTGCGTCGGCCAGGACGTGCACATACGCGGCCCGGTAGTTCGAATCCTGGTGATGACCGCCGTGATCGTGCGAGTGGTCGTGATCGTCGTGGTCATGATCGTGCGCATGGCCGTTCCCAAGACCGCGCCCGTGATCGTGCGTGTCGCGTAAAAGCCAGGCGCTGACGAGATTCACGCACAGTCCGAGTGCGGCAATGGGCACCGCCTCGCGGAAATGGATGCCGACGGGATGTAACAGGCGCAGTACCGATTCGTAGCCGATGCCAAGCGCAATCATGCCGAGGATGATGGCGCTGGCAAACGCTGCAAGTTCGCCGAACTTACCGGTGCCGAGCGAGAAGCGCGGGTCATCGACATGCCGGCGGGCGAACAGGTAAGCAAGCCCGGCGATCGCAAGCGCCGCCACATGCGTCCCCATGTGCCAGCCGTCGGCCACCAGCGCGATCGAGCCAGACAGCGTACCACCGACAATCTCGATGACCAACATCGCCGCAGTCAGCGCCACCACGGTCCAGGTGCGCCGCTCGCGCTCACCGTGATGCTCGCCCAGAAAGGCGTGGCCGTGGGTCCATTCCGTCATGGAGTGCGAATGCATGTTCACCCCGCTTCGCGAAAACCACAGCAGAATATGGTGAAACGCCGATGTTACGCTATTGCACGCCGTTGCCCGGCTAAAAAACCGCCCAATGGCGGCACCGCTATACCGAAATTAACCCGCCGCTAACCATATACCCGGCAGATTTTGCCGGGGAGGTATCCTTCGTTTCAACCGCACCCAGGGGGCAGCCTTGGACGCGAGTGCCGCTCCTTTATTCCGCGCCGGTGGCCCGACAGCCGCGGCGCACAGTTTTGAAACACGACAACGTAACAGGCGGGGCAGTTCAAGTAGCATGACCGACACAGCTTCGGCGCCGGGCGGCGAGGGATTGTCGCTGACGCGCCTCGCCGATCTCGGCACCATGCTCCGGCGCAGCGATATCGGCCTGGCGGTCGGCATGATGGCCATTCTCGTGGTCCTCATCCTGCCGCTGCCGTCGCTGCTGCTCGACTTCGCACTCGCCATCTCGATCACGTTTTCGGTGCTGATCCTGATGACGTCGCTGTTCATCCAGACGCCGCTCGAGTTTTCCGCATTTCCGACGGTGCTGTTGATCGCGACCATGCTGCGGCTCGCGCTCAACCTTGCTTCGACGCGACTGGTTCTGGCGCATGGCCATGAGGGACCGGCCGCCGCCGGTCACGTCATCGAAGCCTTTGGCTATTTCGTCATGGGCGGCAATTTCGTCATCGGCATCATCGTTTTCACCATCCTGGTAATCGTCAATTTCGTCGTCATCACCAAGGGCTCCGGCCGCATCGCCGAAGTGGCGGCGCGCTTTCACTTGGACGCCATGCCTGGCAAGCAGATGGCGATCGACGCCGACCTTTCCGCCGGCCTGATCGACGAGAAGGAGGCGCGGCGCCGGCGCAAGACGCTGGAAGACGAATCCGGTTTCTTTGGCGCCATGGACGGCGCCTCCAAATTCGTCCGCGGCGACGCCATCGCCGGTCTGCTCGTCGTCTTGATCAACGTCATCGGCGGCATGGTTATCGGCATCATGCAGCAGGGCCTGAGCTTCGCCGAAGCCGCCCACGCCTACACGCTCCTGACCGTCGGCGACGGCCTAGTGACACAAGTGCCGGCGCTGATTGTGTCGATCGCCGCGGGCCTTCTCGTTTCCAAGGCTGGCGTTGCCGGCGCCGCCGACAAGGCGCTGCTCAGCCAGTTTTCCGGCTATCCCAAAGCGCTCGGCATGTCGGCGGCCGTGATGCTGGTGATGGCACTGCTGCCGGGCATTCCGATGGTGCCTTTTCTGGCGCTCGGCGGCGGCATGGGAGGCCTCGCTTACCTGATCGACCGCCGCCACAAGCGTGCCGCCGCGGTCGAGACCAAGAAAGCTGACGCCGAAAAGCCCCCGCCGGCGGAAGAGCCGATGTCGGCAACGCTAAAGATGGACGATCTCAAGATCGAGCTTGGCTATGCCCTGTTGCCGCTGGTCAACGCCACCGACGGCAGCGACCGGCTAACGGAACAGATCAAGGCGCTACGCCGCTCGCTCGCCGCGGAGATGGGCTTTGTCATGCCCGCGGTGCGCATCCTCGACAACGTGCAACTCGACGCCAACAGCTACGTCATCAAGATCAAGGAGGTCGAGGCCGGCACCGGCAAAGTCTGGCACGGCCAGTACATGGTCATGGACCCAGCCGGCAAACAGGTCACCCTGCCCGGGGTACACACGACCGAGCCGACCTTCGGCCTGCCGGCGACCTGGATCGAAGCTTCGCTCAAAGAGGAAGCTTCGATCAAAGGCTACACCGTCGTCGACTCAGCGACCGTGCTCGCCACCCATCTCACCGAGTTGATCAAAGCCAACATGTCGGAGCTGCTGTCCTACGGCGAGGTGCAGAAACTGCTCAAGGAACTGCCGAAGGAGCAAGGCGAGCTGATCAAGGACATCGTGCCTTCGCAGATCACCATTTCCGGCATCCAGCGTGTGTTGCAGATCCTGCTTGCGGAACGGGTGTCGATCCGCGATCTGGCGACCATTCTCGAAGGAATCGCCGACGGGCTTGCGGCGACGCGCAATCCAACGATGCTCGCCGAGCATGTGCGCGCGCGGCTGTCGCGCGCGCTGTGCGCGCAACACACCAGCCCCGCCGGGTATCTCCCGATCATCGCGCTTACGGCACGTTGGGAGCAGACCTTCGCCGAGTCGATCGTCGGCCAGGGCGACGACCGCAACCTTGCCATGCAGCCTTCGAGGCTCACCGAATTCATCAACGCGGTGCGCGAAAAATTTGAACAGGCGGCGCGCGACGGCGAGGCGCCGGTGCTTGTGACGTCGCCGAACATCCGGCCGTTCGTCCGCGGCATCGTCGAGCGCTTTCGCGCGCAGACGAGCGTACTCGCCCAATCGGAGATTCACCCGCGGGCGCGGCTCAAGACGGTGGCGAGCATCTGAAGGCCCCCATCTACGCAGCGGCCGACAAGCCAACGACCTTGTGCTTCTCAATCAGCTGCGCGACCAACCCTGTACGTTTGGCCTGTGCAACGAAATCGCGCAGGAAGGCGGCACCGGCCAGATTACTCTTCGCCATGCCGATCGCCTGTTGGACTGTGGTGAAGTTGCCGGAAAGAATGCGCGCGCCCGGAGCCTTTTTGAGGTATTGCAGCAATTGCTGCCGCAGACCCGCGAGCGCATCGAGGTGTTCGGCGAGGAACTGGTTGAGCGGGCCGTCGGCGCTGTCGGATCGCACCAAGGTCGCTTGTTTGATATTGCGATCGAGCCACAAGTCATAAGCGGCGCCGCGGCGGACGGCGATACGCGCGTCCGCGCGGTCGACATCAGCGGGGTTGTGGCAGGGTGAATCCGCGGGCACGAGATAGGTCGCTTCGATCCCGCAATAGGCCGGCGTGAACGCTATCTTCTCAGCGTGCGCCGGCTCCGCGGCAATCAAGCCAATGTCCCAAGCACCGGTGCCGGCGGCGTCAGCGAGCAGCGACGGTCGATCGAACTTCACATAGGCGACGGACACACCGAGCTGCCGCGCGATCTCGCCCGCCATGTCGGGCGCAACGCCCTCCGGATCGCCTGACGCGCCAACGCCGGTGACCAAAAGCCCGTTGCTCATGTTGATCCCGGCCCGCAAAACGCCTGTCGGAGCGAGCTCGGCAATTATTTGGCTCATGCCGGAAACCTCT
>CAYWNY010000082.1:0-16037 GCA_964459765.1 uncultured Hyphomicrobiales bacterium | reverse complement strand
GGCGCCTTGCTGCAAACGCCTCATCATGAATCCAAACTTCCCGGATGGGCTCTAATGAACCAACGTCAGATACAACATCAATCGTCGGAGTAGTTGGAGGCCACCATGAGCGATGCCGATACCCTTTTGAAGGACGTGCTGAAGTCCTTCAGCGTGAGTTGGCCGAGCGCCGGGACCAATGTCCACACCTCACTGGGTCCCGCTAGAGAGGCTCCGAATGCGACGACAACTTCGGATCGCGTCGCTAATTTTTTCTTTCGGGCGAGCCCCGTTCGTACGCCAGGTTGTGGCAACCTTATGAGGGGAACCCCGAAGGTATTGCGGAAAAAGGGCCGTAGCGCCTAACTGACCCTTATGCTTGACAGTCAAGCATAGGGGTCATATTGTGCTGAGCTATGAACAGGCTCAGCCGCGAAGATCGTGCCCGTATCCTCCATCTCCTTTGCGAAGGGCAGTCGATCCGCGCCGTGACCCGGCTAACCGGCGCGAGCAAGAACACGGTCACCAAGCTTGTGGTCGATGCCGGACATGCATGCACCGAATATCAGGATCGCGTGCTGCGGAACCTGACGAGTAAGCGGGTACAGGTCGATGAAATTTGGAATTTTGTTTACGCGAAAAACGACAACGTAAAAGAGGCGAAGGCTGCGCCGGCCGACGCTGGCGACGTGTGGACGTGGACCGCAATCGACGCGGACACAAAGTTGCTCGTTAGCTGGCTTGTCGCGGATCGCAAGATTGAGTCCGCGATGACGTTCATGGATGATCTTAAAGAGCGCCTTGCGAACCGCGTGCAACTAACTAGCGACGGTCACCGTCCATATTTGGTCGCAGTCGATACTGTATTTGGTAACGACGTTGACTACGCAATGTTGCAGAAAATCTATGGTGCTGATCCGCAGGGCGAGAAGCGTTATAGCCCAGCTAAGTGCATCGGCGCGCAAAAGCGTGAAATAACTGGCAATCCCGATCCTAAGCACGTCAGTACGTCATTTGTTGAAAGACAAAATTTGACGATGCGGATGCACATGCGCCGTTTTACGCGGCTCACAAACGCATTCAGCAAAAAAATTGAAAACCATGCGTGCGCGGTCGCACTGCATTCGATGTATTACAATTTTGTTCGGCTTCACCAAACGCTCAAAGTCAGTCCGGCAATGGCCGCTGGCGTGACGGATCGGCTTTGGGAAATGGTCGATGTTGTGGACGTGCTTGATGCGTTCGAGGCCAAGCGGAAGCGGCAAGCGCCGAGGGCGATCTTCGATGTTGAACGCTGGCGGATCGGCGAGGGCTACTACGTAACTGTGACGTTCCCGAATGCAGAGCCGGAACGGGTCACCAATACGTTTGCGACGGAAGGTGAGGCGTGGCGTTGGATCAAAAATGAAGCGGCGGCTTGGCATTACGGGCGGCGACAACGCTAATGTTGGATTGAACCAACAATAAGATCAACTGTCCCGTTCGGTTTTTCGGAAAGAAGAAGCCCGGTTACGGGCTTGTTAAATACCGACTGATCGACTCCCGTAACCTTGAAGTCGTGAGTTTTCATAAACGCGAAGATGTCACCAGCAAATTGGAACGCCTCGGTGTCACCCATGACGGCTACAACTTCGTAAGATTTATCGCGTGATAATCCGAGTATTTGCTGTTTGAGGGGCATAAACATCGAGTCATCCAATTTGCGCTGCGGTACACCCAAATTGAGTGTCCCGCAGTTCATCATGCCGTTGTTCAGGCCGAAGTTATTGCAATTGCCACTTACATTCGGTTGTTGAGCATCGGCATTCCGGTAGTAGCCGAACCAGAAGATCATTCCGCCGATGCCAATGGCAATTAATGTGGCTCCGCCATATTTCATGACGCGCTCTCCGAAGGCGGTCATTAGCGACCCCGCGCCCAAGAATATGATGCCGGTGATGACCGCAAACCAGTCGGATTTCTCCATGGGGTTCCTTCAATCACAGCGGGTTCCCCGCCACAATTGAAAGTGACCCACTGCCCCCCCTTGACTCCAGAACATTTGGTGAACTATGTTCACTCTTCGTTCTATAACGCGGGGAGAGGACATGATGGCGCGTACTTTTGCCGAGGAAGCGTTGGCGCTGACCGCAGTGAGTCTGTTTCTAGCCATGGTCGCGGTCTGGGCGCAGGTGCTGGGCGTCGTTTAAACCGCCGGCGCGGCAAGTGCCGCGCAAGGTGAAGCGAACATCCTGTGCGCAGCGGTGATGGCGCCCGCTCGCACCATGGACAGCGCGGCCGCGAGCCGCCCATGCTCGCCGCTGGCAGAATCGCTTCGCGCGAGTAAGTAACGTCATGGCCGCCGCGACCACTACGCGTGGAAACACTGGAAAGCCGGCAACACCCGGCTTCGTCCATCTTCACGTCCATTCGTCCTACTCGCTCCTCGAGGGCGCGCTGACGATTGCGCGGCTCGCCGAGCTGGCGAAAAAAGACCGGCAGCCGGCGCTGGCGCTCACCGACACCGACAACATGTTCGGCGCGCTCGAATTCTCCGAGAAAATGGCGAGCGCCGGCATCCAGCCGATCATCGGCTGTGCGCTCGGCGTCGATTTCGGCGATCGCGATAACCGCAGCGGCCAGGTCGCGCCGGCCTTTTCGCGGCTTGTGCTGCTGGCGGCGCGCGAGCACGGCTACAAGAGCCTGATGCGGCTTTGCTCGCGCGCTTATCTCGACACCGAACAGACCGAGCAGCCGCACATCAAGCTTGCCTGGCTCGCCGAGGACGCTAGCGGACTGATCGCGCTTTCCGGCGGGCCGGGCGGCCCGCTCGATGCCGCGATCGTTGCCGGCCAAGGCCCGCTCGCTCTCTCGCGCTGCGAGGAATTGCAGCGGCTGTTTGGCGACCGGCTCTATATCGAATTGCAGCGCCATGGTTTGCCCGCCGAACGCACCGCCGAGACCGCGCTGATCGATCTGGCTTACGCGCGCGCCCTATCGCTCGTCGCCACCAACGAGCCGTTCTTCGCCACCCGCGAAGACCACGAAGCGCATGACGCGCTGTTGTGCATCGCCGAGGGCCGGCTCATCGCCGAGGGTGACCGCCGCCAGCTCAATCCCGAGCATCGCTTCAAGACCCGCGCCGAAATGGCGCAATTGTTCGCCGATCTGCCCGAGGCGCTGGCGGCAACCATTGAGATTGCCGAACGCTGCGCGTTCCGCCCGCGCACGCTCGCACCGATCCTGCCGCGCTTCACCTCCGCGCCGAACGAAAGCAACGAGGCGCGGCTTGCGCACGAAGCGGAAGAATTGCGCCGCGCCGCGCGGGCGGGTCTTGAACTGCGGTTCAAGCGCCATCCGATCGCGCCCGGCCGCACCGCCGAGGACTATCACCAACGGCTCGATTTCGAGCTCGGCGTCATCGAGAAGATGAAATACGCCGGCTACTTCCTCATCGTCGCCGATTTCATCCAGTGGGCGAAAGCGCAAGGCATTCCGGTCGGGCCGGGCCGCGGCTCCGGCGCCGGCTCGCTGGTCGCTTACGCGCTCACCATCACCGATCTCGATCCGATCCGCTTCGGGCTGCTGTTCGAGCGCTTCCTCAATCCGGAACGCATC
The DNA here is from genome assembly GCA_964459765.1 of uncultured Hyphomicrobiales bacterium. Lineage (GTDB taxonomy): Bacteria > Pseudomonadota > Alphaproteobacteria > Rhizobiales > Xanthobacteraceae > BOG-931. The sequence goes on along the minus strand of CAYWNY010000082.1, from coordinate 12,461 downwards.
TCGATGCCGGACTTCGACATCGATTTCTGCCAGAACCGGCGCGACGAAGTGATCCATTACGTGCAGGAGAAATACGGGCGCGAGCAGGTGGCGCAGATCATCACCTTCGGCACGCTGCAAGCGCGCGGCGTGTTGCGCGACGTCGGCCGCGTCCTGCAGATGCCGTACGGGCAGGTCGACAAGCTCTGCAAGCTTGTGCCGCAGAACCCGACCAATCCGGTCACGCTCGCGCGCGCCATCGACGACGAGCCGCGGCTGCAAGCCGAGCGCGACCGCGATCCGGTGGTGCGGCGCGCCTTCGACATCGCGCAGAAGCTCGAAGGTTTGACGCGCCACGCCTCGACGCACGCCGCCGGTATCGTCATCGGCGACCGGCCGCTCGCCGAGCTCGTGCCGCTCTATCGCGATCCGAAATCGCTGATGCCGGTGACGCAGTTCAACATGAAATGGGTCGAGCCGGCGGGGCTGGTGAAGTTCGACTTTCTCGGTTTGACCACGCTCACCGTGCTCGATCTCGCGGCCAAGCTCGTCAAGCGCCGCGGCGTCGATATCGACCTGACGAACCTACCGCTCGACGACGCCAAATCCTACGAGATGATGGCGCGCGGCGAGACGGTCGGCGTGTTCCAGGTGGAAAGCGCAGGGATGCGCCGAGCGCTCATCGACATGCGGCCGGACCGCTTCGAGGACATCATCGCGCTGGTCGCGCTCTACCGGCCGGGCCCGATGGCCAACATCCCGACCTATTGCGCGCGCAAGCACGGCGTCGAATTGCCCGACTACATCCACCCGAAGCTCGAGGAGATCCTGCGCGAGACCTACGGCGTCATCGTCTATCAGGAACAGGTGATGCAGGCGGCGCAGGTCTTGTCCGGCTACTCGCTCGGCGAGGCCGATCTTCTTCGCCGCGCCATGGGCAAAAAGATCCGCAGCGAAATGAAGGCGCAGCGCGACCGCTTCGTCTCCGGCGCGGTGGCGCGCGGGGTGGAGTCAGGGCAGGCGGGAGCGATCTTCGATCTCCTCGAGCGGTTTGCCGATTACGGCTTCAACAAAAGCCACGCCGCCGCTTACGCGCTCGTCGCCTATCAGACCGCATATATGAAGGCGAATTATCCGGTCGAGTTTCTGGCGGCGTCGATGACGCTCGCCATGGGCAACACCGACAAGCTCGCCGAATTCCGCGCCGAAGCCGAGCGGCTCACGATCAAGGTCGAGCCGCCGTCGATCAACCGCTCCGGCGTCGAATTCGACGTCGATGGCAACACCATCTACTACGCGCTCGCCGCGTTGCGCGGCGTAGGTCGTCAGGCGGTCGAAGGAATCGTCGACGCCCGCGCCGAGCGGCCATTTGCCGACATCGGCGATTTCGCCCGCCGCAGCAATCCGCGCGCCGTCAATAGGCGCGTGCTCGAAAGTCTGGTTGCCGCCGGCGCGTTTGACGCGATCGAGCCCAGCCGCGCGCGCGTCCTCGCCGTCGTCGACACCATGCTCGCCACCGCGCAGCGCACGCACGATGATGCGGCGATGGGGCAGTCCGAATTGTTCGGCGGAGCGGCGGCGCCCACCCCGATCGCGCTGCCGTCGATCGAGCCGTGGCTGCCGGCGGAACGATTGAAGCGCGAATACGAGGCCGTCGGCTTTTTCCTCTCCGGGCATCCGCTCGACGATTATGCTTCGGCGCTCAAACGCCTGCGGGTCCAGTCGTGGGCGGAGTTTTCGCGCGCGGTGAAAGCGGGCGCGGGGGCAGGGCGCGTCGCCGGCACGGTGGTGGCGCGCACCGAGCGGCGCACCAAGAACGGCACCAAGATGGGGATCATCGGCCTATCCGACGCGAGCGGCCATTACGAGGCGGTGCTGTTCGCCGAAGGCCTCGCGCAATACCGCGATCTCCTGGAGCCGGGAACCGCAGTGCTGTTGTTCATCACCGCCGAGGTGCAGGGCGACGAAGTGCGCGCCCGCATTCAGTCGGTCGAGCCGCTGGATCAGGCGGCGGCCAAGATGCAAAAGGGCTTGCGCGTCTTCCTGCGCGACGATGCGCCGATCGAAAGCGTCGCCAAACGGCTCGAGCCGATCAGGATGCCCGAAGGTCGCGGCAATGGCGAAGGCGGCGAGGGCGAAGTCGCGATGGTGCTGATGCTCGGCGACGGCAATGAGGTCGAGGTAAAGCTTCCCGGCCGCTTCAAGGTCTCCCCGCAAATCGCCGGCGCCATCAAGGCGGTGACCGGCGTGGTCACGGTCGAGGCGCTTTAATCGGCACCCTTGAAGCTTTGGATTTGAATTTGTCGGCTGCACTCGCTATCTGAGCACAGCGCGGTAAGAGACCGCGCCTTTCTTCCCAAGAATCGTTCGTCGGCGGAATCGTCCGGTCAGGCGCTATGCTTCGCATTGATAATCTCGTCTTTGACGCTTGGGGCCGCCGCTTCTTCGATTCGGCGAGCGTGGCGATACCGACCGGCACGAAGGTCGGCGTGGTGGGAAGGAACGGCATCGGCAAATCGACGCTGTTCAAGCTGATCGTCGGCGATCTCGTTCCGCTCGGCGGCGAGATTTTGCTGCCGAAAGCCGCCCGCATCGGCTCGGTCGATCAGGAGCACCCGGCGACACCGACGAGTCTGTTGGACACAATTCTCGCCGCCGACACGCGGCGCGAAGCGCTCAACGCGCAGCTCGAGGTCGCCGAACCCGAACAGCTTGCGGAAATCTACCAGGAGCTCAACGCCATCGACGCCGACCGCGCGCCGTCGCTCGCCGCCGAAATCCTAAGCGGCCTCGGCTTTTCCAATGCCGATCTTGATCGCCCGATGGCGGAATTCTCCGGCGGTTGGCGGATGCGGGTGGCTCTTGCCGCGGCGCTGTTTGCGCAGCCGGATCTGCTGCTGCTCGACGAACCGACCAATTATCTCGACCTCGAAGGCGCGCTGTGGCTCGAAGCGCGCTTGAAGAAGTATCCGCACAGCGCACTGATCATCAGTCACGACCGCGAGCTTCTGAACAACTCGGTCGACGCCATCCTGCACTTGAGCCAGGGCAAGCTTGAACTCTACACCGGCGGCTACAACGACTTCGAAACCCGCCGGGCCGAGAAGAACCGGCTGCAGGTGGCGACCAAGGCCAAGCAGGACGCCGAGCGCGCGCACTTACAGAAATTTATCGACCGCTTCCGCGCCAAAGCGAGCAAGGCAACGCAGGCGCAATCGCGCATCAAGCGGCTCGCCAAGCTCGAACCGATCGCGGAAGTGCTCGAGGAGCGCGTGGCGCCGTTCACGCTGCCGTCGCCGCCGCGGCCGCTGGCGCCGCCGCTTCTGCAACTTGAAAATGCCACGGTCGGTTACGGCGGTGCACCGGTGCTGCGCAATCTCAATCTGCGGCTCGACGTCGACGACCGTATCGGGCTCCTCGGCGTCAACGGCGCCGGCAAATCGACGTTCGCCAAAATGGTCGCTGGCGCGTTGCCGCTGCAAGCGGGGCAGTTCAAGCGCGAGCAGCGCTTGCGGGTGGGCTGGTTCCACCAGCATCAGATCGAGGCGCTCGATCCGGACGATACGCCGCTCGACATTCTCCGCCGCGAGCGGCCTGACGACAGCGAGTCGTCGCGGCGCTCGCGGTTGGCGCAGTTCGGGCTGTCATTCGATAAGCAGGAAACTACCGTCGACAATCTGTCCGGCGGCGAGCGGGCGCGGCTTCTCCTCAATCTGGTGGCGATGACGGCGCCGCACCTTCTGATCCTCGACGAGCCGACCAATCATCTCGATATCGACAGCCGCCGCGCGCTCCTCGATGCGCTTAACGATTATGAGGGCGCCGTCATCCTCATCACCCACGACCGTTCCCTGATCGAACTCGTCGCCGACCGGCTTTGGCTGACGGCTGATGGCCACATCAAGCCGTTCGCCGGCGACATGGAGGATTATGCGCGTTTTGTCCTCGATCGGGCGAAGGTGGGATCAACGCCGGCCCAGCAAATCGCCGACGATCGACCGGCTGCGGGGGCCGATGAATTCGACGCCGCCGCCGCGGCCCGCCTGGCGGCCAAAAAAGCGGCCAAAAAGCGCCGCCGCCGGGGGCTTTGAGCAGGCGTCGATCCTTGCGTCGGCCGGGGGCTCCCTATATAAGCCCGGCAACCTCACACGCGGACCTTGGCCCAAATGGGCCGTCCGGTGCTGGTCCTCTCCCAAAAGAGAAGTCCGGCTCAGCGGTCCGCGGCGGATCAACCGGAGAAGTTCTATGGCGCTGCCCGACTACAGCATGCGCCAGCTTTTGGAAGCTGGCGTCCATTTCGGCCATCAATCCCACCGCTGGAATCCGAAGATGGCTGAGTACATCTTCGGCACCCGCAACAACATTCATATCATCGATCTGACCCAGACCGTGCCGATGCTGCATCGCGCGTTGCAGGCGATCAGCGACACGGTGGCCAACGGCGGCCGCATCCTGTTCGTCGGCACCAAGCGGCAGGCGCAGGATGCCATCGCCGAAGCGGCGAAGAAGTCGGCGCAGTATTACGTCAATTCGCGCTGGCTCGGCGGCACGCTGACCAACTGGAAGACGGTGTCGAACTCGATCAAGCGGCTGCGGACGCTCGAGACCATGCTCGCCTCCAACGAAGGCCAGGGCTACACCAAGAAAGAGCGGCTGACGCTGCAGCGCGAGCGCGACAAGCTCGACCGCTCGCTCGGCGGCATCAAGGATATGGGCGGGCTGCCCGACCTGGTGTTCGTCATCGACACCAACAAAGAAGATATCGCGATCAAGGAAGCGCGGCGGCTTAACGTTCCGGTCGCCGCCGTGGTCGACACCAATTGCGATCCCGACGGCATCACTTACGTCATCCCCGGCAACGATGACGCCAGCCGCGCGATTACGCTTTACTGCGATCTCGTCGCCAAAGCGGTGATCGACGGCATCTCCCGCGGCCAAGGCGAGCGCGTCGATGTCGGCGCGCTGCCCGAGCCGTTGGTCGAGGAAGTGCTCCCGGAACCCGACCGGTTCGGCTTTGCGCCCCTGTCGGGACCGCGCGGCGTCGCCGACGATCTGAAGAAATTCCCCGGGGTGTCGCCGGCCATCGAGAAGCAGCTCAACGATCTGGGCATCTTCCATGCGTGGCAGATCGCCGAACTCGGGCCGATTGCGGCCTATAAGATCGGCGAAGAAGTGGGATTGCCCGGTCGCGTCGAAGGCTGGATCGCGCGCGCCAAGGAGCAGATGGCGATCGAGGCGGAGTGACGGCTTTACGTCCCGCCGACGTGCAATTTGTGTTCGAGTGACTAACTCCCAGTGCGGTGGTTATGGATTCCGGGTCCGCGTCGACGACGCGCCACGGAATGACGAAGCAGGGACACACTGAAATGGCCAACATCACCGCAGGCATGGTGAAAGAGCTCCGCGACAAGACCGGCGCGGGCATGATGGATTGCAAGGCCGCTCTGGGCGAAACCGGCGGCGACCTCGAAGCCGCGGTCGATTGGCTGCGCAAGAAGGGTCTCGCCAAGGCCGCCAAGAAAGCCGGCCGCGTCGCGGCCGAAGGCCTGATCGGCGTTGCCGTGAGAGGCACCAAGGGCGTGGTCGTCGAAGTCAATTCCGAGACCGATTTTGTCGCCCGCAACGATCTATTCCAGGGCCTGGTGAAGATGATCGCCGACGTGGCGCTCGATGCGGGCGGCGACGTCGACAAGATTCTCGGCGTCAAAGTCGGCGCCATCACGGTTGCCGACGCCATCGGCGACACCGTCGCCAAGATCGGCGAGAATATGACGCTGCGCCGCGCCGCAGAACTCGCCGTCAGCAAGGGCGTGGTGGCGAGCTATGTGCATAATTCGGTGTCCGAGGGGCTCGGCCGTATCGGTGTGATCGTGGCGCTGGAATCGACCGGCAGTGTCGACGAGCTCAAAGCCTTCGGCCGCCAGGTCGCGATGCATGTGGCCTCGGCCAATCCGCTGGCCATCGACGCGGCGGCCATCGATCCCGCGGTCGTCGCGCGCGAGAAGAGCGTGCTGTCTGAGAAATTCAAGGCGCAGGGCAAGCCCGCCAACGTGATCGACAAGATCGTCGAGTCTGGCCTGAAGACCTTCTACAAGGAAGTCTGCCTGCTCGATCAGGGATTTATCTTCGACGACAAGAAGAGCGTGGCACAGGCGGTCAAAGAGAGCGAAGGCAAGGTCGGCGCACCCATCAAGATTACAGGTTTCGTGCGCTATGCGCTCGGGGAAGGCATCGACCGGCCAGAGGGCGATTTGGGCGGCGAAGTCGCGGCGCTGGCGGGTGCGCACTAGGGGTATCCAGGGTATCAAAGGTATCAGGGTAGGGCGGCTGTTGTTTTGCGCGCCGCCGCGCCGACTAGGAAACGTTGACAATGGCGGGGCCGAACTACCGACGGGTGATCGTCAAGCTCTCGGGCGAAGCGCTGAGCGGGCCGGAAAAATTCGGCATTCACCAGCCGACCATCGACGGCTTTGCCGCCGACCTCATCGCGGCGCGCAAGCTGGGGGTCGGGCTCGGTGTGGTGGTAGGCGGCGGCAACGTTTTGCGCGGCGCGACCATTTCGGAAAACGGGCTGTCGAGGCCGACCGCCGATTCCATGGGCATGCTGGCGACGGTGATGAATGCGCTGGTCCTTGAAGCCGCCATCGAGCGGCTTGGGGTGAGCGCTCGCACCATGTCGGCGCTCGCCATGCCGCAGGTCTGCGAGACCTACGAGCGGCAGCGGGCGCTGCGGCATCTCGAAGACGGCCGCATTATCGTGTTCGCCGGCGGCACCGGCAATCCTTATTTCACGACCGACACCACCGCGGTGCTGCGCGCCGCCGAGATGAGCTGCGACGCCGTGCTCAAGGCGACCGACGTGGACGGGGTGTATACCGCCGACCCCAAGCGCGATCCGACCGCCAAACGTTACGACCGGCTCGACCACAAGGAAGCGCTGGACCGCAATTTGAAGATCATGGACGCGACTGCGTTCGCGCTTGCCCGGGAGAACTGTATGCCTATCATTGTTTTTTCGATCCGGGAGCGCGGCGCGATCGAGACCGTTTTGCGCGGGAAGGGACACTTCACCACCGTCGCCACGGTCGCGTGACGTTGACGCGGGCGCGGCAAAGACGGTTCGGATCGCGGAGGGCATCATGGCAACAGCGACATTCGACATGAATGATCTTAAGCGCCGCATGCAGGGCGCGATCCATTCGTTGAAGCAGGAGCTCGGCGGTTTGCGTACCGGCCGCGCCTCGTCGGCGTTGTTGGAGCATGTCCAGGTCGATGCCTATGGCAGCCACATGCCGCTCAACCAGCTCGCCACCATCAGCGTGCCTGAGCCGCGGTTGCTCAACGTTCAGGTGTGGGACGGCACGATGATCCATCCGGTCGAGAAGGCGATCTCCGACGCCAATCTCGGGCTTACGCCCTCGACCGAGGGGCAGGTAATCCGGCTGCGCGTTCCGGAGCTCAACGAAGAACGTCGGCGCGAGCTTGTCAAAATAGCGCACAAATATGCCGAGTCGGCGCGCGTGGCGGTGCGCCACGTGCGCCGCGACGGTCTCGATCTCCTCAAAAAGCTCGAGAAGGATCACAAAATCAGCGAGGACGACCACGAGCGGCAATCGGGCGAGGTGCAGAAAGTGACCGACGCCACCGTGGCCGAGGTCGACAAGCTCCTCGCCGGTAAGGAAAAGGAGATCATGACGGTTTGAGCGACGCGGTGAGATCGAGAAGTACGGCAGCCGAGCCGGCCCGGCAACAAGACGACGGCTTTAGCGTGCCGCGGCACGTCGCCATCATCATGGATGGCAACGGGCGCTGGGCGTCCGCGCGCGGCCTGCCGCGCGTGGAAGGTCACCGGCGCGGCGTGGAGGCTTTGCGCAATACCGTGCGTGCCGCCGGCGAGCTCGGGATTTCCTTCTTGACGATTTTCTCCTTCAGTTCCGAGAACTGGTCGCGTCCGCCGTCCGAGATCACCGACTTGATGGGTTTGTTGCGGCGTTTCATCCGCAAGGATCTTGCCGAATTGCACGATAGCAATGTGCGGGTGCGCATTATCGGCGACCGATCTGGGCTCGATCGCGACATCTGCCTCTTGCTGCAGGAAGCCGAGGATTTGACGCGCAACAACGACGGCCTGACGCTGGTCGTCGCCTTCAATTATGGCGGCCGCCAGGAGATCGCCAGCGCCGCGCGCGCTCTCGCCATCGAGGTGGCGCAGGGGAGGCTGTCGACCGACGACGTGACGCCGGAGCGCTTCGGCAGCTATTTGCACGCGCCCGATATCCCCGATCCCGACGTGATCATTCGCACCAGCGGTGAGCAGCGGCTGTCCAATTTCCTGCTCTGGCAGGCGGCCTATAGCGAACTCGTCTTCGTGCCGGTCAATTGGCCCGATTTCGATCGCGCCGCGCTTGAGGGCGTGATCGAAGAATACCGCCGGCGCGAGCGCCGTTTCGGCGGATTGGTCGCCAAAGCCCGATCGTGACCTCACCCGACCATTCCGGGCGCACCGGAGCGCAGGCATCCGGCGCCAACGACCTTATGCTACGCGCGGTGTCCGCTGCGGTGCTGGCGCCTATGGTTTTGGCCATCACCTATGCCGGCGGCTGGGCGTTTCTCGTCCTGTGCGTGATCGCGGCGGGCCGCATTCTTTGGGAATGGACGACTTTGGTGGCGCGCCGCGCCGACCTGCGCATCATCGTGCCCGGATGGTCCGGCCTGGTGATCGCCGGTGGATTGATCGGCACAGGCCTTGCCGATGCCGCAGCCGTCGTGCTCGTCATCGAGGCGGTCTTGGCCGGGCTCGCGGTCGCCGCCCTTCCGCGCGACGATAATAGCGTGAGCCAGATCGGTTGGGCCGCGGGCGGCGTGTTTTATGCGGGCGCCGTTTTATTCGGGCCGGCGCTGCTGCGGGCGGACCCGCAATGGGGTCTCACGGCACTTTTATTCCTCTGCGCAATCGTCTGGATTACCGACATTTTTGCCTATTGCTGCGGGCGGACTTTACGCGGACCGCTGCTGGTACCAGCTGTTAGCCCGCACAAGACCTGGTCGGGCGCTATCGGGGGGCTGTTTGGGGGGGGTGCCGCCGGCGTGGCCGTCGCTTATGCGGGCGGGATCGGCGACCTTTGGATCGTGGGGGTCATGGCGTTTTTGCTGTCGGTCCTGGCGCAAGCCGGTGATTTGTTCGAGTCGGCGATCAAACGGCGGGTTGGCGCGAAAGACACAGGCGACCTGATCCCCGGCCATGGCGGCCTGATGGATCGCATCGACGGCTTCCTCGTCGCCGCCTTCGCCGCCCTGCTGATCGGGATATTGCATCAAGGAATGGCTGCGCCGGCCCGTGGCTTATTGCTATGGTGAAGCGATGAGCAAGCAACAGCCGCTGGCAAGAACAGAGCTGTCCCCCGTGCCGCGGACGGTGACCCTTTTGGGCGCGACAGGTTCGATCGGTGCGAGCACCATCGATCTGTTGCGCCAGGAAGCGGGGCGCTACCGCGTCGAGGCGGTGACGGCGCATCGCAGCGCCAAGGCGCTCGCGCGGCTGGCGCGCGAGCTTGGCGCCCGCTTTGCGGCGGTGGCTGATCCTTATGCGTACAGCGAGCTCAAAGCCGAGCTTTCGGGCTCAGGCATCGAGGCGGCCGCTGGCGCCGACGCAATCGTGGATGCGGCGCTCCGCCCGGCTGATTGGGTGATGGCGGCTATTACGGGGGCGACGTCGCTTCGGCCGACATTGGCCGCGGCTGAACGCGGCGCTACGGTAGCGCTCGCCAATAAGGAATGCCTTGTCTGCGCCGGCGCGCTGTTCATGCGGCGGGCCGCCGCCGCCGGCGCCACCGTATTGCCGGTCGATTCCGAGCACAACGCGATCTTTCAAGCGCTCGGCGCCGGCCGCCGCGAAGACGTACGCCGCATCGTGCTCACCGCATCGGGCGGGCCGTTTCGGACCTTTGCGCTCGATGCCATTCGCAAGGTGACAGTAGAGCAGGCGCTCAAACATCCGACCTGGTCGATGGGGCCGAAAGTCACCATCGATTCGGCGACGCTGATGAACAAAGGCCTGGAATTGATCGAGGCGCATCACCTGTTCGCGCTACCGTCCGAGGCCCTCGATGTCGTCGTGCATCCGCAATCGGTGGTGCACGGTCTCGTCGAATATCGGGACGGTTCGGTGGTGGCGCAGCTCGGTTCGCCGGATATGCGCATCCCGATCGCCCATTGCCTGGCGTGGCCGGTGCGCATGGGCACGCCGGCGGCGCGGCTCGACCTAGCACGCACCTCGACGCTGACCTTCGAAGAGCCCGATCTCACCCGCTTTCCGGCGCTGGGGCTCGCGCGCCGCGCGCTTGCCGCCGGCGGCGCTGCTCCGACCGTGCTGAACGCCGCCAACGAAGTCGCGGTGCATGAATTCATCAGCGGGCGGCTCGGTTTTGGCGGGATTCCGGCGCTGGTGGAAGCCACTCTTGATGCCGCCGGGCGCGACGGTGCACTTGCGGAGCCACAATCGGTCGCGGACGCCATGGCCATTGACCATAACGCCAGAAGATTGGCTAGTGGGCTCTTGCCCGAAATTGCCGCAATGGCATCTTAAGCCTTCGGTCTGGGCGGGGTTTCAACAGGGTTGGGGCAAATAGGCGTCATGGGGAGCTATTTTCTCGCGCATCTATATGCGCTGGGCGGCGGTATCTTGATCTATACCATTCCCTTTTTGTTCGTGCTCAGCCTCGTGGTGTTTTTCCACGAACTCGGCCACTTCCTGGTCGCACGCTGGTGCGGGGTCCGGGTGCTGGTGTTCTCGATCGGCTTCGGGCCGGAGATCATCGGCTTCAACGATCGCTACGGCACGCGTTGGAAAATCTCGCTCATACCGCTCGGCGGCTTTGTGAAGTTTTTCGGCGACGAGAATGCGGCAAGCGTTCCCGACGGCACGCAGTTTGCCGGCATGAACGCCGAGGAGCGCGCGCAAAGCTTCGTGTTTCAGCCGATCTATAAGCGCGCGGCCATCGTCGCGGCGGGGCCGATTGCGAATTTCCTGCTCGCGATCGCGATATTCGCCGCCACCATCATGATTTACGGCAGCCCGGTGGATTCGCCGGAGGCGATGAGTGCGCGGGTCGAGGGCGTGGATCCGGGCAGTGCCGCCGCTGCCGCCGGATTCGAGCCCGGTGACCTCGTCGTCGCGATTGACGGCGAACCGATTGCCAATTTCGCCGAAATGCAACGCATTGTCAGCGAGAACCCGCAACGTAAACTCGACATTACGGTCCAGCGCCGTGGTGCCGAAGGTGTTCTTTCGGCTGTTCCCAAGAGCGACAAGGACATTCTTGGCAATCGGATCGGCCGGCTTGGCATTCACGGTCCGCTTCCGGCAAAATTTGCGTACCAGCCCGTTTCGCCGCCGCAAGCGGTCTGGATGGGGATGCAGGAGACGTGGTTCGTCGTCGACCAAACGTTCAAATACATTGGTGGCGTTATCACCGGCCACAGGGCGGCCGACCAGCTCAGCGGTCCAATCGGCATAGCTCGCGTTATCGGCAAGGCGGCGAACATTAGCTTCGGGTTCGTGATTCACATTGCTGCCGTCATTTCGGTCTCGATCGGCCTTCTGAACCTGTTTCCGATTCCTTTACTCGACGGTGGTCACCTTTTGTTCTATTTGATTGAGGGGATTCGCGGTCGTCCGCTGTCGGAAAGGGCCCAAGAACTGGGTTTTCGCATCGGTCTCGCTATCGTCTTGATGTTGATGATATTTGCAACTTTCAATGACATTGTTCATCTGACGACATCTTAAACGGCCAGGGCTTTGGGCTTAGGATAGAGTGGTTGACGCCGCCGACCCGGCGGGACCGAAAGCGCGCTATAATATTGGAGTGGAGCAAGTTTTGTCACCGAATTGAGAGGTAAGCTGAGGGAGACTGCGAATAGCCCGCCGGTGGGGGCGGCCACGACTAGGGGATGTAAGGGCGCGTTGCGCATGGACATGTGGGTGCGGGTTGGGCGAGGGCTGGTCGTGGTGGCCGGCGTACTCCTCGGCGTAGTATTGCTTGGTATTGCGTCCGGAGCGGTTTCCACCGCGTCTGCGCAAGCTGGCGCGACTTCGAGCAATATCGTCGTTCAGGGCAACCGTCGTGTCGAAGCCGACACGATTCGCTCTTATTTCAAGGTCGGGCCGGGCGAGCAGCTCGATTCGGTGAAGATCGATTCCGCCCTGAAAGCGCTGTATGCGTCCGGCCTGTTCCAGGACATCCGCATCTCGCAAACCGGCGTAAAGCTCGTTGTTACGGTTGTTGAGGCGCCGGTGATCGACCGCCTTGCCTTTGAGGGCAACAACAAGATCAAAGACGAGCAGCTGCAACAGGAAATCCAGTCCAAGGCGCGTGGGTCGCTGTCCCGCGCCATGGTGCAGGCGGACGTGCAGCGCATCCTTGAAGTCTATCACCGCAACGGCCGCTTCGACGTCCAGGTCGTGCCGAAAATCATCGAGCGGC
>CAYWNY010000081.1:0-16355 GCA_964459765.1 uncultured Hyphomicrobiales bacterium | reverse complement strand
ACGCCGATCGAGCCGACCAGCGAGGTCTGCTTGGCGACGATGTGATCGCCGGCGAGTGCGGCGATGTAGCCGCCGGACGCCGCAAGCCCGTCGACCACGATCACCAGCGGCTTCTTCTCCTTGAGCCGCATGAGCGAGTCGTAAAGCTGTTCAGAGCCGGCGGTGGTGCCGCCGGGGCTGTCGACGTGCACGATCACCGCGCGCGCCGACGAGGATTGCGCCAGCCGATCGAGCTGCCGCACCCGATCCTGATCGTCGCGGATCAGCCCTGCGATAGTGACACGGGCGATGTAAGCGCCGGCGCCGGCAAAGCCTGTGCGGTTGTTCACCACCGCGCCCAGGCCGGCGATGGCGAGAACGATCACCACGACGGCAAGCACGCGCCAGAACGTCAGCTTGCGCCGCATGCGGCGGCGGTCGACGATCGAGTCGGCGTCAAGCGACATGGTGCGGGTTCCTTTCTGTTACTTCACCTCCCCCGCAACGCGGGGCAGGAAATAAGTCACCACTAATTCGCTTCTTCTTCCTCGCCCTTGCGCTTGAGCGCGGTGCCGAGGATGTCGCCGAGCGTCGCGCCTGAATCCGACGATCCGTATTGCGCAATCGCCTCTTTCTCCTCCGCGACTTCGAGCGCCTTGATCGAGACCGCAACCTTGTGGCTGCGGCGATCGAACGAGATCACGCGGGCGTCGACCTTCTGGCCGACGGCGAAGCGGTCCGGACGCTGCTCGGAACGGTCGCGCGCCAATTCGGAGCGCTTGATGAAAGACGTAAACTCGGTGCCGACGATCTTCACGTCGATGCCGCCTTCCTTTACGTCGATCACCTCGCCGGTAACGACCGAGCCTTTCTTGAGATCGCCGGCCGCGCTCTCGGCGGCGTCGGGCGCGGCGGTTTCGGCGAGTTGCTTGATGCCGAGCGAGATACGCTCCTTCTCGACGTCGACGTCGAGCACCTGCGCGTTGACCTTGTCGCCCTTCTTGTATTCCTCGATGACCTGCTCGCCCGGCCGTTTCCAGTCGAGGTCGGAGAGATGCACCATGCCGTCGACATCGCCGTCGAGGCCGAGAAACAAGCCGAACTCGGTCTTGTTCTTGACTTCGCCTTCGACCACCGAGCCGGGCGGATATTTCTCCAGAAACACCTCCCACGGATTGCGCATGGTCTGCTTCAGCCCGAGCGAAATCCGCCGCTTGACCGGATCGACTTCCAGCACCTGCACTTCGACTTCCTGCGAGGTGGAAACGATCTTGCCCGGGTGGACATTCTTCTTGGTCCACGACATTTCCGAGACGTGGATCAAGCCCTCGATGCCGGGCTCGAGCTCGACGAAGGCGCCGTAGTCGGTGATGTTGGTGATGCGCCCCGTAAAGCGCGCGCCGACCGGATATTTGCCCTCGATGCCCTGCCACGGATCGTCGAGCAGCTGTTTCATGCCGAGCGAAATGCGGTGGGTTTCGTGGTTGATCTTGATGATCTTGACCTTGACCTGCTGACCGATGTTGAGGACCTCGGACGGATGATTGACACGCCGCCAGGCGATGTCGGTGACGTGGAGGAGACCGTCGATGCCGCCGAGATCCACGAACGCACCGTAATCGGTAATGTTCTTGACGGTACCGTCGATGACCTGGCCCTCTTCGAGGTTCTGCACCAGCTCCTGGCGCTGCTCGGCGCGCGTTTCCTCGAGCACGGTGCGGCGCGAAACCACGATATTGCCGCGGCGCCGATCCATTTTCAGGATCTGGAAGGGCTGTTGATTGTTCATCAACGGCGACACATCGCGGATCGGGCGGATATCGACCTGCGAGCGCGGCAAGAACGCCACCGCGCCGTCGAGATCGACGGTGAAGCCGCCCTTGACCTGGTTGAAGATGACGCCGGTGACCTTTTCGTTGTTCTGGAACGCCTTTTCGAGCTTGCCCCAGCTTTCTTCGCGACGCGCCTTGTCGCGCGAGAGCACCGCTTCGCCGAGCGCGTTTTCGACGCGTTCGAGATAGACTTCCACGGTATCGCCGATCTTGATTTCGGAGGAACGCCCCGGGCCGGCGAATTCGCGCAACGCCACGCGACCTTCGGTTTTCAATCCGACGTCGATGACGGCGACGTCCTTCTCGATGCCGACGACCGTCCCTTTGACGACCGATCCTTCCTGCAGATTGCCGCTGCTGAAGGATTCTTCGATCATGCTGGCGAAATCTTCGCGCGACGGCGCGGCGGTAGCTGCTTGAGCCATAAACACTCCGGACCCCGTGGATGAAAATGATCCCGAACGCACAGCAGCCGCCGGATTCCGGCGGTTGGGGCCTTAAAGCCAAACGGTCAGGACAAAGCTATCGTCCGGGGCCTTAGAACGAAGCGCGGGAACGGGCGTTCCTCCAATGACGAAAACGCGGTCAGTTGCGTCTTCGGCCCGTTCGGACGGCTTCGATAATAGCGACGGCAGCCCGGAATGCGGCGTCTATACCCAAATGCGTGGTGTCGAGCAAGTGCGCGTCGGGCGCGGCTTTCAATGGTGCCGCGGTCCGCCGGGAGTCGCGCTCGTCCCGCCGCAGGAGGTCGGCGAGTACCTCCTGCTCGTTGGCCGGCTCGCCGCGGGCCTTCAATTCAGCGGTACGCCGCGCCGCGCGCACCTCCGGGCTCGCCACGACGAACAATTTCACGTCCGCGCCGGGAGCGATGACGGTGCCGATATCGCGGCCGTCGAGAACCGCGCCCGGCGGCCGGGTGGCGAATTCGCGCTGATAATTCATCAGCGCCTGGCGCACTTCCGGGATCGCCGCGACCACCGATGCGGCTTCGGTGATGGCTTGCGCCTTCAGCCGCGTTTCATCGAATGTCTTCGGATCAAGCCTGATCGCCGCCTCGATCGCACAAGCCACGTCGTCGGGCGAATGACCGGAATCGAGCACCGCTTTGGCGACGGCGCGATAGATCAACCCGGTGTCGAGATGATGCAGCCCGTAAACCGACGCCACCTGTTTGGCGATCGTCCCCTTGCCGGACGCGGCCGGCCCATCGATGGCAATAATCATGACAAATCCGCCCCCAGCGAACGCATCAGCTCGACAAAGCCCGGAAAGCTCGTGGCGATAAAGCTTCCGTCATCGATCTTTACCGGCCGCTCACTCGCAAGTCCCATCACCAAAGCCGACATCGCCAAACGATGATCCATATGAGTAGCGACAAGGCCGCCGCCGGGCGCGCGGCCGCGTCCTTCCACGATGAGATCGTCGCCGTCGATATCGACCATCGCGCCGTTGACGCGCAAGAGCTCCGCGGTCGCCGCGAGCCGATCCGATTCTTTCACCCGCAATTCTTTGAGCCCGCGCATAACCGTGGTGCCTTCGGCAAAAGCCGCAGCGACCGCGAGCACCGGATATTCGTCGATCATCGAGGGCGCGCGTGCGGCCGGTACTTCGACGCCGCGCAACACCCCGCCGCGCACCCGCACGTCAGCGACCTCTTCGCCGCCTTCGTTGCGTGTCGCAAGCGGTTCGATCGCCAGCCCCATTTCGGCAAGCGTCGTGAACAGGCCGGTGCGCAGCGGATTCATCATGACGCCTTCGACGATGACGTCCGAACCGGGCGTGATGGCCGCGGCGACCAGCACAAACGCCGCTGACGACGGGTCAGCGGGCACCGTGACCGGCTGGGGCGCCAGTTCCGGCTGACCGTCAAGCGTAATGCGCCGGCCAAGCGCGCCATGCGGCTCGACCCGGATCGATGCGCCGAAATGCGCCAGCATCCTCTCGGTGTGATCGCGGGTCGCTTCGGCCTCGATGACGACGGTTTCACCGGGCGCCGACAGTCCGGCCAACAGCACGGCCGACTTCAACTGCGCGGAGGCGACTTGCGGTTCAAAGACGATTGGGATCGGTTCGCGGGCGCCGGCGAGCGTGAGCGGCACGCGGCCGTCACTCGATGTGAGCGTTTGCGCGCCGAAGCGCTCCAAGGGCTCGAGTACCCGCCGCATCGGCCGTTTACGCAGCGAGCCGTCGCCGTCGAAGGTTGCAGCGATCGGGCAACCGGCGACCGCACCGAGCATCAGCCGGCACCCGGTCCCCGAATTACCGAAATCGAGCGGGCTTTTCGGCTCGGCAAAACCTGCGATGCCGACGCCATGGACGCGCCACTCGCCAGGGCCGCTCCGCTCGACACGGGCACCGAGCGCCCCCACCGCTTTACCGGTATTAAGCACGTCCTCGCCTTCAAGCAGGCCGCAAATACGAGTCTCGCCGACGGTGAGCGCGCCCAGAATCAGCGCCCGATGTGAAATCGACTTGTCCCCGGGTACGCCAACACGGCCCTTGAGCGGGCCACTTCTTCGGGCGGTTAGTGGGGTTGGGTCGAGAGACATTGTCATCAATCCAAGCGGCGTCCCTTATCATGGGCTATTGACAGGCGCACCACGACTAGCCAAGTGAAGCACCCAAAATCGAAGGATTTCCGCCGTGGCGAAACCGGAACTTGGCACCAAGCGCGTCTGCCCCGAAACCGGACGCAAGTTCTACGATCTCAATAGGGATCCCGTGATCTCGCCATATAGCGGCAAGGTTGTGCCGGTGGAAACGCTGCCGGTGCGCTCCCGCCCCGAGCCGGCGGCGGCGGCGCCGGTCGCGCGCCCCGTCCCGGCACCTGCTGAAGAGGTCGCGGTGCCGGAGCCGCAAGAGGCCGAATTCGTTTCGCTCGAGGAAGCCGATGCCGAGGCGCAGGGCGCCAAGGGGTCGGTCGAGACCGCCGAGCCTGATGTCGAAGAAGAAGTCGAGATGGATGAGGGCCTTGATGCCGCTTTCATCGAGGAGCAGGAAGAAGAGGACGCCGACGTTACCGACATCATCGGCGGCGATATCGAGAACGAAGAGGAAGGATAACGATATCGGAGGTCGGATGACGGATGTCAGACGGTCGATACGGCATTTCTGACATCCGACGTCTGTCGTCGGTCATCTGACGTCCATCATCTGACAAGGGGCCATAGCTCAGTTGGGAGAGCGCTTGAATGGCATTCAAGAGGTCGGCGGTTCGACTCCGCCTGGCTCCACCAAGTCAATTTCCACTCGTCATGACTTTCTACTAAGCTAGTTGTTATCGAACATCGCGCACGCGCGCCAAGGTGTTGCCGCCCATAGGCTTGGTGACGACCTCATGCCTCCTCCTCCCCGTATTCGCTTGCGCATCGGCGTCAGCGGCCATCGCGTGCCGCCGAAATTGCCGGAACAATCGCAAGCGCCGCTACACCAGTCGATCAAGCGTATTCTGGCGACCATCGTCGCGGCGGCGCGCGCCACCCCCGGCGACAATGTCGACGCGCCGGCGGCCGCATCCGCGAGCGAGTTCGTCGTCGTATCGTCGCTTGCCGAAGGTTCGGACCGCATTGTCGCGGAAGCGGGACTCGAGGTCGGCTACACCCTCGAAGCACTGCTGCCCTTCGCCCGCACCGAATACGAGCGCGATTTTGCGGCGGCGGAATCGCGCGCGGCGTTCGCCGGCCTGCTCGCGCGCGCGACGACGGCATTTGAGCTCAATGGCGCCGCCAGCGAACGGCCGCGCGCTTACGAGGCTGCGGGCTTCGTCATGCTGGCGAATATCGACTTACTGATCGCCATTTGGGACGGAGCGCAAGCGGCGGGCATTGGCGGCACCGCGGAAATCGTCGCTCGCGCTCTCGCCGACGGCATTCCCGTCATCCGCCTCGATCCGCAAAATCCGGATGCCATGCAGCTGTCGTGGTCGCCTCGCGGAGAATTGCCGCTCGCTGAACCAGGCTTTCGCACCGCCGATACGGCGGCCGTCGCCGCGGTGATTGACAAAATAATCACACTGCCGGACGCGGGGCGCGGCGCGCTCAAGCGCTACCTCGCGGAGAAAGAGCGCCGCTGGAACTTCTGCTGGTGGTATTCGCTCTTGTTGCTGGTTTTTGTCGGGCGCCGGCCGCGTTCGACCGACGTCCACATTCCGTCGATCGAAGAAACGCGCAAGCAATGGCAGAAGTATTTTTTGATCGTCCCGAGCGACCGCGCCCAGCGGCCGGCCATCGAGGGGATTCTACTGCCGGCATTCGATGCAGCCGACCGCCTCGCCGTGTTTTATTCGCTCGTGTATCGCAGCGCTTATGTGTTCAACTTCACATTTGCCGCGCTGGCGGTGGCGCTGGCGCTCGCCGGTATCTTCATCCACGAGGCAGAGGTGAAAGTATTTTTCGTCGGCGCCGAATTGCTGATCATTATCTGGATATTGCTGACCTGGTTTCTCGGCCAAAGGCGGCAATGGCACCGGCGATGGCTCGAATACCGGCGGCTTGCGGAGAGCCTGCGCCACATTCGCATCCTGGCGCCGCTTGGCGCCGCGGGACCGGTCGATCGTCCTGGCGATAGCGTCGGGCATCAGGATTGGGTCAAATGGTACGCGTGGTCGGTGCGTCGCTCCATCCCGCTCCCCGGTCGCCCCGTCGATGACGCTTATCTAGCTGCGATCCGCGATGCCGCACGCGCGGCGGAAATTGCGGAACAGGCCGCCTACCACGACGCCAATGCCCGGCGGATGAGCGCGCTGGCAGCCGGAATCCACCACACCGGGCAGATACTCTTTGCCGTAACCGGCGGCCTGTGCGCGCTGTTTGTCGCTCTCCACGTGCTGGACGTACTGCCGGCCGTCGACAATCCGCACCGGGACCTGGTTCTCGGCGTGTTCACCTTCCTCACGGCGCTGTTGCCGACGGTCGGCGGCGCATTGGGCGCGATCTTCGCCCAGGGCGATTTCCGAACCGTCGCCGAACAATCCGAGCGCACCGCCAAACGGCTGAAGTCGATCGACGAGGTTCTGGCCCACGAACCGCTCGATTTTGCCCGGCTGACCAACCGCATCCAAACGACCTCGGATATAATGATGGTCGATCTGGAGGAATGGCACAGCGTTTTTCGCACCCGTCCACTGTCCCTTCCGGCATGATTGCTGACATGATGACTGATATGACGTGAGCGGGATGACCATGAATGAACCGGCAACGACGGCGCCCTCCGAACTCCCGCGCGACCGGCACCTGTTCGGTCCCGGACCGAAGCGGCTGTTGGCGCTCGACGGCGGCGGCGTGCGCGGCGGCCTGACGGTGGCGTTCCTCGAACGCATCGAGTTCCTGCTGAGCGAACATTACGGTCGCGATATTCGCCTCGGCGAGCATTTCGATCTGGTCGGCGGCACCTCGACGGGCGCCATTATCGCCGGCTCATTGGCGCTCGGTTACCGCACGGCACAGGTGAAAGAGTTCTACATGCGGCTGGCGCCGTTCGCCTTCAAACGCCAGCGCTGGAGCATTCCGGTGTTGCAGCCCAAATTCGACGCCCGCGGCCTGCGCAAGCAGATCGAGGCGGTGGTCGGCAATCGGGTGCTAGAGAGCCCCGATTTGATCACCGGGTTCTGCGTCATAACCAAGCGCATGGATACCGGCAGTCCGTGGATCATCTCCAACAATCCCCGTGCGCCTTACTGGGAAGACGGCAAGGATTACATCGGCAACAAGAGCTATCCGCTGGTCAATCTGGTGCGCGCCTCGACCGCGGCGCCGCACTTCTTCGATCCCGAGTTGCTGCCGATCAGCACCAACCAGACTTTGCTGCCCGACGACATCGCCAAACCGTTGAACGTGCCGCTGCCGGCCCGCCTCTTTCAGGCCGTGATGCGCAAAATCGGGCTGAGCAAGCCGTTGAAGATCGATCCGAACATTTACGGGCTGTTCGTCGACGGCGGCGTCACGCCGCACAACAATCCGGCGCTCGCGCTGTTCCAGATGGCGACGCTCAGTCCGTTCAAGATCGAATGGCCGACCGGACCTGACCGTTTGACCGTGATCTCGGTCGGCACCGGCACTTACCGGCCGCGGCTGTCATACGAGAGCCTGGGCTTCGCCCGCTTCACCAAGCTCGCCTTGAATGCGTTGATGTCGCTGATGACGGATACAGAGAGACTGGTGCTGACGCTGATGCAGTGGATGGGTGAATGCCCGGCGCCCTGGGTGATCAACTCGGAAATCGGCACGCTTGCCGGCGATGCCCCGCCCGGAGGCAAATTGTTCCGCTTCCTGCGCTACGACGTGCGGCTGGAAAAAGAATGGCTCGCCCACGAACTCGGCTATGAGGCGGACGACGAGCTTATCGAACGGCTACGCGGCATGGACGATCCGAGCCTGGTGGACCAGTTGCACGAAATCGGTGCGCGCGCCGCGGCCAAGCAAGTGAAATTGGAACATCTGCTGCCCTGATGCGAACGGCGAGGCTTCGGTTTACCGCTTTTTATTGCACTATTCGAACCAGCGGCGTAATCGAAAGGTCGGTTGCGTTGGTAGTGATGGCAATAAGTTGTGCCAACAAGCTGAAAATCCGCTTGGTGTTCGTCGCATTTTCCGGCACGCAATAATCTCCATTGAAGAACCAAGTGTGCACGAAGCAGAACCCACCTGCTGTCTTCGTCGTCACCACAATAAGCTGATTATCACTATTCATCGGGGCCGTCTTCAATGTCGGCGGTTGTTCGGTAATTTCCTCCGCTGGTCGTCCGGGCGGTATCCATCCTACGGGCTGCGGGTGTTCCAACTGCATTTTAATTAGATTTCCGAGGAATTCGAATACACCGTAGGCCGAGCGGGGCACGATCTTGAATTTAAGCGGCCCCACGTAAAAATTAAACGTGTCGGGCTGCCACTTCCCGTAGTCGTTTGCCGGATTCCACGAAGGGTCGCCGCATTTCGGGGTAAATAGGGCAATCGGCTTATCAAAGAATTGTTTTGTGACCTTATCCCATAAGAGCTCTCCCATCGCGATGCGGGCCTGTCGCTGCAATACATCGCTGAAGCAGAAGCGCGGGACGACGATCGTCTCGGTTTTACTGCCACTACTGCTGGTATCGCCTGATTTTTGCACGCCACCACCATCGCCGCCGCCGCCAATCGGCTTTTGCAGCGTTTGTTGCTCGACGGTGAGTCCTGCCGCCACGGCCACTAGGATGAAGTCGCTGAAACACCGCTTCCTCGGGTCTTGCGGCTCACAACCGTAGTCGTTCGGTGGATTGTAGCGCGTCCCGATGGCACTGTGACCGCCGGGTAAAGAAATCTCAACGGAATCGGCAAACAGCCAGAACAGCAACTCGCGCGAGTAGCCCTGCCGGATAAAGTAATCCAAAATCTGCAAATCGATCGGCTTGAGAAAACCTTGGTAGAAAGACGTCGTTTCCTGTGTCGACACACTGAAGTTTGTGCTGACTGCGGTCGTGTTCGAGGCGACATTGTTGCCGAAGATGACGTCGCGTCCCGGGGTGAAAAGAGAATTGGCGTTGCCTGAGACAGCGCCCGGGCCGAGCAGAAACGATGGCAAGCCGAGGTTTGTGGTGTTGGTGAGGGTCGGTGTGACGTTCCCGACCGTGACAAAGCTTAGCGGATAATCTTGGCTAGCTCTTACCAGGTTCAGAAGAATGGACTCGTTGCGAGCCTTGGCGAGACTTCGGCTAACCGTATCGTAGCGGGAATCGACCGGATCGATGACCGCGCACGCACTTAATAACGATCCGGCAAGACACGCGCCGGCAAACCACACGCGAGTCCACATACCCAGCCCCTACGGCCACCCATCGGTAGGCTAGTTGCCTTCCCGCATTCGCGTCAAGGGATAGTGCTGCGGAAGTGGAAGTGGTGCGCCCGAAGTCACGCCGAAGAACAAAGGCGGTCGCGCAGCTCCACCGCCGAGGCGCCAGCCGCTGATGGTGCCGTGACAGCAACGATCCGAATCTCTATGCTCGTCACGGCGGGCGACGGACGCTGGTGCGTCCACAGCGGGTTCCATGGCGGTGATTATTGCGTGCCGGAGGACACAACAAATACCAAAAGGATTTTTAGCATCCCGACGCGACCGATCGCCATTCAGACCGCGGCCACCGATCTGACGATCACGCCGGTCGTCCGCGTCATTCAATAACCGGCGGCGACGGTCCGACGGGAGTAACGATCATGAGCGAACCCATCGCCGCCTACGACGTGAACGCGTTCAACACCGCGGCGGCGTCGGACAACAAAATCCACGACGACAGGATCGCTCAGCGGTTCGGGTTTAGCGGCGGTCTGGTGCCGGGCGTGGAGGTCTATGCGTATATGGCGCATATGCCGGTCGCGGAGTGGGGCCGTGCCTGGCTCGAAAGCGGCGGAGCCGAATGCCGCTTCTACAAGCCGGTCTATGACGGCCGCGTCGCCCGCATCACCGCCGCGCCGGAAAACGGCGATCTTGTCCTTGCCGTCGACAGTGACGGCGAGCGCTGTGCGACCGGCCGTGCTTTCCTGCCGGCGCAGCAAGGGCCTGCGCCATCCATCGACGCTTTGCCGACCGCAACGCCGCCACTCGAGCGTCCGAAAGCCAGCCATGCCTCGCTCGCGCCCGGGCGCGCGCTCGGCATCGCGCCGTGGACGATCGACCGCGTCAGGCTCACGACCTATCTCGACGAAATCCGCGAGACCGATCCGATCTACCGCAGCGAAGGGCTCGTGCATCCCGGCCAGATTCTGCGGCTTGCCAATCAGGCGTTGATGCAGAACGTAGTGCTCGGTCCGTGGATCCATGTCGGCAGCAAAGTGCGCCATCACGCCGCCGCACGGCTTGGCGAGGAGCTGACGCTGCGGTCCAAGATCACGTCGAACGTTATGTCGAAAGGCCATGCTATCGTAGAATTCGATGCCATCGTCGTTGCCGACGGCACGCGTGGCATCGCCGAACTGACCCACACCGCGATCTGGAAGCCGCGCCAAATTGCGGAAGCCGAGCGCGACGCTGTTACGCACTAAGCGACATCCGCCCCAGTGCTGCCTTGCATGCTATGTTATACGAACGCGCTGCACGGGAGGCGCTTGGCGAATGTGTCGATGGTGGCGTGAGGCGGCGTTGCTTGTCAGCCTTGCGGTGGGGATAGACGGTTCGGTTTTCGCGCAAAGCCTGCCGGCGCAGCCGCCGCCGGCCCAACGTCCTTTCATCAACGAAGACGACGTCACGCCGGTCACTCCGCCGTCGCAGCCGGGACCTGCGCGTAAGCAGAAAAAGACGCCGGCGTTCGAGCACGATCCCGATCTCGATGCATCGGATCAACTGGCGCCATCGCAGATCGACACATCGATGCCGGGTGCGGTGTCGATGCCGAGCGGCGGTTCGCACACCCGCGCCGCGGCGCGCCGAACCGACTCGATGCTGGAACCCGGCACGCTGGCGCAGCCTGCGCACCCGGCCAAGCTGCATGTCGTCGCCTGCAGCGGGCTATTCGGACCGGACTCAAGTCACGCCAAGCTTGCCACCGCCTTCCGCTCGAAGAACGTCGGCTTTGGCCAGGTCGACTCGAGTTCCGGAGGCAGAGTCATGGCCACCGTATTGTTCGCCAAGGACCCGAAAGAGCGGCTCGAGGTCTGGTGGTCCAATCCGGCAAGCCGCAGCGCGACACACCTCATCGTCATCAACGGCCAATCGGATTGGATCGCGCCGGGCGAACTTCACCTCGGGCTTACGCTCGCGCAGTTGGAGCAGCTCAACGGCAAGCCGTTCAAACTTTCCGGCTTCGACAAGAACAATGTGGCGGCGCTCACCGACTGGAGCGGTGGGCAGTTGTCGGCGCCGGCAGGCGGCTGCAAGGTCGGGATCAGCCTGCGGGCGGAGCCCAAGGCGGCATCGGCACTGAGCGATTTGCCCGCCGACCGGGTCTATTCTTCGAATGACGCGGCGCTACGAGTGGTCAATCCCACGGTCAGCGAGATTTTGATCGCCTATTAGGTTACGGGGCGGATCGGAAACGAATCCGGGCTGCCGCCGGCGCGTGCTTTATCGCGCTACTGCGGCGCGCGCGTCCGAACTGCGGGCTTGCCAACCGGCTTGGCGGTTTCGACGTTTTCCTGAGCGTCCGCATTGGCCGCCCCCTCCTCCGCGCGCATGGCACGGACGTCGCGCGCCATCTCCAGGCAGGTGAGCAATTCGGTATAGCTTGATTCACCGCCCATCACCGACTCGTTGACGCAGTGCGTACGGTCGGCGGCGTTGAAATTCGACCACTGCTTGGCCAGATCGTCGCGAATCGACTGTTCGCTGGCGAGGCAGTTCTTTTTCTCCTGCGCGATCGCCGGATCGTGGAAGGTGACGCCGCCCTGCTTGGCGATACCTTCGCAGACCTGCTCGACGTTTAGCTGCGGGACGCTGTCGATCCCCGCCGTCAGCACCATGAGTTGTGCGCCGAGCACGAGCGCCTTGGGCAGAATCATGATTTAGCTCCGGTGGACCTCGGCGGCGATTATAGCATCACCGCTGCCGGGAACCAGCGCTGCGCCTCGGAACCGCCTTCAATTGACCGCCGCCATGACCAAGTGCACTCTACAAGCTCTCTGCCAACGCAGATTCGGCGCTTGAAACTGGGTTCGCGCGGGGGAAAAGGCATGATCGGCATTGGCGACCTGTTTCAGTGGGAACGGTTTGTCACCCCAACCGTCATTAAGGTGTTCTACTGGCTCGCTGTGGTGATTTCGGTGCTGCTGGGTCTCTCGGGCGCGCTGTCTTCGCTCGCCACGATGGCGGTCAATCCCTTTGTGGGCATGATGGACCTGATCGTCAGCCTGCTCGGCGGGTGCATGGGCATCGTCGCCTCTCGCATCGTCGCCGAGTTCGTGCTGATCGTGTTTCGCATCAACGAACACCTCGGCGCGATCAGGAACCAGGGAGCAGGCATCGGCAGTCAGGACCAAGGCTATCGCGGACCCTGACCCTAGTGTGGCGGTTCAGAAGTCCGCACCATTATTGCCGCGGGGCTCGTCGTGCGGACTTCCGAACCAAAGCCACACTAAATCAATCAGTCGCTAGTGTCCTTTCGATTCCGAAGTTCGCAAACGAGCGTGCCGCATAATCATGCGAACTTCGGAATCGGGACATTAGGTCGCGAACCGAAAGTGCATGACGTCGCCGTCCTGCACCACATAGTCCTTACCCTCGAGCCGCATTTTGCCGGCGTCGCGCGCACCAGCCTCGCCGCCGCAGGCAATGTAATCGTCGTAGGCGATCGTTTCGGCGCGGATAAAGCCCTGTTCGAAGTCGGTATGGATGACACCGGCGGCCTGCGGCGCCTTGGTGCCGCGCGTGATCGTCCAGGCGCGGCTTTCTTTCGGCCCGGCGGTAAAGAACGTCACGAGGCGGAGCAGCGCGTAACCGGCGCGGATCAGCCGGTCGAGGCCGGCCTCGGTGAGGCCCACCGCGGCAAGATAGTCGCTGCGCTCGTCGCGCGAGAGGACGGCGATTTCGGATTCGATCTTCGCGGAAATGACGACCGCGCCGGCGCCTTCTTTCTCCGCCCGCGCCTCCACTTGCCGTGAAAAGGCGTTGCCGGTCGCGGCGGAAGCTTCCTCCACATTGCAGACGTAAAGTACCGGCAGCGACGTCAGGAGCCCGAGCATATGAAACACCCGCTCTTCTTCCGGCTTGCGTTCGACGAGCCGCGCGGGCTTGCCGTCGCGCAACAGCGCCAGCGCCCGATTGACCAGATCGAGCGTTTCCTTGGCTTCCTTATCGCCGCCCTTGGCTTTCTTCGAGAGCGCATCGACACGGCGCTCCAGGCTGTCGAGATCGGCCAGCATCAGTTCGGTCTCGACCGTCTCGATGTCGGCGATCGGATCGATGCGGCCCTCGACATGGGTGACGTCGGTGTCCTCGAAGCAGCGCACCACATGCGCGATGGCGTCGACCTCGCGGATGTTGGCGAGGAACTGGTTGCCGAGCCCCTCGCCCTTCGAGGCGCCGCGCACCAGGCCGGCAATGTCGACGAAGGTCAGCCTCGTCGGCACGATCTGCACGGACTTCGCGAGCTTCGCCAGCGCATCGAGGCGGGGATCAGGCACCGCCACCTCGCCCACATTGGGCTCGATGGTGCAGAATGGATAGTTCGCCGCCTGCGCCGCCGCGGTCGCGGTCAGCGCATTGAAGAGCGTCGATTTGCCGACATTCGGCAGGCCGACGATGCCGCATTTGAAGCCCATGGGAGAACTCGCTCAGAACAGATGATGGCGGGAACCGAGCCGGAACGGATTCAAGATGGTCATGCATCGAAGCCCTTGGCCTGCATGGCGAGATGCACCTTGTTCTGGAAGTTTGCATCGTCGCCCTTGGCGATCAGCCCGGCATTCTCGGCGATGATGTCGCAGACCGCCTCGACCCAGGGCCGCTCCGCCTTGGCGAAATCGCCGAGCACGTGATTGTGCACCTGTTCCTTGACGCCGGGATGGCCGACCCCGATGCGGACCCGGCGGTAATCGTTGCCGACATGGGACGAGATCGAGCGCAGGCCGTTATGGCCGGCGTTGCCGCCCCCGGTCTTGACCCGGACCTTGGCGGACGGCAGCTCGATCTCGTCGTGGAACACCACGACATCGCCGGTACCGATCTTGTAGAAATGCGCGGCTTCAGCAACCGCGAGGCCGGAATTGTTCATGAACGTGCCGGGCAGCAGCAGGACGACCCGCTCGCCGGCAAGTTCGCCCTCGGTCGCGACGCCATGAAAGCGCCGCCGCCACGGAGGAATGCCGTGGCGGCTGCGGACGGCATCGACCGCCATGAAGCCGATATTGTGCCGGTTGCGCGCATACTCCGCGCCCGGATTACCGAGCCCGACCAGGAGGCGCATCGCTGCGCCACCTTACTTCTTCGCCGGGGCTCCAGCGCCGGCCGCGGGAGCCGCGGCTGGCGCTCCGGGTGCGCCGGGCGCGCCGGTCGGAGCAGCAGGTGCGGCGGCGGCAGCGGCAGCGGCAACAGCGGCGGCCGCAGCGGCTTCGGCAGCCGCCTTCATTTCTTCCGCATAGCCCGACGGCGGCACAATCGTCACCAGCGTGGCATTGCCTTGCACCAGCGGCCTCACATTGGCCGGCAGCGTGAGGTCGCTCAGATGGCGCGAATGATTGATTTCGAGCCCCGAAACATCGACCTCGAAGGCGTCCGGAATGGCATCGGCCGGACAGCGGACATCGAGCGTATGGGTCACGATGTTGACCGCGCCGCCGCGCTTGGCCCCGGCGACTGGTCGGAATTGATGACGTGAATGGGGATTCGCACCCGGATGGTGGCGCCCTCGGTCAGGCGCATGAAATCCACATGAACGGGATGGTCGCGTACGGGGTCGAGCTGGAAGTCGCGCGGGATCACGCGGTGCCGCGCGCCGTCGACATCGATGTCGTAGATGCTGGTCAGGAACCGGCCGGCGAAAATGCGCTGGCGCAGTTCGGCATCCTCGAGGGAAATGGTGAGCGGCGGCTCGTTGCCGCCGTAGATGACGCCGGGCACGCGGCCCTCGCGACGTACGGCCCGGGCGGCCCCCTTGCCTGCCCGCGGACGCACCGTCGCCTTGATTTCCTTGACGGTCGCCATTGTCGGTTCCTCTTTCATTGCAAAGGACGCGCGTCCGACCAAGGCGGCTGGCGTCCCCATGCTTTCGGGTGATGAGCTTGCGGGCGTCGTTGTGGACGCAGCCCCAAGCCGGCGCGGCCAACCTCCAGGGGTGTTCTGGGGCCGCAATCGCGGGCTTATAGCCTCAGCCCCGGCAAATGACAAGAAACGGAGCCGCCCGAAAGCGGAATAATGACGGTTACATGGTGATAGGCGGAGGTCCCGGCTGGGGCGGCACTTGAGGTGGGACCTGAGGCAGCACCGGCGTCGGGGGTGTCGGGGCCGCCGCGATCTTTGCCTCCAGCGCCGCAAGGCGGGCCTTGAGGGCCTCGTTTTCCTCCCGGGCGAGCCGCGCCATCTCCTTGACCGCCTCGAATTCCTCGCGCTGGACCACATCGAGCTCGTGCAGCATCCGCTCGGCCTGGGTACGCAGGACCGTTTCGAACTCCCGGCGCATCCCGGTGGCGACGCCGGTGGCGTCGTTCATCAATTTCGCGAACTCGTCGTAAAGCCGGCCGGTGGTCTGCGCCATTGCTCATCTCCGCGGTGGTTTGCGATTTACAAGACAATGGTCATCGGGCCGCTCGCGCGCAAGACTGCTTGTTCCCAAGGCGGCCCGTGCGCAAGGCCGCTTGTGCCCAAGCCCCCGGACCGCTAGGTCAGTCCCCGATGCCGACGTCCATCATCCCGTTCCCCTCGTTCGACCCGGTGCTGGTTTCCATCGGGCCGTTCGCGATTCGCTGGTACGCGCTCGCCTATATCTGCGGCATCCTGCTCGGCTGGCTCTATGCGCGCGCCATCATCGCCAACGAGAAATTCTGGGGCGGCCCGGCGCCGATGACCGTCCTCGATTACGACGATTTCATCCTGTGGGTGACGCTCGGCATCATCCTCGGTGGCCGCACCGGCTATGTATTGTTCTACAAT
>CAYWNY010000080.1:0-16603 GCA_964459765.1 uncultured Hyphomicrobiales bacterium | reverse complement strand
AGGCGCTCGTCAATCTGCGCGGCGCCATCGAGGCCAGCAGCGCCGTGGTAACGCACGATCCGCTCCCCGCCGTCCTGGCCGACGAGATGCAACTGACCCAGTTGTTTCAGAACCTTGTCGGCAATGCCATCAAATACCAGAAAGCCGGAGTTCCCCATGTACACATCTCGGCCGTCAAGAATGGCGGGAAGATCTGGGATTTCTCGATAAAGGACAATGGACTAGGAATCGACCCGCAATACTTCGAAAAGATTTTCGGCATGTTCCAGCGGTTGCACAAAAGAGATGAGTTCGCCGGTACCGGGATTGGATTGGCCATCTGCAAGAAGATCGTCGAGCGCCACGGCGGCACCATCTCGGTCGAGTCGCAACCCGGACAAGGCTCCACGTTTCACTTTGCGCTGGCGCCGGCACCAGCTGAAATCAAGAGAGCCGCCGGAGGTTAGGTTTTGCCCTTGGAAATTCTTTTGGTCGAAGACAGTCCCGGCGATGTGCGATTAACGCAGGAAGCCTTCCGCGAAGCCAATACGCGAATCAATTTGCAAGTGGCTGCCGATGGCGCCGGTAGCGCTGGGCGCCAAGAGTTGCCTTCGTCCTGGGCAACGCGACCGCCGACCAATAAATGACCAATGAAACGCCGCAACCAAACGCGAACATTCGTCGCCAATCATGCACGGAAGTGACCGTATTTGTTGACTTTTCCGGCGAAGGTGGCGCGCTCATAACCGTCGGCTTGCGGGTTGCGACTCTTCTCAGGCACGTTCTGGGATGTTTCGCACAACTCATTAAGAAACATGAGTTTCTTTATCAGTTGCGGATGAGGCGGGCGATCCTGCTACACGCCGCCGCAAGAACGACCAAACGCCTACCGGCAATCCCCGGACCTGCTGCGCGGGGCATTCGGGCGCGCCCGCGTTTCCGAAACAAAAACCGCCGTCGCTGGGGGCCATCGGTCTGTTTCAAGGTTAGACACCGGGACTAGAACATTAAAAAAATCAATGGAGCGATTGGGGGTGGGTAGACACTATAACCCAATGATTCCAGAGGAATTCTCTGTAATGAGACGTTAACGGCCCGAGGGAACGCAAGGCGCGCCCGCCGCCAAAGCGGCGCGCGGTGTTCAGCAATCATCGAGGAAGAAGGTCTCCATCAGCCCCTTGCCCTTGACCTCGATCGTCCCCCGCCGCTCGAACTTGAAGCGCTCGCCGACCATCGCGCGGGTCGCAGCGGAAATCTGAATCCGTCCCGGCAGCGAATGGGACTCCATGCGGCTTGCGGTATTCACCGTATCGCCCCACACGTCGTAGACGAATTTATGCGTGCCGATGACGCCGGCCATGATCGGCCCGGAGTGGATGCCGATGCGCGCCTCAAGCTCAAGCTCGGTCGCCGCAGCGACGCCGGCGACCGCATCCAGCATCCGCGGCGCCAACGCGACGATGCGCTCGACATGGTCCGGCTGTGCTTCCGGCACCCCGGCCGCGGCCATGTAGGCGTCGCCGATGGTCTTGATTTTTTCCACGCCGGCTTCGGCGGCCAGGCGGTCGAAGGCGGAAAATATCCTGCTCAAAAAGTCGATGGTGCGGTCGGCGGTCAGCTGCTGGCTGAGCGTAGTGAAGCCGACGACGTCGCAGAACAGAATAGTCGCCTCCGCGATCTGGTCGGCGATAGTCATTTCGCCGTTGCGCATGCGGGTGACGATGCTCTGCGGCAGAATGTTCAGAAGCAGCGTTTCGGAACGGGCTTTTTCCTGCTCCAAATCGGCGACGAATTTCCTTTCGCGGTCGCGGAGGTGCTTTCGTTCCAGCGAAGCGTCGATGCGCGCCTGCAACAGGATCGGGTTGAACGGCTTGGTCAGGTAGTCTTCGGCGCCGGCTTCGATACAGCGCACGACGCTGTCGAGCTCGTCGAGCGCGGAAATCACGATGACCGGGATGTCACCGGTGTGCTCCATCGCCTTGAGCCGGCGCAAGACCTCGAAGCCGCTCATCTCCGGCATGATCAGATCGAGCAGGATCAGATCGAAAGTCTCGGTGGCGACCAGCGCCAGCGCCGACGTCCCGTTGGCCGCGGTCGCGACCTGATGACCTTCACGCGTCAGCCGGCGCTCGAGCACATCGCGGTTTGACGTATTGTCGTCGACGACCAAAATGCGGCTCGACTGCGACTTTTCGCGCGCGGCGCCGGCGAGCAGCGGCTGGACGGTCTTTAGGGCGTCGGCCACGAGGTCAAGCTGCAGCGTACGGCTGCCGTCGACAGTCGATGCTGCGTCCTCGCCGCGTGCCAGCGCCGCCATGCCGTCGATCTGGCCGAGCAACTGGTCGGCCGACTCCTTGAGCTTGGTGAGATCGAGGCACAGCGGGTGCTCGCCGTCTTCCATGTCCTCGAGCAGAAGCTCGCTATAGCCTTTGATGGCGTTGAGAGGCGTACGCAGGTCATGGCGCAGCCGGCGGTGGAACGCCTCGAGGCTTTCGTCGCTGCGGCGATCGGCGGACGAATCCGCGATGAGACTCTTGACGAAGGCGTTGAGCTGCACGCTGGCGCCGCGCATCCGCTCGAGATCGGCGAGCAGGCTTTGCGAGGTTGCGCTTGGCGAGGTTGCGCCGCGGGCATCCTCGATGATCATCTCGAGCAGATCGGTTACGGCGGTCGCCGGCGCCTGCACCTCCTGCCGCAGGAACGCGGCGAGAGCCCGGCTCAAGCGCTCGTCTGGTGCCGTGCTCGACACACTTGCTCCTTGCTTCGAACCGCTCGTCCCCGCAAGCGGGGAGAGGGAGTAGGTCTAACCCTTGGCGACGCCCAACAGCTTCTCGATCTTGCCGATCAGGCGCTCGATCTCGACCGGCTTGGTGTCGTAATCGTCGCAGCCGGCCTCGATCGCCTTTTCGCGGTCGCCGGCCATGGCGTGAGCCGTGAGCCCGATCACCGGTACGCCGCGGGTGACGTCGTCGGCCTTGACGCGACGGGTCGCCTCCCAGCCGTCCATGATCGGCAGGCTCATGTCCATCAGGATGATGTCGGGCTTTTCCGAGCGCGCCAGCTCTACGCCTTCCTTGCCGTTTAGGGCGAACACCACTTCGAATCCGCGGCGGATCAGCCGGCGCGACAGCATATCCCGGTTCATTTCGTTGTCTTCGACCAACAAGACCTTCGCCATGCAACGCTCCAGTCCAATGATTTCACTTCGCAACTTATTTGGCGCCCGCGGCGGCGCGCGCCGGACGCCGCCTTACCGCTTCGGCAATGGCGACGGCGACTTCGATCCGCGTGGTGGTGGCTTTCTCCATCACCTTGCGCGCTTGGCGCAACAGCCGCTCGCGCTCGGCAGCGCTGAGCGCTTTGGCGGTGACCACGACCACGGGGATTTCGCGCCACTGCGCGTTCGCGCTCATGGCGTCGAGAAACTCGAACCCATCCATTTCCGGCATCATCAAATCGAGCAGGATCATGGCCGGCGGCGCGTGTTCGGCAAGCCAGGTCAGCGCGCGGCGGCCGTTGACCGCTTCCGCGGTCGCGAGGCCGAGTTTCTCGATGGTGTGGCGCATCATTTCGCGCGTGTTGGCGTCGTCTTCGACGACCAGAACTGGCCCGTTGCGGCGGACCAGCCGATGGATGAGCGCGGTCAACCGCGTGCGATCCACCGGCTTGGTCAGGACATCGACCGCGCCGAGGGAGAGCCCGATGCCGCGGTCGGGCGCAACGCTGACCATGACCACCGGAATGTCGGCGAGCTCGGGGTCGGCCTTGAGCGCGCTCAACACCTCCCAGCCGTCGGGCTTCGGCATCATCACGTCGAGGGTGATGGCATCGGGACGGATCGAGCGGGCGAGCTGCAAGGCTTCCTCGCCGGTTTTGGCGTGGATAAGCCGGTATCCGGAGCCTTTAAGGTTCGCGGTCAACAACTCGCGCGCGGCCGCATCGTCGTCGACGATCAGCACGGTCGTAACGTCGCCATTCGCCGCGACGCCGGGAGCGTCGGCGGGGCTGATCTGCGCGGGCTCGTCGCTGCGCGCGGGGAGCGTGATGGTGAAAGTCGAGCCTTCGCCGGGCTTGCTGGTCACCGCGATGTCGCCGCCTAAGAGCTGGCAGAACTGCCGGGAAATCGCCAAGCCCAAGCCCGTGCCGCCATATTTCTTGGTGGTCGACGCGTCCGCCTGGCTGAACGCCTGGAACAATCGGCCGAGCTGGTCCTCGGTCATACCGATGCCGGTATCGGAAACGGCAAAGCGCACCATCGGACGTTCGGCGCCGTAGCGCTCGGCAACGAGCGTGAGCCGGCCGTTCTCGGTGAACTTGCTGCCGTTGCTCAGGATGTTGAGCAGGCTTTGTTTGAGTTTGGTACGGTCGGTGTGCATGGTGCCGAGATGCTCGCCGAGCCGCAATTCCAGCGTGTTGCCGTTCTTCTCGGCGAGCGGAACGATGAGCGCGCGCACTTCCTCGAGCAGCGGCGCGATCTCCACGGCCTCGAGGAAGAGGTCCATTTTGCCGGCTTCGACCTTCGACAGATCGAGGATGTCGTTGATCAGGCCGAGGAGGTGGCGCCCGGCGCCTTCGATTTTCTTGAGGTCGGGAACGAGCGCGCCGTCGCGGTCGTCGGCCGCTTCTTCCTGGAGGATTTCGCTGTAACCGATGATGGCGTTGAGCGGCGTGCGCAGCTCGTGGCTCATATTGGCGAGAAACTGCGATTTGTGCTGGCCGGCGATTTCGAGTTCCCGGCTCTTCTCGTCGATCTCGTGGAACAGCCGCGCGTTGCTGATCGCCAGCACCGATTGCGCGGCAAACGTCTTGATCAGATCGACGGTGTTGGGCGCGAAAGCGCCGGGTCTGCGGCGGCGCACCACCAGCATGCCGACGATCTCTTCGCCGCGCAGGAGCGGCGCCGTCAGCCGGGCGCGGAAGCCGGCGCGCAACACGATCTCGTTGATCGGATTGGGCGCATCCTCGCGCAAGTCGGCGACCTGGACCGGGTCCCGATGTGCCATTACGACGGCGATGTTCGACTCATCGAGACCGATATGCTGCTTCGACAAGGCGTCGATCAGTTCGCGATCCATGCCGTAAGTGGCGCGCAGATGGAATTCGCGGCTCAACTCGTCGAACACATAGATGGCGCCGGCGTCGGTATTGGAGAGCTGCACCGCCTTGGTGACGATGGTCGAGAGCACGGTTTCGAGGTCGAGCGTCGAATTGACCGCCTGCGATACTTCGCCGAGCGCGCGCAACTCGCCGACCGAGCGGCCGAGTTCGTCGGTGCGCTCGCGCAATTCGCTGAGCAGCCGGGCATTCTCGATGGCGATGACGGCTTGTGCGGCAAAATTCGTGACCAGCGCGATCTGCTTGTCGGTGAAGGGGCGCACCTCTTGACGGAAGATGGTTATGGTGCCGATCAATACTTCGTCCTTGAGCATCGGCACGCAAGCGCACGATCGCGCGCCGCCGAGGGTTGCCGCCCGACCGATAGCTTCGAGGGCGTTGTCGGTGGCCTGGCTTACTTCTTTGGTCAGTATGACGCGTTCGAGGAGGCTTCCGGGCACCGGTTGATAGGCGGCGGATTGACTTTGGAGAAATTCAGCGAACGCGGGCGGTGCATTGTGCATCGCGCCCACCCGCAAGCCTCCATTTTCATACAAGTTGAGCACGCCGAACTTCGCTTCGCAGATGCGCGTTGCACTATTCAGGATCTCGTTGAAGACAGGCCCTAAGTCCCCCGGTGAACTCGAAATGACCCCGAGCACCTCCGCCGTGGCGGTCTGCTGCTCTAGCGATTCGCGCAACTCGCTGAGCAGCCGCGCATTCTCGATGGCGATAACGGCTTGACTGGCGAAGCCGGCAACCAGCGCGATCTGCTTGTCGGTAAAGGGACGGACTTCTTTGCGATAAAGCGAGAAGGAGCCGATCAGCTCGTTATCCTTCAGCATCGGCACGGCGATAGAGGTGCGAACGCCGCCAAGCTCCACGGCGGTAACAGCGGCCGGTTCGCGTCGCTCGGTATAAGCCGGATCCGCCGCGGCATCGAGAACCTGATTGACGGCCTTCGTCGCCACCATCGGGGCGATGAGCCGGTTTTGCTCGATCGTCATCGGTACGTTCTTGCGCTCCGCGGCAAGCGCCGGCGGCGTATTGTACGCAGCCGCAAAGTGCAAAAGCTCACCATCCAGACGATAGATATTGCCGAACTTTGCGTCGCAGATGCGCACCGCATTTTCCAGCATAGCGGCGAATACGGGTTCCAGTTCGCCAGGAGAGCTTGAGATGACCTCCAGGACCTTGGACGTCGCCGTCTGCTGCTCAAGCGACTCGCGCAGCTCGGACAGCAGCCGCGTGTTCTCAATGGCGATCACGGCCTGGGCAGCAAAATTTTGGACCAAGTCGATCTGCTTGTCATTGAAAGCACGCGCCTCATTCCGAAAAAGGCTGAACATGCCGACGAGTTCGCCTTCCTTCTGCATCGGTACGAACAGGTTCGCACGTATTCCGCCCAGCTCGACGCCTGCGACAAGGCTCGGACTGCTTCTCGAGACGTAAGCGGGATCTTTGCTCAGGTCGGCGGTATGCCAGGTCGATTTGGTTGCGATCGCGATGCCGAGAGGGGAGGTCGGTTCGGGGCGAAGCGGCTCATCTTTGCGGACTTTGACGAGCGCTTCAGGCGTGTTGTGCGAGGCCACATAGTGCAATGCTTCGCCATCCCACCGGTAGATGTTGCCGTAGCTCGCATCGCAAATTTGTGCGGCCTTTTCGAGCATGACGGCAAATACCGGCTGCAGATCGCCGGGCGAGCTGGAGATGACGCGTAGCACCTCTGTAGTCGCCGTCTGCTGCTCCAGCGACTCACGCAGTTCGGTAAGGAGCCGCGTGTTTTCGATGGCGATCACCGCCTGTGAAGAGAAGTTGCGCACCAAGTCGATTTCACGCTCGGAGAATGGACGCACCTCGGTCCGGTAAATTGCAAAAAACCCCAAGGCAGTGGTTTCCTTGCGCAGGCTCACCCACAGGCTGGTTCGCGCGCCGGCATTGATCATCGCTTGCAGACCGGGCGTTCGCCGCTCGGGCGGCGTTTCGCCCAGGTCGCGCACGTGAACAGTATCCTCGCCATGCCGCAGCCGGTCGGGTGGGCTGCCGGGTGGCACAATGACTGGTTTGGTGACGAACGCCGTTAGTTCCTCCGGCATGCCGCCACGCAGCGAGAAGGCGCGGTAATGATCGCCCTCAAAAATCGCCAGCGCGCCATAGGTCGCGCCGCACAGGCGCAATGCCTTGTCCACCATCGCGTCGAACACCGGCGCGAGATCGCCGGGTGAAGCGTTGATCACGCTCAGGACTTCGGCGGTCGCCGTCTGCTGCTCCAGGGACTCCCGTAGCTCGCTTAAGAGCCGTGTGTTCTCAATGGCGATGACGGCCTGGGCGGCGAAACCTTCAACTAGCGCGATCTGCTTGTCGGAGAACGGGCGGACTTCCTGCCGATAGACCGCGATCGTGCCGATCAGTTCATCTTCCTTGAGGATCGGCACGAGTAGCGTCGATCGGGCTCCCGCCAGCTCGACCAGTGCGTCTCCTTCTGGAAGCTCCCCTCTGGCGTCGGCGACGTGCAGCAACTGGCGCGTCTCGGCAACCCGTGCCAGCGGATGTCTGGGGCCGAGGCGGACCGTCGGTTGACGCTGGCGCAACTCGGCATACGCCGTCGGCACATTGTGCATAGCGGCGATCCGGAACTCGCCCTCTTCGTTGAGCACCAACACGCCGAAGCTCGCTTGGCAGATGCGGGTGGCATTCTCCAGCATGGTTGCAAACACCGGCTCCAGGTCGCCGGGCGAGCTGGAGATGACCTGCAGCACGTCTGACGTTGCCGTCTGCTGCTCCAAAGACTCCCGCAATTCGGAAAGCAGCCGCGCATTCTCGATGGCGATGACGGCTTGGGCGGCGAAATTCTCGACCAGCGCGATCTGCTTGTCGGTGAAGGGGCGGACCTCGCGGCGAAAGATGCTCAGCGCGCCGATCGGCTCGCCTTCCTTGAGCATCGGTACGACCAGCATGCTGCGTGCGCCGCCGAGATCGACAACAGCGACTACCGGCGGATCGCCTTGGCGATAGGCCTCATCGGCCGTGAGGTCGACGATATGAACGAAGTCACGGGTAGCCGCGGCGCGCGATACCGGCGCCAACGGCCCGGGGTGAAAGACCGTTCCGAGTTCGAATCGTTCGGCGAAAGCAGCCGGCATGTTGTAACGCGCGCCCATACGGCAGGCGCCGCCTTCGTAGAGCAGCAAATTGCCAAATTGCGCTTGGCAAAGGCGTGCTGCGTTCTCGAGCATTGCGTCAAAGACCGGCTGCAGATCGCCCGGCGAGCTTGAAATGACCTGCAGCACCTCGGAGGTGGCCGTCTGCTGCTCCAGCGATTCAGTGAGCTCGGCGGTGCGCTGCTGTTCGGCCTCGAACAGCCGCACGTTCTCGATGGCGATCGCGGCCTGGTCGGCGAAGGTCTGCAACAGCGCGATGTGCTTTTGCTCGAACGGCCGCACTTCGGTGCGGCGGACCAGAATGGCGCCGAGCGCGCGGCCTTCGCGCATGAGCGGCATGCTCAAGATGGTGCGGTGGCCGAATCTGACGGCGAAGTCCCGGCCGCGCTCGAAATCGTCGCTGGCGCGCTGCTGATCTTCGTCCTGCAACCATTGCCTGTCCACGATCGAACGTCCGGTGATCGAGGAACGGTCGAGCGGAATCGGTTGCAGCGGTTTCCCGAGGTTGCCATGCGAGGCGGCGAATTGCAGCATGCCGTCCGCGACGATGGCAATATCGACAAATTGCGCCTCGCAGATGCGGGCGGCATGTTCGGCCACGGTGGCGAGCACCGGTGTGACATCGCTCGGCGAATTCGAGATGACGCGCAGGATTTCCCCGATCGCCGTCTGCTGCTCCAATGACTCGGCCAGCTCGGCCGTACGCTGCTGCTCGGCTTCGAACAGCCGAACGTTCTCGATGGCAATAGCCGCCTGATCGGCGAAGGTTGCGACCAAGTCGATTTCGCGCTCGCTAAATGGTTCAACCCGGCTGCGCGCGAGGCCGATGACTCCGATTGGTTCGCCCTCGCGCATGAGTGGCACGCCGATCATCGAGCGAACCGCTCCGATTTCAGCATCCTGCTTTTTCGCATAAAGCGGATCGCTCCAAGCGTCGTCGATCCGCACGACCTGCCGGTTCATGGCGGCAAGGCCGACGATCGTTCCGTGGCCCGGCGCGATTGGATTTTGTCGCTCGATTTCCAGATAGGCTGGATCGAGACTGTAACCGGCCGCGAAGCGGTAGAGCCCGCTGTCCAACCGAAAGATCACGGCTGCTTCCGCCCGGCAGAGCCGCGCTGCGGTGTCGACAACACTCTGCAGGATAGGCTGCAGTTCGAATTTAGACCGGCTGATGACCTCGAGAACTTTCGACGTCGCCGTCTGCTGCTCCAGCGACTCGCGCAGTTCGGTGAGCAGCCGCGTATTCTCGATGGCAATGACGGCTTGCGCGGCAAAATTCGTCAGCAGTTCGACCTGCTTGTCGCTGAAGGGCCGGACCTCCTGACGATAGATCGCCGACAAGCCGATCACTTCGCTTTCCTTCAAGAGCGGCACCAGGATCAGGCTGCGCGCGCCTGTCGTGGTGGCGAAGAGGCGGATCAGCGGGTCGTCGCTGCTGTACGTGGCGAGATCGAGCACCTGTGCCGCTTGTCTGGTGGCGACTGCCTGCGCCGCGATACGCCCCATCAGGCCGGTCGGCGTCCAGGTCGGTTCGCGACGCCGCAACTCGGCATAGGCAGGCGGCGGATTGTGCATTGCGACCACGCGAAACGCGGTGCCTTCGCGCAACGACAGGACGCCGAATTGCGCCTGACAGATTCTGATTGCGTTCTCCAGCATGGTCGCAAACACCGGGTCAAGATCGCCGGGCGAACTTGAAATGACTTGAAGCACCTCCGAAGTCGCCGTCTGCTGCTCCAGCGATTCCGTGAGCTCGGCGGTGCGCTGTTGCTCCGCCTCGAACAGCCGTGCGTTCTCGATGGCGATCACCGCTTGATCGGCGAAGGTGCGCACCAAGTCGATCTGGCGATCGGTAAACGCCTCCACACGCCGGCGCGAAAGCCCGAACGCGCCGATGGGTTCACCTTGCCGGAGCAGAGGCACGCCCAGGATGGTCCTGATGAAGCCCTGAGACGCGGCCTGCCGGGCGGCGTGTTCTTCGTCGGCGCCAATGTCCGCTATCTGGACCGGCCGGCGTTCCACGAGAGCCCGGCCGATCGCCGTCCCTCGCCCGGGCGCATAGGACCGTGCCTGGATCAGCGCCGCCATCTCCGGCGACATCGCGGCGACCGCGACGCTTCGATAATCGTCACCGACCGGAAGTGCGAGATGTCCGGCATCCGCGTCGCACAACCGACGCGCCTTTTCCACCATCGCCTCAAACACCGGCTGAAGGTCGCCACGAGACGCGTTGATCACGCCCAGTATGTCAGCGGTTGCCGTCTGCTGCTCCAGCGACTCGCGCAACTCGGAGAGCAACCGCGTATTTTCGATAGCGATGACGGCTTGGGCGGCAAAGTTTGCGACCAGCGCGATCTGCTTGTCGGCGAACGGGCGAACTTCCTTGCGATAAAGCGTAATCGCGCCGACAAGTTCGCCGTCCTTGAGCATCGGGACGGAGAGCAACGTGCGGATGCCGCCGACTTCGACGCCTTCGACGAACAGCGGATCGCGCGCCCGGTAGCCGCGATGGGCCGATAAATCGTCGATCTGGGTGACCGATTTGGTCACGATCATGCGGCCGGTTGGGCTGTCGGGACTCGGGCGGAACGGTTTGCTGCCGCGAATCTTCTCATATCCCGGCGGCAGGTTATGTGACGCGACGAGGTGCAAAGCCTCGCCGTCCCAGCGATAGATGTTGCCGAAACTGGCGCCGCAAATCCGTGCGGCATTCTCCAGCATCTTGGCAAACACCGGTTTGAGGTCGCCCGGCGAGCTGGAGATGACCTGCAGCACCTCCGAGGTCGCGGTCTGCTGCTCCAGCGACTCGCGCAGCTCGGTGAGCAGCCGCGCGTTTTCGATGGCGATCACCGCCTGGTCGGCGAAGCTTTGCAGCAGTTGCAGCTCGGCCGGCTCGAACGGCTGCAGCACGTTGCGGTAAACGACGAGCGCGCCGATGGCGCGGCCCTTGGTCCGCAGCGGCGTGCCGACGATGGTACGAATGCCGTTGGCGCGCGCGACCTTGATGCCCGGCCAATTGGCCTTTTCGGGATCGAGCTCGTCGAGATCTGGGAAATGGACTTGCCGATTTTCACGAACCACCGTGCCCGGCACGTTGCGGCCGCCAACCGTCGGACGTTTTGCCGGGTCGGCGTAGAGATCGGTGTTCATCTGCTCCGCGCCTTGGCCGACACCGACCCACAATTTGAACGCGTCACCCTCGGCGATACGGATGGAGACGCCGGCGGCATAGAACTGCCGCGCGGTGGTTTCGGCGATTTTGCGGAGCGAACCTTCGACGTCGCCGGGTGCGGACGCGATGGCGCGCAGAATGTCCGAGGTGGCGGTCTGTCCTTCCAGCGATTCGCGCAGCTCTTTGAGGAGCCGGGTGTTCTCGATGGCGATGACAGCTTGGGCGGCGAAGGTCTTGAGGAGTTCGATCTGTCGGTCGCTGAACGGCCGCACTTCACGCCGATAGGTGGCGACCGTACCGACGACCCGCTCGTCCTTGAGCATCGGCACGATGATCAGGCTGCGAACCCCGGTGAGCTCAAAAAACTCCACCGCTTCGCGCTCGCCCTGCTTGAAGGCCCGATTCTCGGTGAAGTCCGGGATGTGACGAGGCTGCTTGGTCGCCGCCACGCGGATCAGCGGCGCCGGCCGAATAACGGGCTCGCGCCTGCGCAGCTCGGCAAAGGCCCGTGGCGCGTTGTGTGTTGCGACGAGGCGGAAGCCGTCGCCTTCGCGCAGCGTCAGAATACCGAAATTGGCTTGGGTAAGGCGCGTGGCTTTGGCCAGGATGGTCTTGAAGACGCGCGCAAGATCGCCGTGCGATCCGCTCATCAGATGCATGACTTCCGAGGTGGCAGCGAGCTGCTCGCGCGCGTCCTTGAATTCGCGTCGGAGATCGGAGGACGGGGAGGGGACAGCTTTCGGGGAGGGCGCAGTCTTGGCGGAGGCCCGCGCCGTCTGTTCGCGCTTGACGGCGACCTTGCCGCGCGCCGCCTTCGCGCGCGTCTTGCCGGCTTTGCTGTCCCGCTTCATCCGCGCCCTCGCGCCAGATTTCACCGGACCATACTACGCCGCTGCCGTGCGGGGGAGGTCCTCAAGCCGGCGGACTGTGCCGTGCTGGCGTCGCCTTTTTGTTGATAAGCGTCCCCGTTTCGGATACAAGCGAAAGAATCTCGCTCACTTCAGGGACGTCTACCGGTGACAGCCGTTGGATGGAGCGAGTGCGGTGCTTGCGGGCAGGAATCCGCTCGCGGGCGAAGTCCTTCGGGGCTTCGACAAGAGCCGCGGTGGAGCGCCGGAAGGCGAGGCGGGCTCCGATAATGCCCGCCGCCGTGCTCCGATAATGCACGGCTCATTGGTTGGATGCGCCTTACCGGCGCTCCGCCTCCCATTTTTTGCCGTGGCTTTGTGGTCTTGGTTTCGGTCCGTGGTCGCAAAGCTCGGACGCATACGCGCCGCGAGAACGAGTTCGCTCGGAATGACGAAACGAATTTAAGCCGGCACGTGGGTAGCGAGTTCGAAGGTATCGCCGACATAGATCGAGGTGTCGGCCTTCGGCCGTTCGCCGGCGATGGCCTGGCCCTCGACCATATAATGCACCGCCTCGGCGATGTTGGTGGCGTGGTCGCCGATGCGCTCGATGTTCTTGGCGCAGAACAGATGGTGGATGCACATGGAGATCGTGCCCGGATCTTCCATGGAATAGGTGAGCAATTCGCGGAACAAAGAAACGTACAGCGCGTCGACTTCCTTGTCGGCCTTCCAGACCTGGAGCGCCTTGTTCGGATTGCGATCGACGAAGCTGTCGAGGACGGCGGCAAGCTGGGTGACCACCAACGTCGCCATGTGTTTGAGCCCGCGCATCAGCGCGCGCTGCGAATTATCGCCGCTGACCGCGAGCACGCGCTTGCCGATGTTCTTGGCGAGATCGCCGACGCGTTCCAGATCGGTGGCGATGCGCAGCATCGCCACCAGCGCGCGCAGATCGATCGCCATCGGCTGCCGCAGCGCAATGGTCGCGATCGCCTTCTCTTCGATCTGGCGCTGCAGCATGTCGACGGCAGCGTCGCCCGCGATAACCTGCCGCGCCAACCCGACATCGCGGCGCGTCAGCGCATCGATTGAATCGGTGACCTGCTTCTGGGCCAGGCCGCCCATCTGCGCGACCAACTGAGTGAGCTTGATAAGGTCGGTGTCGAAGACTCGTGCGGTGTGCTCGGAGACGTTCATTGTTATTTCCGCGGGGCGTTGGTGACTCTATCGGGGATGCGCACCGCTTAAGCTACGCAAACATCCCGGTGACAAACTAACCCAACGCCTTGATGATTCTACGATTCGTGCGTGACGATCAGATGACATTGTTTGTTTGCCGGAGCTGAAAGTTTTTTCCCGCTAAGTATTTGTACGCGTTCGTCATCGCGAAGATGCAACTGTCATCTTGCGCACATCCGGGCGTCGCTAAAATCGAAATGATTCGAGCGCCGTTAACTTTTGCCGATGCATGCGTAGGACGCGTGTCACGGCTATGTCGGAATCGAAAGCTGGAACGGGAATAAAAATGATGGCCCCAATGGTCGTTGATGCGATCGGAGCCGGCGGCGCGCTGCTGACAACCGTGTGTTGGGTGCCGCAAGCGGTCAAAATCATCCGCGAGCGCGAAACGCGCGCTATTTCGCTGTCCGGCACGACGCTGTGTACGATCGGCGTGCTGTTGTGGCTCGTCTACGGGCTGGCGATCGTCGACGGCCCGCTCATCGGCTCAAGCATCGTCACGTTCGCCATGACGGCGACCATTCTAGTGCTGAAGTTACGTCATGGCTGAGGCGGAAGTGTTTTACGTCAGCACGCGCACCGGCTTGCCGTCCAAAAATCCGCGAATGTCGTCGACCATGCCGGCAAAGTAGGCCCGGTAATTCTGTGCGGTGACATAGCCGAGGTGCGGCGTCAGCACGACGTTATCGAGTTTGCGAAAGGGATGATCGATCGGCAGCGGCTCGACGTCGAAGACGTCGAGGCCGGCGCCAGCGATCCGTTTTCCTCGCAACGCCGCGATCAGCGCCGCCTCGTAGACGATCGGCCCGCGCGACGTATTGATGAGGTACGCGCTCTTCTTCATCAGCGCGAGCTCGCTGGCTCCGATCAGACCGCGGGTGCGATCCGACAATTGGAGGTGGATCGAGAGAAAATCGGCGCGGCGGAACAAATCGTCGCGGCCGACATAATCGACGCCGGCCTCGCGGCATTTATCCGGGTTGAGATTCTGGCTCCAGGCGATGACGTTCATTTTGAACGCCCGGCCGATTTCAGCCATGCGCGAGCCGAGCCTGCCGAGGCCGAGCAGCCCGAGCGTCATGTCCTCTAGATCAAGCCCGATGGTCGTTTGCCAGGCGGCGCCGGTTTTCAGCCGCGCGTTCTCGTGGCCAATGTGGCGGGCAAGTTCGAGCATCAGTCCGGTCGCGATCGCCGCGGTGCCATTGCCGAAGCCCGGCGTGCCGCACACCACCACGTTGTTGGCCTTGGCGGCGGCGAGATCGATCGAGGCGTTGCGTATGCCGGTCGTGATCAAAAGTTTAAGCTCCGGCAGCGCCTCGATAACCGCGCGCGGGAACGCGGTGCGCTCGCGCATGGCGCAAACAATCGCAAAGCCCTTGAGCGCGGCAATGACCTTATCGGCGGAGCCGAGATGCTCGTTGAAGACCGTGATTTCGATCTCGGCGTCAAGCTTCGACCTGTCGGCCATCGACAAGGCGACGTTTTGATAGTCGTCGAGAATGGCGCAACGCAGCGGCATTGAGGCTCCTGTTTCCGGCGCGCTGCCGGCGCAACGCTAAAGCCTACAGCCGCGGCAGGCGAATTGTCCCGTCCGGCGTTCGGTAAAGGGGAAACCTGTTGGCGGCCGCAAAGGGGCCAGCGATTATGCGGCGGCCTTGGCGATGTCGTCGAGGCCGGCGGCGTCGGCGAGATGCTCGGCGGACCGCGGTGCCCGGGCGGCCTGACACTTAGGCCCCGGCCCCCGCATATAATGTAATTCGGGCCGGTACGGATCGACGGCGCCGCCAAAGGCGCGCCGCAGGTCTCGAACCACGATCGCGATGTCGTGCCACATCAAACGCTCCGGCAGCCTTGTCGACTGAGGCGCTTTTGGCTTCCCGGTTGCGCTTTTCGGCAGGCGCTGAGCCGGGTTCCGGTTTCGAAGCTGCTTGCGTGCAATTTTCAGCGAAAAAT
The DNA here is from genome assembly GCA_964459765.1 of uncultured Hyphomicrobiales bacterium. GTDB lineage: Bacteria > Pseudomonadota > Alphaproteobacteria > Rhizobiales > Xanthobacteraceae > BOG-931. The sequence continues at coordinate 1,151 of CAYWNY010000080.1, read as the reverse complement.
CATTAAAAATTAGTACGAATATCGCGAAGTCGCGGCTGCCGCTTGGACGAAGAGGCCGCGCAAAGACGGTCAGGCTTTATGGAGACTAAAACGTGCGGCCTTGCGGGGGCGTGCCGCGCTCGTTAAATCAGCAGCGCATTCCCGCCGATCGGCCGCAAACCCTTTTCACCCGAAGGCCGGGCGCTTAACGCCCACACGCAAAAGACCATAATGGCTCGTCAATTCATCTATCACATGCAGGGCGTCTCCAAGTCCTATCCGGGCAACCGCAAGGTCTTGGAGAACGTCCATCTGCAGTTCTACCCCGATGCCAAGATCGGGGTCCTTGGCGTCAATGGCTCAGGCAAATCGACGCTGCTGCGCATCATGGCCGGCCTCGATACCGAATATAGCGGCGAGGCCTGGGTGGCCGATGGCGCCCGCGTCGGCTACCTGCCGCAGGAACCGCAACTCGACGCGACCAAGTCGCTACGCGAGAACGTCATGGAAGGGGTGGCGCCGCAGCGGGCGATCCTCGACCGCTATAACGAATTGGCGCTCAATTACTCCGACGAAACCGCCGACGAGATGACCAAGCTCCAGGACGAGATCGAGGCCAAGGGGCTGTGGGACCTCGATTCCAAAGTCGATCTGGCCATGGAAGCGCTGCGCTGTCCGCCGGACGACGCCGAGGTGGCCACGTTGTCCGGCGGCGAGCGGCGGCGGGTGGCGCTGTGCCGGCTGCTCCTGGAGCAACCGGAGCTTCTCCTGCTCGACGAGCCGACCAACCACCTCGACGCCGAATCGGTGATGTGGCTTGAGGGGCATCTGCGCAATTATCCGGGCGCGATCCTCATCGTCACCCACGACCGCTACTTCCTCGACAACGTCACCGGCTGGATCCTCGAACTTGATCGCGGCCGCGGCATTCCCTACGAGGGCAATTATTCGGCGTGGCTGGTGCAGAAGCAGAAGCGGCTCGCGCAGGAGGGCCGCGAAGAGGAAGCGCGGCAGCGGACGCTGGCGCGCGAGCAGGAATGGATTTCAGCTTCGCCGCGCGCGCGCCAGGCCAAGTCCAAGGCCCGCTACGAACGCTACGAGGAGCTGCTGAAAAAAGCCGGCGAGAAGCAGACCCAGACCGCGCAGATCGTCATTCCGGTCGCCGAGCGGCT
>CAYWNY010000079.1:0-16799 GCA_964459765.1 uncultured Hyphomicrobiales bacterium | reverse complement strand
CCACATGCGCGATGGCGTCGACCTCGCGGATGTTGGCGAGGAACTGGTTGCCGAGGCCCTCGCCCTTCGAGGCGCCGCGAACGAGGCCTGCGATATCGACGAAGGTCAGGCGCGTCGGCACGATGACGGCCGACTTCGCTAGTGCCACGAGCTTTTCCAGCCGTGGATCGGGCACCGCCACCTCGCCGACATTCGGCTCGATGGTGCAGAACGGATAATTCGCCGCCTGCGCCGCCGCCGTTTCGGTCAGCGCGTTAAAGAGCGTCGACTTGCCGACATTCGGCAAGCCGACGATGCCGCATTTGAAACCCATGGAATGAAATCACCTGTTGGTGGGCGGACCACCGTTGTCTTTGATCCTCTTCGGACGTGAACTTGTGTGCCGCAACATTTCGCCAAACCCTTTTTCGATCAATCCGTCACGAACGCGTTTTTCGAAAGGTTCGTTTTCGCCCCGCACCAGCACGTCCACATCATCCCCAATGACCGCGAGTAGAGCCGCTAACCAGCCCTGCTCGCCCCTTTCAAAATCCCTCAAGGCGTAGTGTTCGACCGTTTCTCCAGGCCTTGGACGGCCAATGCCGATATCCACCCTGCGATAATCGTTACCGACATGTCCTGTAATCGACCGCAATCCGTTATGGCCGGCATTACCACCGCCGATTTTGACCCGCACATAAGCGGGATGCAGTTCGACCTCGTCGTGAAATACCGTGACCTGATCAAGCGACATCTTGTGGAATTGCATCGCCTCGCCGACGGCGCGGCCGGATTCGTTCATATAGGTGCCGGGCAGGAGCAAAAGCACGCGCTCGCCGCCGATCGACCCCTCGCAGGCGAGGCCCGCAAAACGCCGGCGCCACGGCCCGATGCCGTGGCGCTGCGCGATCGCCTGTACCGCCATGAAGCCGACGTTGTGACGCGTCGTGGCGTATTCCGCTCCCGGATTTCCGAGCCCGACCAGGAGCAGCATCGGTGTCGTCCCGATTGGCGGCCGGCGTTACTTCTTCTGCGCCGCTCCACCAGCCGGCGCAGCGCCGCCACTGCCGGGAGCTGCGCCGCCGCCCGCAGTCGCAGCACCCGGAGCCGCGCCCGGAGCACCTGCCGCGGGAGCTGTCGCCGCGGCAGCAGCCGCAGCAGCGGCCGCTGCAGCAGCCTCGGCCGCCGCTTTGAGTTCTTCCGCATAGCCCGATGGCGGCACGACCGTGACCAGCGTGACGTCGCGGCCGGCGACGGCACGCACGCCTTCCGGCAGCGTGATGTCGCTCAGATGCCTGGAATGATTGATGTCGAGGCCGCTGACATCGACGTCGATGCCGGTCGGAATGGCATCCGCGCGACAGCGCACTTCGACGGTATGGGCGACGATCGAGACGGTGCCGCCGCGTTTGACGCCGGGCGACTGGTCGGCGTTCTTGACCCGGATCGGGATGTTGACGCGGATGGTCGCGCCCTCGCCGAGCCGCATGAAGTCCACATGTAGCGGGATGTCGTGCACGACGTCGAGCTGGAAGTCGCGCGGAATGACGCGATGCTTCACGCCCTCAATTTCGATGTCGTGAACGGTGGTGAGAAAATGCCCGGCAAAGATCCGCAGCTTCAGATCGTTGTGGTCGAGCGAAACCGGCAGCGGCGGTTTGCCGTCGCCATAGATGATTCCCGGTACCCGGCCGGCGCGGCGTTCTGCCCGAGCGGCCCCCTTGCCGCCTCGTGACCGCGCCGTCGCCTTGATCGCATTGACGGTCGCCATGATTGTCCTCGTTCCTTAAACCCTTGAATTGAGCTTGGATTTCCGCGACAGCCTCCAGGGGTGCGGTGGGCCGCGGTGGCGCGCTTATAGCGGCGCGCTCGCGCAAATACAAGGAAGGCCGAAACCAACCGGCCTAAGGCTTCAGCGCTATTAACGCTGCGGATTAAGCCCCGTCGCCCGCCGTCCCGCTTGGCGCATCGGCGCCGCCAAGCTTTGCTTCCAGCACCGCAATACGCGCTTTGAGCGCTTCGTTTTCTTCCCGCGCGAGGCGCGCCATGTCCTTGACCGCGTCGAACTCTTCGCGCTGGACTACGGCAAGGTCGCGCAGGATGCGCTCCGCTTGGCCCCGAAACAGCGTCTCGAATTCGCGCCGCACGCCTTGAGCGACGCCGGCCGCGTCATTCATCATCCGCGCCATCTCATCGAAGAAGCGATTCGTCGTTTGCACCATTGTCGCCTCCTTCCTGGGCCGCCAAACCGCGCTCACCAGCGCCTGTTTTGAGCGTGCTTGCCATACTTACACACAATGGCAATGGTGCGACGCTATCGCAAGAGTCGCCGATGTTCATCCTTCCGGTTTTGCCCTTTCCCGCGATCGATCCGGTGCTGGTTCATATCGGGCCGTTCGCCGCGCGCTGGTACGCGCTCGGCTACATCGTCGGCATCATCGGCGGTTGGTTCTATGCGCGCGCCATCATCGCTTCGCCGCGACTGTGGGGCGGACCGGCGCCGTTGACCGTCGCCCAGTTCGACGACTTCGTCGTTTGGGCGACGCTAGGCATCATCCTCGGCGGGCGCATCGGCTATGTACTGTTCTATAATCTTCCGCATTTTGCCACCCACCCGATCGAAGTTTTCGAATTGTGGAGCGGCGGCATGTCGTTTCACGGCGGCGTCATCGGCGTCATCGTCGCCATCGTCGTGTATACCCACCGGTGCGGTATTCCGACGCTCTCGCTCGGCGACCTCACAACGGCTGTGGCGCCGATCGGCATTTTTCTGGTGCGGCTCGCCAACTTCATCAACGGCGAATTATGGGGCCGCCCGACCGACGTGCCGTGGGCCATCATATTTCCGAGCGGCGGACCGATACCGCGGCATCCGAGCCAGCTTTACGAAGCGACGCTTGAGGGCCTCGTGCTGTTGCTCGTACTCGGCGTGCTCGTGCAGCGTGGCGCACTCAAGCGGCCGGGTCTCGTCACCAGCGCCGCCTCGCTCGGTTACGGCATCGCCCGCACCATTTGCGAATTTTTCCGCGAGCCCGATCCGCAGCTCGGTTTTCTCTGGGGCGGATTGACGACGGGAATGCTGCTCTCGATTCCGCTGATCGTTGCCGGCATCGTCGGCATGGTGCTGATCTTGCGGCGCCGCCCGATGGCGCAAGATGGCTGAGCAACGCTCGCCGCTCGAAACCGAAATTCGCCGCCTGATCGCCGTGGCGGGGCCGATGCCGATTGCCGAATACATGCGGCTTTGCCTCACTCATCCGCAATACGGCTATTACATCGCCCGCGATCCGATCGGCGCGGCCGGCGATTTCATCACCGCGCCGGAAATCAATCAAATGTTCGGCGAGCTCGTCGGGCTATGGATGGCGACGGTGTGGCAGCAGATGGGCGCGCCGGAAAACGTGCGCGTAGTCGAACTCGGTCCCGGCCGCGGCACGCTGATGCTCGACGCGCTGCGCGCGGCCAAGGTAGTGAAAGCCTTCCACGCGGCGATCGTGCTGCATCTCGTAGAAGTCAGCACGAAGCTGCGAAGGATGCAGCGCGAGCGCTTTGAAGCGGTCGACGTGCCGATGGTGTGGCACGATGCGCTGACCGAAGTTCCGTCCGGACCGGTCATCATCGTAGCCAACGAGTTCATCGATGCGTTGCCGGTACACCAAGCGGTCAAGCAGGCCGACGGCTGGCATGAGCGCGTGGTCATGACCGGAGTGGGCGACAAACTGACGATCGGCGCCGCCAGCGACCCGCTGCCGCATTTCGAGGCGACGCTGCCGCGGCCGCTGCGCCAATCGCCGGAGGGCTCGATCTACGAATGGCGACCGGACACGGTGGCGATCGAAATCGGGCGTCGGGTGCGCAGCGACGGCGCCGCGCTGCTCATTGATTACGGCCACGCGCGCCAGGGACTTGGCGACACGCTCCAGGCGGTTGCCGGTCATTCCTATGCCGATCCCATGAGCACGCCGGGCGAGGCCGACCTCACCGCGCATGTCGACTTTGAAGCCTTGGCGCAAAACGCCGAGATCATCGGCGCGCGGGCCCACGGCCCGATTTCGCAGCGCGACTTTCTCCGCCGGCTCGGCATCGAAAAACGAGCGGCGGCGCTCAAGTCACGCGCCGCGCCCGGCCAGGCGGCCGAGATCGACCGCGCGATGGCGCGCCTCACCGCGACAGGACCGGGAGGGATGGGAGCGCTGTTTAAAGTGCTGGCGCTTGCCGATCCTAAGATCGGGCAGCTGCCGGGGTTCGAAACCGAAAGCGGGCGCGACACGTGAAAATTGAAGCGCCGACGCTCGCGTTCGACGGCATTCGCCACGCGTTCTTCACGCGCGAGGGCGGCGTCTCGCAAGGCTTATACCTCAGCCTCAACGGCGGCGTCGTCTCGCACGATGACGCTGGTCTAGTTGCCGAGAACCGCGCGCGCATGGCGGCGGCGCTCAACGTCGAGCCGGACTGTCTCCTTACCGCCCATCAGGTTCATTCGCCGCAAGTCGTCGTCGCCGAGAAGCCCTGGTCGATGAATGAACGTCCACGCGCCGATGCCATCGTGACCCGCGCACCCGGATTAGCGATCGGAGTATCGACAGCGGATTGCGGTCCGATCCTGTTTGCCGATCCGGCGGCGCGCGTGATCGGCGCGGCGCACGCCGGCTGGCGCGGCGCGCTGGCCGGCGTCGCCGAGGCGACGGTCGAGGCGATGGAGCGGCTCGGCGCCGAGCGCCACCACATTCGCGCCGCGCTCGGACCGATGATCCGCCAGGACAATTATGAGGTCGGTCCCGATCTGTTGGCGCGCTTCGACGCCAAGGATTCCGACTGCGACCGGTTCTTTCGCCCGGCCGCACGCCCCGGCCACGCCGAGTTCGATCTCGCCGGCTATATCGGCATGCGGCTTGCCCGCCTCGGCATCGGCCATTTCGAAGATCTTGGACTTTGCACTTACGCCGATCCGGCGCGGTTTTTCAGCTTCCGCCGTGCGACCCATCGCGCTGAGGCCGATTACGGCCGACACATTAACGCGATCGTGCTCGGCAAATAGCGAATAAAGCGGAAGTGCTGCGGCCGCCCAGCCGCGCTACTTATTATTCGCTACCTCCTCGTCGCCATTCACTCCCTCGCTAACCTCCTGTTTGCCGTCGGCTATTCCCGCGGGGACAAGGCCTTGAATCATATTGCCAGCCTCGAACGCGGCTTGTATCAGGACTTTGCTTTTTGGCCGCAGGGCTTGAGGAGGCGGGTGAGCTAATGGCAAGTAACAACGGTGCCATCAAGCTCGTTGCCGGCAATTCCAATCCGGTGCTGGCGGAAGGCATCGGCGCCTACATTGGAACGCCGCTGACCAAAGCCGTGGTGCGGCGTTTCGCCGACATGGAAATCTTTGTCGAGATTCAGGAAAACGTCCGCGGCGCCGACGTCTTCGTCATCCAATCTACGTCGTATCCGGCCAACGACCATTTGATGGAGCTGTTGATCATCATCGACGCGCTGCGGCGCGCGTCGGCGCGGCGCATCACCGCGGTGATCCCGTATTTCGGTTACGCCCGGCAGGACCGCAAACCCGGACCGCGCACGCCGATCTCGGCCAAGCTCGTCGCCAACCTCATCACCCGCGCCGGCGTCGACCGCGTGCTCACGGTCGACCTGCATGCCGGACAAATCCAGGGTTTCTTCGACATCCCGACCGACAACCTGTTCGCCTCGCCGGTCATGGTGCGGGACATCAAGCAGCGCTTTGATCTCGACAAGGTGATGGTGGTGTCGCCCGACGTCGGCGGCGTGGTGCGGGCGCGCGGGCTCGCCAAGCGCATCAACGCGCCGCTCGCGATCGTCGACAAACGCCGCGAGCGGCCCGGCGAGTCCGAGGTGGCTAACGTCATCGGCGACGTCGACGGCCGCATCTGCATATTGGTCGACGACATAATGGATTCCGGCGGCACGCTTTTAAACGCTGGCGAGGCACTGTTGGAGAAAGGCGCGAGCGCGGTGTACGGCTATATCAGCCACGGCGTGCTGTCCGGCGGGGCGGTCGCCCGCGTCAACAAATCCAGACTCAAAGAGCTGGTGATTACCGACTCCATCCAGCCGACCGAAGACGTCAGGGCGTCGCCCAATATCCGCGTGCTCTCGATTGCCACACTGATCGGCGAGGCCATCAGCCGCACCGCCGCCGAGGAGTCGGTGTCGAGCCTGTTCTTCGATTAACAAGCTCGTCAGCCGGGCCGTCGCGCCGGACTCCCGCCCCCGAGTCAACTTGTCGCAGTTGCGCGCCTGTGGACTGTCATACGTCCTGCATTGTCTACCGGCTGCAAATCACTTCATGAGTGATGTGGGTGCTGACGGCGCGAATGAAGGCTTTGGCGGGAGAATCGGGCCGTTTATATTGTGCGGGCGGGCTGATTCGCAATTTGGAGTCAATCCGCAGGTATGAGTTGTACCTGCGGCAAATCGCAGCCCGGACGAACTGTGGCAGTGGCGTGCGCATTTCCACTCAACCGGCGCTGTGGAGGCGGCATGTCGCTTATCGAATTCGCTCGAGAACTACGCACGAATCCCCTCGACGTTGTCGAGCACATGGCCGCCGGCAACAGCTGGCCTTTCGAGCGTGCCAGCGAGGATGAAATCTCCCTGGTCGTCACCGGCCGCTGGACCAATTACCAGGTCTCGTTCACGTGGATGGGCGAAATCGAAGCGCTACATCTGGCGTGCGCCTTCGACATGCGGATTCCGCGCGAGCGTCTCGCGACCGTCCAGCAGCTCGTTGCGCTGATCAATGAGCAACTGTGGATCGGCCATTTCGACATCTGGATGCAGAACGGCGTGGTGATGTTCCGCCATGCGCTTCTGCTCGCTGGCGGCGTCAGCGCGTCGGGCCAGCAATGCGAGGCGGTGCTCAACAGCGCGCTCGACGCCAGTGAGCGCTACTTTCCGGCTTTCCAGTTCGTCGTCTGGGCCGGCAAGCCGGCGCGCGAGGCCATGGACGCTGCGCTGTTCGAAACCAGCGGCCAAGCCTGATTACCGGTCATTCCCTGGCCGAGCTCCGCGAGTAGGCCCGGATCCATAGCCAGCGGTCTGTATTTTTGAGAAGCGTGTGGTTATTGATTCCGGACTGCCGTTGCAGGGCGATCCGGAATGAAACCCATGACCGCGTCAAGCTCGGATTTGCGTGATTTTTCCGGCCTGCTCGTGCTCATTGGCGCCGGCAAGATGGGTGGCGCGCTGCTCGACGGTTGGCTTCATGCCGGTCTTTCGCCCGCCAATGTCGCGGTGATCGAGCCGAATCCGTCACGCGAGATCGCAGCGCTCGCGCAATCCGGCGTGCGGCTCAATCCGAATCCAGCGGGCTCACCGCATGCCGCCGCGGTCGTGATCGCGGTCAAGCCGCAAACCGCGGGCGAAGCCATGCCGGTGATTGCGCCGATGATCGGCGCCGCGACCGTCGTCGTCTCGATCATGGCCGGACGGACCTTGCATTTTCTCGCCGGCGCCTTGCGCAACGGACGCGCCTTCGTGCGCGCCATGCCGAACACCCCGGCCGCGATCGGCCGTGGCATCACCGTTGCGGTGCCGCTGCAGGCGAGCGACGCGCAACGTGAGCTCGCGGAGCGCCTCCTGGCGGCGACCGGAACCGTCGAATGGATCGAGGACGAAAAGCTGATGGATGCGGTCACCGCCGTGTCCGGATCGGGACCGGCCTATGTGTTCCTCCTTGCCGAAGCATTGGCGCAGGCCGGCGTCGCGGCCGGCCTGCCGCCGCCGCTGGCGGCGAAACTCGCGCGCGAAACCGTCGCCGGTTCGGGCGAGCTGCTACGTCGGTCGGAACTCGACGCCGCGACCTTGCGCGAGAATGTGACTTCGCCGGCGGGGACGACGGCGGCAGCCCTCGACGTGCTGATGGGCGAGAACGGGCTATCGCCGCTGATGCGCAAAGCAGTCGCCGCAGCGACCGAACGCTCGCGTAAGCTCGCCGATTGAGATAGATCGCGCCGCCTTGGAACCGCGCGGCGAGCGGCGTAACATCCCGCACGGTTACGCGCTTGCGTCACTATGTGCAGGAGTTTGGTCATGGCCCGTAAACCCGCCCGCAAAGCTGCCCGGAAATCCACGCGCGTTACGTCTGGAAAAACGCAGGCGACGCCAACGCCGGCCACCGGGCGCGAAAAGATTATCGCCGCCTTCCTCGGGCTCCTCGCCGAACGGCCATTTGACGAGATCGACGTGGCCGAGGTCGCGGCTACAGCCGGCGTCTCGCTTGCCGGTTTGCGCGGCGAATTTGCATCCACGCTTTCGATTTTCGCCGCGCATATGAAAGCAGTCGATCGCGCCGTGCTGGCGCAGGATCTAAGCGACACGGCCGAGGAGTCCGAACGCGAACGCCTGTTCGACGTTTTGATGCGCCGGCTGGATGCGCTGGCGCCGCATCGCGCGGCGATACGCTCGTTACTGCGATCGGCGCGTCGCAATCCGCCGCTGGCGCTGGCGCTCAATGGATTGGCCGTGCGCTCGCAGCATTGGATGCTGGCCGCAGCCGGCATTCCGGCCTCCGGCCGGCGCGGGATGGTGCGCGCGCAAGGCTTAGCCATGCTGTTTGCTTCGGTGGTGCGCACCTGGGTCGACGATGACGAAGAGGGCCAGGCGCGGACCATGGCGGCGCTCGACCGGGCGTTGGCGCGCGGTCAGCGTTTTATCGGTTTTCTCGACGATATCTGCGCGGTACCGGTACGGCTGTGCCGGCTGCGGCCCCGAAGGCGCCGACGGCGCGAGGAAGACGAGGACGACGAGGCGGTGACCGCCTGATGGCTGCCCAAAAACCGCGCCCCCTTACCCATTTTTGACTATCGTCAATAAATTCCGGTCCGAGCTGACCTACTTTTACATCGCGCGGCGCGATGATAGCGGGAAGTCGCCACGTTTGCCGGCGGACGGGGGTTCAAGGTTAGAATCTCTACAAACAGGTGTTTTTGCCGTTGCAAGGGGCTTTAGCCCGCTATAAATAACGATGGTTGCGATTGAGACTAATGCCGCTTCGGACCTGCCCGCGATGATCGTCTGCTCCTGTAATGTGCTCACCGACCACGACGTCCGCTCGACATTGTCGGTCGAGGAGTCGGCGCCGCGCACCGCCGGCGAGGTCTATGGCTGTCTCGGCTGCAGCGCCCAATGCGGACGCTGTGCGCGAACCATTCGCCGCATCATGAACGAGGCGATCGAGACGGCCGACGGCCGCTGCTGTCAGCGCTCTTAAGCTTTTCAACGACCTGAGGACAACCTGATCGTATCGCCGCCACATGGCTGTGCGCGTCGGCGGTAACGGCTATAATCGACCGGCGCGGGACCGCGCATCGTTCATTTTGCAGGTTGCGGGAGCTTAAACATGCGCGGCGAGCTAGGCGTTATCGACTATCTCAACAAGGCGCTCCGGCACGAACTCACCGCGATCAACCAATATTGGCTGCATTACCGCCTGCTCGACAATTGGGGCTACAAGTCGCTCGCCAAGCAATGGCGCAAGGAATCCATCGAAGAAATGGAGCATGCCGACAAGCTCGTCGACCGCATCATCTTTCTCGACGGCTTCCCCAACATGCAGGTGCTCGACCCGCTGCATATCGGCCAGACCGTGAAAGAAGTTCTCGAATGCGATCTGCGTGCGGAAATGTCGGCGCGCGCGCTCTATGAGGAGGCCGCCACCCATTGCCACGGCGTCAAGGATTACGTCTCGCGCGATTTGTTCGAACAGCTGATGCACGACGAGGAAGAGCATATCGACTTCCTCGAAACCCAACTCGACCTGGTCGCCAAGCTCGGTGCCGAACTGTACGCCCAGCATCACATCGGCGAACTGGACGACGACGATCACAAGTGATGCTTGGGTCCGCGCGCGTTTTCACCGGCCGCGCTTTGTTTGCTTAACAACTGCTTAACGGCTCCCCGACCGGGAACTCGGCGCGGCAATTCCTAACAATCACGGTTAAGCGTTAAGGTTAAGAGCCGCTTAAACATTTGCTGACACCCTTTGCTCGCTCCAGCGCTGCGCCGCCGCTCGCTCGGCTGCGCCGACAGAAGGACGAAGCAAATGGTCCGCGTAACATGCTTCATCGCCGCGGCGGCGGCCACGGTCTTTGCCACGATGGCAAGCGCCGCCGACATGCCGATGCCGCCGCCGCCGCAGATTCCCATGCAGCCCATACCGATGATTGTGGAGCAGCCGTTCGGCGCCTGGTATCTGCGCGGCGACATCGGCGTCGGCGTGCTCACCTACCAGTCGTTCAACTTCACGCAGACAAACTCGAACTTCGTCTGGCCGGCGAGTTGGACCATCGTTCAGCAGAGCATTCAGGACACCACGATCTTCGGTTTCGGCGTCGGCTATGAATTCAACAGCTGGCTGCGCTTCGACGTCACCGGTGAATACCGCACCAAGGCCGCCTTCCGCACCACCGGCAGCTATACCAATTTTTGCGCCGGCGGCGGCACCTGCTTCGACATCAACACCGGCAATTATTCGGCCAGCGTGTTCATGGCCAACGTCTATCTTGATCTCGGCACCTGGTGGTGTTTGACGCCGTTCATCGGCGCCGGCATCGGCGGAGCCTACAACACCATCAGCGGCGTCCAGGACGCCGGCGTCAACTCCGATGGCACCGCCGGCTTCGGCTATTCGTACGGCGACAATTCATCCCTGAGCCTGGCGTGGAACGTCCAGGCCGGCGTCACCTACAACGTCAACAACAATCTCAAGATCGATCTGAGCTGGCGTTATCTCAATCTCGGATCGCCGGTCACCGCGGTCGTGCAATGTCAGAACACGCCAAGCTGCCCCGGCGCGTACTACAGCCTGCACGACATGACGTCGCAGGATTTCCGGGTCGGCTTCCGCTGGCTGCTGCTGCCCGATGCCGGAGCGGGGGTGATGGCCCAGCCCGTCATGGCCGCGCCGGTGCAGCAATATGCGCCGATGCCGCCGCCACAATACATGCCGCAGCCGCAATACATGCCGATGCAGCCTCCGCTGTCGAGCCGCGGCTGACGCGGCAGTCGAGACCAGCCGCTCGATGCGCACCAAAACCATCAGACAGCGGGCGACGTGCTATTTGCTCGGCACGCTCGCTGCGCTCACGCTGGTATCGCCGGTGCGCGCCGCCGACTACGACGCGCTGCGCGGCGCGGAACCGATCGCGCCGGTCCAAACCATAGGCCCGGCGACTTTCACGCGGTGGAGCGGCTTTTATTTCGGCGGCCAGTTCGGCGTTGACGAAGCCTATGCCGACTTCGCCAATTCCACACAGCAGGGGGCCGCTTACACCCTGCGCGAGACTCTTTTGGAGCAACAGTTTTCGCCCAGCCAATGGCCTGTGCTCGGCAACACCAACACCCCCGGCATAAACTTTGGCGGCTTTGTCGGCTACAGCACCCAGTGGCAGGATTTGGTCCTAAGCCTTGAGGCCAACCTCAACCGCGCCGCATTTTCGCTGACCGCGCCGAACTCGCCGATCGCGCGCACGGTTGGCCCAGATTCGGGCGGCAACGTCTACACTGTCAACCTCTCGGGCAGCGGATCGGTGACCAACATTGATCTTGCGACCTTGCGCGTACGCGCCGGATATGTGGTCGGCAACTTGCTGCCCTACGGATTTGTCGGCGCCGCTTTTGGCCTCGCCAATGTCTCGGTGTCAACCACGGTTGCCGGCGAGGAATACACCTCCGGCTCGGTTACGGTTTGCAACGCTATGGCGCCCTGCAGCGCACTTCGAATCGTCAGCACCACCGGTGCCAACAACGAAATTATGTATGGCTTTGCAGTCGGCGGCGGTGTCGATTGGGCGATACTGCCGAACGTTTTCCTGCGCGCGGAATTTGAATGGGACCAGTTCAATCCGCCGCCCGGCATCCTGTTGACGGTTGCCACCGGCCGCGTAGGCGCCGGATTCAAGTTCTAAACGACAGATAACGGATGTCGGGCTTGCGACATCCGGCTTGACGTAACCCCTCCACTTCCCTATTTGCGACCGCGGGACACCCCTCCCCAACGAGGGGCTTCTATCTGGAAGGATAGATCATGACCGCGACCAAGCCCGCCGTGCGGCCGACCGTGCCGCATTTTTCGTCCGGCCCTTGCGCTAAACGCCCCGGCTGGAACGCAAAAAACCTCTCCGATGCTCTGCTGGGACGTTCGCACCGCTCGAAACCGGGCAAGGCGAAGCTCAAACGCGCCATCGAACTGACGCGCGAAGTCCTGCAAATTCCAGCCGATTATCGCATCGGCATCGTGCCCGCCTCCGACACCGGCGCGGTCGAAATGGCGCTGTGGTCGCTGCTCGGGCCGCGTCCGGTGACGGTCATCGCCTGGGAATCGTTCGGCGAAGGCTGGGTCAACGACGTGGTGAAGGTGCTCAAGCTCAAAGACGTGACCGCGCTGAAAGCCGGTTACGGCGAATTGCCCGACTTGAGCAAAGCCGATCCGCAAAGCGACGTCGTCTTCACCTGGAACGGCACCACCTCGGGCGTGCGCGTTCCGAACGCCGATTGGATAACGGCCGATCGCGCCGGTCTGACCATCTGCGACGCCACTTCGGCGGCGTTTGCACAGCCGCTCGATTGGGCCAAGCTCGACGTCGCCACCTTCTCCTGGCAGAAGGCGCTCGGCGGCGAAGCAGCGCATGGCATGCTCATTCTTTCTCCGCGTGCGGTTCAGCGGCTCGAGAGCTACAGGCCGCCCTGGCCGCTGCCAAAAATCTTCCGCATGACCAAAGGCGGAAAGCTGATCGATGGCATCTTCGTCGGCGAAACCATCAACACGCCATCGATGCTGTGCGTGGAAGATTACCTGGATGCGCTCGAATGGTCGAAAGCGGTCGGCGGGCTTGCCGCGTTGCGCGCCCGCGCCGACGGCAACGCCAAGGTCATCGCCGATTGGGTCGCGCGTTCGGCCTGGATCGACTTTTTGGCCGCCGATCCGGCGATCCGCTCCAACACGTCGGTTTGCCTCAAGGTGGTCGATCCGGCGGTGACGCGGCTTAGCGCCGACGCCCAGGCTGCGTTCATCAAGGGCATCGCGGCAGCGCTCGACAAGGAAGGCGTCGCCTACGACATCGACGCCTATCGTGACGCGCCGCCCGGCTTGCGCATCTGGTGCGGCTCGACGGTCGAGCGCGCCGACCTCGAAGCGCTCACGCTTTGGCTCGACTGGGCCTACGCCAACGCCAAAGAGGCATTGGCGAAGGCCGCGTAATTCTCACCGCCCTCCCCTTCAAGGGGAGGGTGAAGGAAGAAAGCCCATGGCTCCCAAAGTTCTCATCTCCGACGCACTGTCGCCCGCCGCGATCGCGATCTTCAAGGATCGCGGCATCGAGGTCGATTTCCAGCCCAATCTCGGCAAGGACAAGGAAAAACTCGCGCAAGCCATCGACGGCTTCGATGGGCTGGCGATCCGTTCCGCCACCAAGGTCACCGCCAAGCTTCTGGAAAAGGCCAACGGCCTGAAAGTGATCGGCCGCGCCGGCATCGGCGTCGACAATGTCGACATTCCGGCGGCAACCGCGCGCGGCATCATCGTGATGAACACGCCGTTCGGCAATTCGATCACCACCGCCGAGCATGCGCTTACGCTGATGCTAGCGTTGGCACGGCAAATCCCCGAGGCCGACGCCTCGACCCGCGCCGGCAAATGGGAAAAGAACAAATTTTTGGGCGTCGAGATTTTCGGCAAGACGCTCGGCGTCATCGGCTGCGGCAACATCGGCTCGATCGTCGCCGACCGCGCGATCGGCATGAAGATGAAGGTAATCGCCTACGATCCGTTCCTCTCTGACGAGCGCGCGCTCGACCTCGGCGTGGAAAAGGTCGAGCTCGAGGATTTGCTGCGGCGCGCCGATTTCATCACGCTCCACACGCCGCTCACCGACAAGACCAAGAACATCATCAGCGCCGATGCGCTCAAGCTCGTGAAAAAGTCGCTTCGGCTGGTCAATTGCGCCCGCGGCGGCTTGATCGACGAGGCGGCGTTATTCGACGCGCTTTCGGCCGGCCGCATCGCCGGCGCCGCGCTTGACGTGTTCGTCACCGAGCCGGCTACCGATTCGCCGCTGTTCAAGCTGCTGAACGTGGTCTGCACGCCGCATCTGGGCGCCGCGACCACCGAGGCGCAGGAGAACGTGGCGCTGCAGGTCGCCGAGCAGATGTCGGATTATCTGATCCGGGGCGCCATCTCGAACGCCGTCAACTTCCCTTCGATCACCGCGGAAGAAGCGCCGAAGCTCAAGCCCTTCATCGCACTTGCCGAAAGGCTCGGCTCGTTCTCCGGGCAGCTCACCGAGACCGGCATCAGCCGTTTGCAGATCACCTACGAGGGCGTGGTCGCACAGATGAATACGCGGGCGCTTACCTCGGCAGCGATCGCCGGGCTTTTGCGCCCCATGCTCCAAGACATCAACGTCGTCTCGGCGCCGATTGTCGCTAAGGAGCGCGGCATCGTGGTCGAGGAAACCCGCCGCGAAGCCGCCGGCGATTACGAGAGCCTGATCACGCTCACGATCACGAGCGACCGCCAGTCGCGTCACGTCTCCGGCACGGTTTACGCCGACGGCCGCCCGCGCATCGTCAACATCAAGGGCATCCGCATGGACGCCGAATTCGGCCCGTCGATGATCTACATTACGAATCTCGACAAGCCGGGCTTCATCGGCAAGTTCTCCTCGACGCTTGGCGACGCCGGCATCAACATCGCGACCTTCCACGTCGGCCGCGAAGAGGTCGGCGGCAACGCGGTGGCGCTGATCGAAATCGACGGCGAATTGCCGCCCGACGTGCTCACCGCCGTGCGCGCGCTGCCGCAGGTGCAGCAGGCCAAGCCGCTAAGGTTTTAGAAGAGTCACTTCCTCGTCGCCACCGTGATGCCGGTGAACACCAGCGCGTAGCCGACGGCGTGGTAAAGCTCGAAGCGTTCGCCGAGCCAGACGATCGCCAGCACCGAGCCGAACACCGGGGTCAGGTGCATGAACGGCGCGGCGCGATTGGCGCCAATGAGTTCGATGCCGCGGTTGAGGAACAAATAACCGAGCAGGGACGGAAACACGCAGACATAGGCGAAGCTCACAAGGCTTGTGACGTCGAAGGTGATTTGGTGTCCGCTTGAAAGCTCCCACGCCACGAATGGCACCAGAATGAGCGAGCCGAGGCCCATAGTGACGGTCAGAAAGGACAGCGGATGCATTTGCGGCCGCTTGCGCAGCCGGGCGCTATAAAAGCCGTAGATCGCCAGCGCGATCAGAAACCACACGTCGCCGCGATTGAAACCGATGCCGATCAGAACGGCGAGCTGACCGTGGGTAATGATGACCAAAACGCCGGTGAGCGAAATGCAAATTCCGATCGCCTGGCGGGCCGTCAGCCGCTCGCCGAACAGCACGAAGGTCCACAGCGCCACAAACAACGGGCCGATGGATTGCAGCAACAGCCCATTGATGGCGGAGGTGTATTGCAGTCCGTAATAGGCCATCGTGTTGTAGGCGGAGACGCCGGTCGCCGCCATCACCACCATGAAGCCGAAATGTTTGCGGACGACCGGCAAGTCGCGCAGCAAGTACGGCAGGGCGAACGGCAGCACGATGAGGAAGGCACCTCCCCAGCGGATGAACGCCAGCGAGACCGGCGGCACGTGGCCGGCGAGGAAGCGGCCCAAGACGGTGTTGCCGGCCCAGAACAGCGAGGTCAGCGACAACAACAAATAGGGCTGATCGTAAAGGCCGCCGCGCCGGCGGTTGCCCAAGTCAACTTCCATACCCGGCATGGAAGGCATGTCCTTTAAAGTTCGAATCGGATCGGCCGCGCCGAGAACCCGTAAAGAGCGCGCGAGGAGCGTGCCTGCAGCTAACGCGGATCGGTCGGTATCACCAGTGCGCCGATCGCATGACAGCACCTGGTCCACCTGTTGGGCGTTTGCAGCGCGCGCAATGCCGCAGCGCCGCTTCGGATGCCGGCGGTCCATAAAACTCTTTTCAATCCAATAACTTAATCACAGCCCGGCATTTCGGCGGGAAGCGGTTTGCCTTGCTTCGCGGGCCATCATCCATTATCCGGATCGGCTGCGGCCGCTATCCGAATAAACATGCGCGTGTATTAAGGCGCTTGGGGACATTTCCTCGTGGCAAATGTTGTCGTGGTCGGCTCCCAGTGGGGCGACGAAGGCAAAGGCAAGATCGTCGATTGGTTGTCCGAACAGGCCGACATCGTCGTCCGCTTTCAGGGCGGGCATAACGCCGGCCATACGCTGGTGATCGATGGCACGACCTACAAGCTGTCGCTCCTTCCCTCCGGAGTGGTGCGGCCCGGCAAGCTTTCGATCATCGGCAACGGCGTGGTGCTCGATCCCACCGCGCTTATCGACGAAATCGGCAAGCTCGGCGCCCAAGGCATTGCCGTGACGCCGGACAATCTCCGCATCGCCGAGAACACCACGCTCATTCTGCCGCTGCACCGCGAGCTTGATGCCATCCGCGAAACCGCCAACACAGCGATGTCGATCGGCACGACGCGGCGCGGCATCGGCCCGGCCTATGAAGACAAAGTTGGCCGCCGCGCCATCCGACTGATGGACCTGGCCGATGGTTCGACGCTCGATCACAAGATCGAGCGCCTTCTCGCGCATCACAACGCGCTGCGCCGCGGACTAAACCTCGATCTTATCGACCCGAAAGACGTGCGCCAGCAACTCGAGCGCGTAGCGCCGCTGGTGCTGCCGTATATGGACACGGTTTGGTCGCTGCTCGAACAGAAGCGGCGTGAAGGCAAACGACACGATGCAAGGTAATATCGATTGCAGGACG